>JAISIF010000127.1 GCA_031262165.1 Myxococcales bacterium | reverse complement strand
TTTCTCGCCTCGTGAAGCTCAGTCACGAGCTCACAGAGGCGCTCTTTGGTGGCGCCAGCAATGACGGCCCGGCACCAGCGGTCCACTTCGTGGGCAGGCCAAAAGCTCGCCCGCGCACCCATCTTGATGGGGGTAGGGAACTCGCCACGCGCGGCGCGCTCGTAGATGGTGGTCTTGGGGAGCTTCGTCTTGGCCATAACGTCGCTGGCCTTCAGGAACTGGATTTCTTTGGGTGATTCCATTCGCGTTTCCATTGGGGGTTTCTCCGTGTGTTTGGGCGGGATTGCCGGAGTCCATTGGTGGACGGCGCGGAGTGTAAGGTCTGGAATTGGTTTGAATAGTCTGACGAAAGAAATAATAATCGGATGAATTCGGGGCTAATCGTCGGACTATCTTCAAGAGTGAAAGGCCATCTTGACCTTGGGATCGTCGGATGATTTCAGATCTAATCGTCGGACGTTTTGTTTGCCCCTGGAGAAGGGTTGTAGTTGGCCACCCTGGCAACTCTCTGGATGGCTTCAGTGGTGAGCTTCTTTCCAGAAATGGACTCAGCGTTTGATTCAAGCCACTCCATCAAAGGTTTGAGGGGCTTCCTCTTTTCGCTCTTGTTTCTCTTGACCGAAGCCCACGCGCGGATCGCCAATTCCAATTCCATCGCGTGCTCTACTTCTGGACTCCGATCAAAGATCTCCACCAATTCTCCTGGAGAAATGGGGAGTTTGTGCGCCTCAAAAAATGATTCGACCGATTGACTGGGCGTCAAAGAAGCGGGTGCGTCGATTCCCAAGGAGCGAGCGAGCGGAATCAGACCATTCAGCCTTTTTCCTTGCGCCCCTGCCTCTTTCTGGACTGTTTCAGAACATTCCTTTACAATGGCTAGTGCTCTATTCAGGAATTCAGCTCTTTCGAACGCCTCACAGACACGCCTCCCACAATCAATGCCGCTTTTGTAAATACTCGCAATCTCCAAAAGGATTTCTTTTTGTGCTTCTTCGTGTTTCGCGGCAGTCACATCGAAAAGCAATTCAACATCCTCATCTGTCACAAAATAAAGCCGTTTGAGCTCATATTTAAGAATTTCAGTCGCATCATTCACCCAAAATGGAGTTTCTTGGATCAACCAATCATCTCCCCAGATCAATTCTCTTGTGAATTCGTCGTGAATGTTGAGGGCTATAAAATAACCGTTCAGCGTTGAGCGCGCTTCTTCCGAATTCATTTCACCCCCGCCTTCAATTCATCCAAGTAATCCGCCCATCGCTGCATCATGACCCGGCGCTGCTCCATCCATTCGGCACGGTTGTAGGCGCGGCCCAACACATCGGGCACGGCGTGGGCGAGCTGGGCTTCGAGGCAATCCCACTGGAAGCCGCACCTTTCCGCCCCCAACGTGCGGAACACCGAGCGCCAGCCGTGTGGGACGAGCTCCGTGTTGGGGATGCCTGCCCGCGCAAGGGCCGCGTTCAAGGCCGCTTCGCTCAGAGGCCGCGCCATGGTCCGTGGGCTCGGGAAGACCCACTCCGAGCGACCGAACGAGAAGGGCTTGACCTCTTCGAGAATCGCGAACGCCTGCCTCGACAGCGGGACGACGTGCTCCTCTGGATTCTTCTTCCGGGTTTTGGAGGGCACGAAGCGCCACTCCTTGGCCTCGAAATCGATGTCTGCCCAGCGCGCGCAGCGCAGCTCACCAGGACGAACCACGACCAAGGGATGAAGCCTCAAGGCACACTGGACGAGAGGGCCAGCCAAGCGTGGGGCTTCGAGCATCCGCAGGAAGCCACCAACCTTCACGGTGTCCTTGGCAGGCGCCGCAAAGTGCGTCGGCTGGGGCGCCTCGGTGACACCTTTGAGCGTCGTCGTCGGGTCAGTGTCCAGAAGCCCAAGGTTCACCGCGTATCGGAAGACGCCATAGAGAATCTGCTTGGCGCGCTCTGTCACCTCGGCACCTGACCGCTCGAAGAGCTTGCGCAAGGTGGCCACAAGTTCGGGCGCCTTGATTTCCTTGATCGGCCTTCCCGCCAGGTAGGGGAGCAGGTCTTTTTCGAGCCTTCGGGCTTGGCCTTTCGCGTGGCTTGCCGACCAAGAGGGCTCACGCTCTGAAAGCCACTGCGTCGAGAGCGCCTCGAACGTCTCCAAGACCTCCAGCCTGCGCGCCGACTTGGCCGCCTGCTTGAGCGCGCAGGGGTCACGCCCCTCTGCAACGTGCGTCCGCGCCTCTGCCAAGAGCTCCCGCGCACGCTTCAGCGAGATCTCTGGATACTGCCCAAGGACGAGCGTCTTGCGCTTGCCCAGATACCAGAAGGCAAAGCGCCAGCTCTTCGAGCCAGTGGGGAGCACACACAGAAAAAGCCCGTCCCCATCTGTCGCGTTGTAGGGGCGGGCTTGAGCTTTGAGGCTTCGAATTTCAACGTCTGAGAGACGTTGGCGTTGTCTTGTGGCCATCGAAAACCCTTTGAAGTTGTCATCAAAGGGTTCCAATTTTCGTGATAACCACAACAGTTGCAACTATTTTTTCGGCTGTCCGTGGAGTTCGGCGGCCTGCTTTGGCCCCGAAATCTCTGAAAACCTCAGTGATTTCGGGGCGTTGCGGATTTCCGTGGACTCCTACAACCGACTTCATGGTGGAGGCGGACGGGATCGAACCGACGACCTCCGCATTGCGAACGCGGCGCTCTCCCAACTGAGCTACGCCCCCATGAACGCTGTTCTTTTGCCCCCAAAAAGAAAGGGACTGAAAAACGGCGCGGCCTACTAGTCGAAGCAATGGGGACTGTCAAGAAAAGTCTTACTGATAGTCATCTTTGAAGAGCACGGCGGCCCTGGTGAGCGCCTCAGGCGCGGGGGCAGCGACCAGGATGTCATCGCTGCCCTCCTCCTGGACGATGCGCAGCAGGCGCATCTTGCACATCTCCAGGATGGCCAAGAAGGTCATCAGGATGGTGACGCGGTCGCGCGCGGTCTGGAGCAGGGTGACGAACGAGGTGCGCGGCGTCTTTTGGAGCATGGCGATGACGCGGCCCATCGTGTCGCCCAGGTTGAGCTGTTGTTCGATCCGCACCTCGTGCTGTGGCTCGGGGGTCCGCTCCTTGAGCACCTTGGCCAGCGTCTCGATGAGCTTGAAAACCGAGACCTCGATCAGCCCGAGCTCGCCCTCTGGCCTAGGCACTGCGTCGAGGCGCGCGCGCCGTGTGAACACCTGGCGTCCGAGCAGCGCCCGCGTGCCCAACGATTCAGCCGCGGCCCGGTATTTCTGATACGCGAGCAGGCGACGGACGAGCTCCTCACGCGGATCTGCCTGAGGCGCCAGCTCTTCAGGATCGGCTTCGGCCTCGGGCAGCAGGATGCGCGACTTGATGTGCGCCAGCGTCGCGGCCATCAGGACGAACTCGCCAGCGATGTCGAGGTCGAGCTCCTTCATCGCCCGGAGCGTCTCTAGATATTTCTCGGTAATGAGCGCGATGGGGATGTCGAGGATGTCGATCCTGTGCTCGCGGATCAGGTGCAGGAGTAGATCGAGCGGCCCCTCGAAGTTGGGCAGCACGAGCTGAAACGCGAGGCTCGGGGTCGCTATCGCTGGAGGCGCGCCGCTGTGCGCCGGATCGCGGGGAGGGATGTCCATCGTCGGAGTCGTGGTCCAGTCGGGGGCGCGGCCGTCGTCGAAAGGCCGTCAGAAAAACGAAGCGCAGTGGCGTCGGGCAATGGCGGGGTGGCCGAAGGCGCGCTGCAAAAGAGCGCGCTCTTAGCGGATATGGCGCTGCCGGGGCGCTCTTTTTCAGGTCCAGACGACTGACGCCTCGCCCTCTCGACGACGCCTCGCCAACGAGCTGTCGGCGAGGCGTTCGGTTCGATGCGCCTGTGCTGTGAACGGCGTGCTTCGGCTGGGCGCAGGATCAGCTGTCCACGCCATCCATCTGGAAGAGCGCCGTCCTGTTTCGCCCCGCAGCTTTGGCTTTCCTGAGCGCGGTGTCCGCTGCTTCGAGAATGCGCTCCAGGCCTGTCGCGTCCTCTGGATACGTGGCCACGCCCGCAGAGATCGTGACCCGCGGCATTTGGTTGTCAGTGGTATCGCGCTCGGCCTCGCCGATCTGTTCGACCTTCCGGCGGAACATCTCCGCGATCGTCTGCGCCTCGCGCTGGCCACAGTCGGGCAGGACGAGCAGGAACTCTTCGCTCCCAGAGCGCGCGACCACGTCCGTTGCCCGAACCTTCTTGCGGATGAGCTCCGCGATCCGCCGGAGGATCTCATCGTCGGCGGCCGGACCTTTTTCCTCGGCCGCCCGCGCACTGTAGGGATCGACCTCGATTCGGATGAGCGAGAGGGGCAGCGCGAGCCGCTGGGCGCGCAGGAGCTCCACGTTGAGTCGTTCGGCGACGTGGCGAGGGCCGAGACAGCCCGTGATCGGATCGATGGGGTTCAGCTCTCGCATCCGCGTGAAGAGCTGCGCGTTGAGCACGGCCAGCGCGGCCTGCGAGGCCATGAGCTGGAGGAGGACGATGTCGCTGTCGCCAAAGGCGTCCTTCCTGAGGCGGGTGAAGTTGAGGATGCCGACGAATTGGTCGCGGCAGATCATGGGCACACTGAGCAGCGACGCTGGCCCATCGGGGTCGTCCGGGCCTCGGATGTAGCGGGGATCGGACTGGAGGTCGGTGATGTAAACCGGTTCGCGCGTCTGCGCCGCGATGCCGCTAGCGCCCTCGCCCAGCTTGAGCTGGAACGACGCGCAGCGCTCCACATCCAGCCCGAAACTTCCGGCGATTTTGAGAGTTCCGTCCGGCTCCACGAGCATCGCCGTGAACTGATCGACGCCCATCGAGATCCCGACGAGCTGTGTGACCGCCTTCAGGATCTCCGAAAGCTCTAGCGTGGAGCCGAGCTGGTGGGCGACGTCGAGCAGCAGCGTCATCTCGCGCACTCGCTGTTCGAGCTTCGCGTTCGCCTGCTCGATTTGCTGATTGCGGTTTTCGAGCTCGGTCTTGAGCAGCAGCTCTCCCTCCATCTGCTTCATCTGGAACGAGGTCTCGATCTCGGCCACCTGCATGGACGTGATGGTGGCGAGCGTCGCGTTGTAGGCCGTCACGAGCTCGGCGAGCTCGCGCGAGCGCGACTCCTTGGCAGAGGCGCGCGCCAGAAAAGGGCCGACCTTGGATTTCTTCTCGAGCTGCGCGGTGATCGCCCTCAGCGGTTGGGTGACGAAGTGGCGCAGGGCCAGGAAGGTCGCGACGGCAACGGTGATCAGGGTGACACCCGCGAGCATGAGGATGTCGCGTAGGCCTCGAGCGCTCTCGAAGAAGCCCAGGCCAAAGGCACCCACCACCAGCGCCATCAGCAGGGGAAACCCAATCGATAGAATGAGTCTCGGAATGAGTGAGGACATGCAATCTCCCGACGCAAAGGGCCACGACCAACGCCACAGAACGAAAAAACGCGCGCCCGAAAGGGAGGGGGCGGCGCGCGACGACGGCCCTTCTCTAAGGGGTTTGGAGCCGTTCGGGAAGTGTTCACGAGATGACAGCTGGTGACCGAAGCGCGATGCCATTCTTTGCGTTCACGGACTCACGGAATTCGAAACTTTCGATTCAATTCAACTCTTCGTCAGGGAGATGATCTTCAAGGATCGCCACGGCGCTCTGATTCAATTCATTGGGCTTTCCGCGCATCAAAAATGCTGACGGCAAAAACAGCCATGAACGAATCAAAATATATATCCATCAAAACTATCGAGTCCATTCGATCACGAGATCGTCGAATCGATGCTTCGAGCAAAAGGAGAGAGCGAAAGAAAAAAATCTCCTGTTGCGTTGGATAGGGAACACGGCTAGAGGGCCGCATTTTTTAATCGGTCAAAGTATTCGTCCTTCCAGAAATCCTGAACTTATTTTCACCCCTAAGCGCGTCTTCTGACAGGATTTTTCTGGTATGATAGCGCTCGACTAGGGGATTTCAATTGGACAGGGCGCCTGAACAAAAGGGCAGATAAAAAATTGATCTTCATTCATTGAAATTGAATGGAGAGAGCGCTTCCTTCCAACGTCGTCATCTCTAAGGAGTCATCGATATGGCAAAAACAACGGGATTAACCATCTGGCTGACAGGATTGGGGCTGGCGGGCAAGAGCAGTATCGCCGAATTGTTGGCCGCAAAACTGGCGGCGGCAGGGCGCCGCGTCGAGCTCCTGGATGATGCCGACTGGGCAGAGACGCTTGCCAATGGCCCGGGCACCAACAAAGCCGAGCGCAATCTTTTGGTCCGCCGTCTGGGTAGCATGGCCATGGTGTTGACGAGAAACGACGTGGTCACAATCGTCGCCGCGCTGAGCCCATACCGTGAAGAGCGTGAACAATTGCGCCGGAAGATTGGCCGTTTCGTCGAAGTCTATGTCGATGCGCCGACAGAGACATTGATCGAGCGTGAAATCGCCCAGGAAAAGGAAATCGCCCGCACGACCAAGAGTGAAATCCGCGAGGGCAGAATGCAGAAGGCGCTGCGCGGTGAAATCAGTATGATTGGCATCACCGAACCGTATGAGACGCCCGTGAATCCCGAAGTCACCATCGAGACCCACAAGAAGAGTATCGATGCGTGTTGCCTCCAGATTCTCCAGTCACTGTGCGAGATTGGCTATTTCACGCCCGATGAGATCGAGGCCATCTCCGGGATGCGCGTCCGCCGATACAACAAACCAGAGGAAGGTCCCATGACGCCGCCCAAGTCGCGCGGCGGTATTTTGCTCATTCCCAAGAATTCACCACTCAAGGCCGAGCTCTTGAAAAATCCAGGAAAAATCCCGGATCAAATCAAAAAGGCGCTCAAGGTGACCGCAGCCGAGGTCAAGGCCGAAAAACAGGCCGCCCTCTTGGGGAGTAAAGAGGAAAAGACCCCCGTCCACAAGGGTGAGGACAAGGCGACGCCAGCCATTGCTACGGCTCAGGCAAAGAAAGCCGCCTCGATCGCCAAACCTGAATCGAAAAAAACAATAAAAGAAGTGGCGGCCAAGAAAGACGAAAAATCCGCGCCAAAGAAAGCGGCTCCTGCGAAGCCTGAATTGAAAAAGGAAAAGGCTGCGGCGCCTGCCAAGGCCGAATCCAAGAAGCCGATCAAAAAAGAAGTGGCGGCCAAGAAAGAGGAAAAACCCGCGCCAAAGAAAGCGGCTCCTTCCAAGCCTGAATCGAAAAAGGAAAAGGCCGCGGCACCTGCCAAGGCCGAATCCAAGAAGCCGATCAAAAAAGAAGTGGCGGCCAAGAAAGACGAAAAGCCCGCGCCAAAGAAAGCGGCTCCTGCGAAGCCTGAATCGAAAAAGGAAAAGGCCGCAGTGCCTGCCAAGGCCGAATCCAAGAAGCCGATCAAAAAAGAAGCGGCGACCAAAAAAGACGAAAAACCCGCGCCAAAGAAAGCGGCGCCTGCGAAGCCTGAATCGAAAAAGGAAAAGGCCGCGGCGCCTGCCAAGGCCGAATCCAAGAAGCCGATCAAAAAAGAAGGCAAAGAAGCGCCCAAGAAAGCAGAAAAGCCCGCGCCCAAAAAAGCCGCTCCTCCCAAACCTGAGGACAAAAAGTCTGCGGCCAAGCCAAAGAAAAAAATAGAAAAGAATTGAGTCGAACAGAAGGTGTCTTTTGGATCGAGGGCGGGATCAATCCCCGCCCTTTTTAGGACTTATCCTTCAATTATCCCGTCGCCCCGCTTGTCCGTGAAACGCCAGCCTTCGTCGCCTCGCTGGTCTCTTGCGCCTGGAAGCTCCCGCCTCGCGCCTCGTCTGACATTTCCCGGCCTTCGCGTTGCTCGATCCTCATTGAGGGATAAGTCCTTATTTTAATAGGCCCCCCGGTTTTGTCGGGGGACTGAAAAGCTTTGACCTTTACGGCAATTGGCTTCACCCCATATTTCTGTAAGCGTGAGCACATGAAAACTATAATTTTAAAAGAGCTTGCCTTTTAGCGCATGATTTAAGGACCTATCCTTTCATTATCCCATCGCCCCACTTGTCCGTGAAACGCCTCTCTTCGTTGCTTCGCACTTCACTTCCGTCTGGAAACTCCCGCCTCGCGCCAAAGTCTGGCATTCCCCGTCCTGCGCGGTGCAAAGGTCCTAATTCAGGGATAAGCCCTAAGTCGGAATTAGAAGTCTGGCAGAGAATGTTTGAAAAATGTGGCGAAAAGCCCCCGGGCTTTACCGGGGGATCATGACTTTCCTGCTTCGGCAAATAATCCCTCATCGAATCGTCATTTCGTTCCTCGCAATGAGGGTGTGTCGTCGGAGCCAGTTTCTGGGACGAAGAAAGGGCGTCCGTATGGTTCTGGAGCATTTGCTCGCATTCTTTCCTGAAGCGCCGGACCGCGTTCGCGCCTCTGTCGAAGCGCTCTCTGCCGAGGAGCGATCGCGCCTGCGGCAGGAGGCGAATCGGCAGGGCTTCGAGTCGCTGCTCGCGGCCACGGGTGTGCCTGAGTTTGCGGCAGCGCCCCCGCTGGCGCGCGTCGAGCGCTTCCAGTTCACCCGTCATCGCCATGCCACGTTGGACCTTGCCAGGCACCTGACAGACGCGGGCATCGATGTGCTTCTGATCAAGGGCTCTGTTCTGGCCGATCGGCTCTACGTGATGCCGCCTCTCGAATCGTGGATGCGGCCGCCTGGGGACATCGACCTGTTCGTCTCGCCATCGGCGCTCGATCGGGCCGTGGAGGTATTGCGCGGCGCAGGCCTGGAGCTGGTGGACGACCCGCGTGTAAGGCGCTCCAGCGTCAAGCACAGCGTCGATTTCCGAGGCATCGATGGCCGCCTGGCCGGGCTCTTCGTGGAGCTGCACGCGCACCTGTCCCATTCGCCCTGGCGCGAGAACCTCGAGTTCGAGGCGCTGTTCGAACGAGGCGAGGCGCTGACGACGGAGAATCCCTGCCAACGAGTCTTGGACCCCATCGACGAGCTGATCTTTCTGGCCTCACACGGCGTGGGACACCGCTTCGAACACGTCAAATGGCTCTTCGATCTGAAGCTGCGCGCGATGCAGCCGCAGGGCTTCGATTGGAGCCCTCTCTGGCCGCGCGCCGAGGCGTGCCGATCGGCCCGGGCGCTCGCGCTCGCTCTCTGGACGCTCGAACAGCGGCTCTCGATCGACCTCACGGCCTACGGCATCGAGCGTCGCCGTGTCTCTCGGATCAGGCGAACGCTCTACGACACCGCGCGCTCGATGGACTCGAGCTGGAGCGCCCCACGAGGCCTGCTCACCTGCCTGCTGCTCGTCGATGAGCCCAGCCTCTCTCTGGTAAAGCCGCTCACCGCGCTCGCGCTCGACAAGCTCAGATCGCGGTGAACGAGGCGAGCGGGCGAGGCGTTTTTTGACGCTGTTTCATTCGAAAAAAGCGCTCTCGAATCATCCGCGATCTCCTCCTTTGCTCGTTTGCGTGAGAGATGGCGAGGGATGGAGCGCTCGGATTGCCCTGCTCTCCCTGCCTTCGGGGTTCCCAACGCTCCCGTGGCTGTGGCATAGGGCGCCGCCGCTCGCGATTGGACGCGAGCCAACGCCGCGCAGAGTCTGGAGGTATCGGGATGATCGTTCTCATCGGTGGAGCGCCTGGAGTCGGGAAGTCTGCCGTCGCTTACCAACTCGCCCGAGAGCTCGCGCTCCTGCGCCTCATCGATCTGGACGTGCTGCGCGACATGCTGCGCATCCAGAGCCGCGAGAAGGACGATCCCATCCTCTTCTGTAACGCGCTCAACGCCTGGGAGCTGCACGGTCCCTTTGGCGAGAAGAGCGTCCACGAGGGATTTCACGCGCACATGCGGCCCATCGTCGGCGCGGCCTTCAGCCTCATCGACAGCTACTTGAGCGCGGGCAAGAGCGCGATCTTCCACGGCGTTGGCCTGCTCCCGAGTCAGATGGCGCGCTACCAGCGGCGCAACGTGCATCAGGTGGTCGTCGCGACCGTGGACGAGGAGAGCTACCGCACCCGCCTCATCGAAAAATACCGGATGCGCACCGGCATGGACCCGCTCAAGGTCAGGATCGACGCAGGCTGGATGCTCCACCGACAGATCGTGGCCGAAGCCGAGGCCTGTGGCTTGCTCGTGATCGCCGAATCAGCGCCAGCGCAGGCTGTCGCCAAGCTCATGCACCGGATCAGATCTTGACCGAAAAAGAGATCGCGTGCTGTCGAGTCGAAATGAAAAAAGCCCCTCTGTCAGTGAGACGAGGGGCTTTTCATTTTTCTAATAGCTCTTCTCGGAAGTCGTCGTGATTTCATAATCCTTGGATAATCTTCTGTAATTGTTCAGCCATAAAGATGTTCGTTCGACACGCCAACGCTTGGGCAGTATTTTCAAATTTATATTTTATTCGCTCAGAGATTTCGGCCTTCAATCCTAAACTCTTCACGGCATTCTCGAATATTTTTCGATGGCCGCGTCCGCGCAAACACCCAAAAAATTCGGACATTCACTCGATGCCTTCTGAAATACTTTTCACCCTACGTCGTATCATGGAGATTTGCCGCTCAAACAATCACAGCCAATACATTTCCCCATAGATCCGTCACAATTCGCCGCTCTCTCCCCTTTATCCTTTTTCCCCATCGAACCCCCTGCTCTTCGGCGGGCCCCGTCGTTTTGACACACTGTAAATCAATGAGCGAGAAGGATGGAGCTACGTTTCTTCCGCGCATTTCGCGATCAAGTTTGATCAATACCTTCATGAGCCGCGTCCATAATCCAGATCTCTTGGCTCTTCTATAAAATGATCAAACCGTTTGATAAGGAGAAAAATCCTTCGGGATCATTCTCCATTGGCAACCTGTTTTTGTCAGATAGAGCACCGAATTCATTAAAATTCGCCTGCTCCATAAAGATAGGTTCAACCGCTCGTCATCGTGCGTCCGTCAAATCTGTAGAATAACTCAAAATGTTCTCTTTCTCAGGATGAGAAGGATTGTCTTGGCATGAATACGACTTCTAATTCCTTTCGGTGAAGAAAACGCCTTTCATCGCTCGTGAGCGCAGTGAATAGGTCGATGACCGCTAACGGCTCACGGATTTCTTCAGCTCGACGAGGGAATGGGCGGCCTTGTCGTCGATTTCGATCTGAAGACGGCGCAGCCTTTCCCCGGATTTCTGGAAGGCGCGCGACAAATCCTTGGGCTCGTCGCTGAGCAGGACCAATGCGTCGCCCTTGAACGCTGGCATGCCCTCGTCGAGGAAGATCTCGATCAGGCGCTCAGCGTTCGCGTCGGTCAGGCCAGGGAGCTCCAGCGCGGCGCTGCGGCAGCCAGCCTTGGACAGGACCGACATGGCCTGTCGCAGGAGCGGGCCGAGGACGAGCTCGGGCTGGAACGCAGATCGCTCGCCCAGGCCAAAGCAGAAGGCACGGCGGACAGGCAGGTCGCGCGCGATCGGGAACAGCATGGGAACGCCCAGGGCTCCGACGAAGTGCTCCGCGCGCAGGACATTCGAGAGAGAGCCGCACAGGCGCCAGTCGAAGAACCCGGCGAGGCCACGCAGTGGGCGCTCGTCCTGCGCGATGAACAGGCACAGGGCGTCGATACCGCGCAGTGCGTCGAGGGCATGGAGGCCCGTCTGGTTCAGGGAGAGCCGCATCGGGACTCAACCCTCTCCCAAGGGCGAATCCGCGTCCGCGCCAGCATCGTCGGAGTCGGTGATCGAGACGGCGTCGTCCGGCGTGGTGGATGTGGGGGCCTGGGCAACTTCTGCAGCGACGCGATCGAGGATGCCGTTGATGAAGGCGCTCGAGTCGTCGGCGCCAAAGCGCTTGGCCAGCTCGATGGCCTCGTTGAGCACCACGCGGACGGGGAGCGCGGGACCCTTGGTCAGCTCGAAGGTCGCCAGGCGCAGGATGTTTCGATCGATGCGCGACATCCTGTCGATGCGCCAGCGGTGGCTGTAGCGCTCGATTGCCGCGTCCAGATCGGCCCGATGATCGAGCACACCGCACACGAGCGCCTCGGCAAACTCGACGGCCTTGGCGTCTGGCGCCTGGGCCTCATCGCCCCACGCCACGCGCAGGGCTTCGAGCGGATCGGCACCCGCGAGATCGATCTGGTAGAGCGCCTGGAGCGCCCGCTCCCGGGCCAGAGTGCGCCCTACGGGGCGTCGATGATCGTGATGATCGTTGTGGCTCATCAGAGAGTCCTCTCGTGGTTCTTCAGGAGGTCGCGCTCGCGGGGCAACCTCAGGCTCAGCCTTGTGGCTCGGCCCTCAGTCCTTGATGGAGATCTGGCGCAGCACGTTGGCCGTCTCGATGGCGGCAAGTGTGGCCTCCGCGCCCTTGTTGCCAGCCTTGGTCCCCGCACGCTCGATGGCCTGCTCCACGTTGTCGGTCGTCAGCACGCCGAAGGAGACGGCGCACGGCGCGTCGAGGGCGATGTGCGCCATGCCCTTGCCCACCTCGGAGGCGATGATGTCGAAGTGCGGCGTGCCACCCCGGATGACTGCGCCGAGCGCGACCAGTGCGTCGAAGTCGCCGCTCATCGCGAGGCGCCGGGCGACCTGCGGCAGCTCGAAGGCGCCGGGCACGCGGATGATCTCGATGTCCTTGTCCTGTGCGCCATGGCGGCGCAGCGCGTCGAGCGCGCCCAGGAGAAGCTGCTCGGTGATGAAGCTGTTGAAACGCGTCACCACGAGCGCGACGCGCAGACCTTCGGCGCTCATCTTTCCTTCGACGGTGTGGATCATGTGGCGTGTGTCTCCAAAGAGGGGGGGAGGGGGCGACAGCCAAGGGGCCTTCGAAAAGGGCTGGCCTCTACAACGAATGAAGGCGGGCGGGAAAATTCTCCCTCTCACGGCCCTCCGGGTCTGCCCTCTCCCGCTTGCGGCAGAGAGGTTGGGGAGAGGGTTGGCGCCGTCAAAACGCGACGCGCTCGGTGACGCGCAGGCCATAGCCCTCCAGGCCCACGGCCTTGCCCGCCGTGTCGGACAGGAGGCGCAGCTCGGTGACGCCGAGGTCGCGCAGGAGCTGGGCGCCGATGCCGAGCTCGCGGATCTCGCTCTCCCTGATGGCCGTCTGGCGCTTTTCACGAGGGCAGCAGAGGTCGAGGTTCGAGTCATTGCCTTGCCGCAGGTAGATGAACACGCCGCGCGGTTCGCTCGACAGGCGCGCGAGGCCGCGGCGCAGCTGGCTGCCGCAATCGCAGTCGGTCGAGCCAAAGGTGTCGCCGAGCAGGCAGGTGGTCTGGATCCGGACGAGCGGTGGCTGCGCGCCGTCTCTCGAAAGCGCGTCGAGCTCGCCGCGGACGAGCGCCAGGTGTTCGCGGCCGTCGATGTGCGAGCGGTAGCGCAGGGCCGTGAACGCGCCGATCCCTGCCAGATCGGCGAGCGCTTTGACCTCGACGCGCTCGACGAGCCGCTCCCGTTCGAGGCGGTAGGCGATGATGTCCGCGACCGTCAGGAGCGTGAGGCCGTGTTGCTCGGCAAAGACTTCGAGGTCTGGGCGCCGCGCCATGGTGCCGTCGGCCTTCATGATCTCACAGAGCACGCCGGATGGATCGAGACCAGCCAGGCGCGCGAGATCCACAGAGCCCTCTGTCTGGCCCGTGCGCACGAGCACGCCGCCCTCTCGCGCGATGAGCGGGAAGATGTGGCCAGGCCGCACGAGATCCTTGGGCGTGGCGCCAGGCGCGACGGCGGCCCGGATGGTCGTCGCACGATCCGCCGCGCTGATGCCCGTGGTCACGCCGCGCGCCGCCTCGATCGAGACGGTGAAGGCCGTCTGGAAGGGCGACTCGTTGTCGCGGACCATCAAGGGCAGGTCGAGCGCGCGCGCCGCTGCCTGGGTCAAGGTGAGGCAGATGAGGCCGCGGCCATGCGTGGCCATGAAGTTGATGGCCTCGGGCGTGGCCTTCTCTGCAGCCAGGATGAAGTCACCCTCGTTCTCGCGATCCTCGTCGTCCGTCAGGATGACGAGCTTGCCTTCGCGAAAATCGGCCATCGCCCGCTCGACGCGCGCGATCGCCTTCGACCTGTCCAGCTTGTCCAGCGCTTCGTGCGCGCCTCGATCGATGACATCCAGTGACATGGAAAAAGACCTCGAAACGAAAGGGAGCGCGCTAGCGGCTCTGGAAGAATCCAGCGCGTGCGATCGTCTCGGCCGTGACGCCCGAGGCGATGGCGCCCGAGAGCGTGAGCTGGTGCGCGACGTATTTGCCGAGCACGTCTGCCTCGATGTTGACGGCCGCGCCGGTCGGCAGGCTGGCGAGCGTGGTGCGCGCCTGCGTGTCGGGGATGAGCGTGACCTCGAACCGCGCGCGTTCGACGCGGCTGACGGTGAGGCTGACGCCGTCGAGCGCGACCGAGCCCTTGTCCACGACGAACGACGCGAGATGAGAGGGCAGCTCGAAGCCGAGGACGAGCGCACCGCCTTCGATGCGCCGCGTCATGAGATGCGTGACGCCATCGACGTGGCCCTGGACGATGTGGCCGCCGAGACGATCGCCCAGCCGCAGCGCGCGCTCGAGCTGGAGCTTCTGGCCCACGTTCCAGTGTGTGAGCGCCGTGCAGCGGACCGTCTGGGGCGAGGCCTCGACCTCGAAGTGCCCTGGCGCGCGCGCGGCCACGACCGACAGGCAGATGCCATTGCAGGCGACCGATTCACCCAGCTCCAGGCGCTCGGACGCGAAGCCCGCGATGGCGATTCGGCTCATGGCGCCGTGGCGGAGCGATTCGAGCGTCCCGATGTCTTGGATGAGGCCGGTGAACATGGCGGCGCGCCCATAGCGGAGAGCTTCCTGAAGTCAACAAGGCGATGGCGGCTCTCACGACGCGCCGTGCCAACCCTCTACGCGAGCCGCTGAATCAGGTAGCGGAGCGCGGCCTTCATGCTCTGCGCGCGCGCCAATCCTTTGCCCGCGATGTCGTAGGCCACGCCGTGATCCGGGCTCGCGCGGGGCTTGGGCAGGCCGACCGTCACGTTCACACCATCGTCGAAGTGGGCCATCTTGAGTGGGATGAGCCCCTGGTCGTGGAACATGGCGAGGACCGCGTCGAACTGTGGGGCGCGCACCTCGCGGGCAAAAAAACCATCGGCCGCGAATGGGCCGTGGACATCGAGGCCGCGCGCTCGAGCGCGCTCGATGGCTGGCGAGATCACGCGCCCCTCCTCGTCGCCAAAGAGCCCGCCTTCCCCCGCGTGCGGGTTGAGCGCGAGCACGGCGATGCGCGGCGTGGCGCGTCCAGGCCGAGAGAAGCGCTGGACCTCGGCGCTGAGCAGATCGAGATCGCGCCCGATGCCGTCGATGGAGAGCGCCCCAGGGACATCGGCAATGGCGAGGTGGCGCGTGTGAATCGCCACGCGCAGCGTCGGTCCGGCGAGCAGCATCAGGACGCGGTCTTGGCCGAGGCCGAAGCGCGCCGCCAGGTATTCGGTGTGGCCTTGGAAGTCCGGTCGGTGGCGGTGGATCCGCTCCTTGGAAATGGGCGCGGTGCACAGAGCGTCGAGCTCGCCAAGCACGAGCGCATCGACCGCGCGTTCGAGCCACGCGAACTGGACGAGTCCACCCGCGTCCGAGGGATGCCCAGGGATGGCCTCTGACGACAGGTCGAGCGCCCCGACTTGGACGAGCGAGGGCGTGTGGATGTCACGGATTGGGTGATGAGCCGTGACGTGGACGCGGCTCAGGCGATCCGGGACGCCAAGGCGCGCGCACGTCCTCGCGAACAGTGGTCCATCGCCAAAGACGATGGGCAGGCAGGCGTCGCGCAGCGCTGGATCGGCGAGGGCGAGGGCGCACACCTCTGGGCCAATGCCAGACGGATCGCCGAGGGTGATGCCGATGCGGAGAGGGAGGGTCATCGTGGTCGAGCTCGAAAGGAGAAGCGACGAGCAGCGCCATTTCATTCGGTGGGACCAGAGACGGCGGTCGTTTGGCTCGAGGAGGGCGGGCGCAGTGGCGTCTTGGATGAGTCGCTATTTCTTGGGCCGACCAGGCCCGAGGATCAGCTCGATCACGCCGAGCACCAAGGTCATCAGCCCGATGACGAGCCAAAAGAGGTTGCTCCCCGGAAGGTCCTCTTTCGGCCAGAGCAGATTGCGCAGCTCGAGGAGGGTGACGACGAGGCCCACGAGCGTGAGGGCGATCGCGATTGCCCAAGCGAGGCGCTTGTCGCGAGGCGTCTGCGACTTGGCGTCTGGCGGCTGTGTGGGCGGTGGGAGGGGTGGCGTCGTCAATTGGGCTCCAGCCAGTCTGTCTGTGTTCTGTTCGTCCGAACTCGAGGACACGCCCTAGCGCTTCGGCGTCGAAACCGAATCCACGCCCGATCCGAAGTTGAAGTTGTGCAAGGTGTCCTTGCTGATCTCGAACACCCGCTCCCCGAAGTCCTCCTTGGACGTGGTGACGCGCAGGGAGTGGCGGCCCTCATAGAGCTCGATGGCATGACGGATGGGCGCCACGCCCCAACGGCGGCCATCGATGATGATCGAGGCGCCATCCGGGGCTGTCACGTAGATGCCGCCGATGCCGAGGGTGATGTCGATCTTGGAGATCCCTTGCTCGCCCACGGTGATGACGCGCTCGGTGCGGATGCGCTGCGATTCATCGATCAGCTCGATCGTGTAGCGGCCCGCCGCCATCGCCATTCGGATGGGCGTCTGGCCCAGCGTCTGGCCATCTTTGACGCGGGCGGTCACCTGAGGAATCGTGAACAGATGGAGCCGCGGCCCAGCGTCGGTCGCGTCCGAGGACGAATCGTTTTCCCCCTTCGCTCGATCGGCGCGCGACTTCCGCTCGAAGCTGAAGGGCTGCATCTCCATGGCCGACGCGGAGACGAGGGCGGCCTCCAGCTCGGCATCGAGATCGTCGGGCGCCCGTTCTTTGGCCGACGCAGCGGCGGTGGCGGCGGATGGCTGCGGTGCCTCGGCAGGCGCAGCGGCGGTGGCGGCAGGTGGCGGCGATGCCTCGGCAGGCGCAGGCGCTTCCATGCGCGCGCCGACCTCTGCTTTGGCATCTTCGACCTCATCGCCCGCGTCCTGGTGTTCGTCGTCTTCGTGGGTGGAGATCGAATCTGCCGGACGCTGACGGCCCGGCTTGGCGACACGCTGTTTCCGTGGTCTCTGGGAAGCGGCGCTCATGGCCTTCTCGGATGTCGCCGAGCTGTCCGGCGCCTCGACCGTGGACGATGGGGGGGAGGCCGTTGTCCACGACGCCTGGGAGTGGTCCTGGCCAGCCGATCCCATCGCGGGTTCAGCGACAGCAACGGCATCTTCGACCGACGCGGGTGCCTCGTTCGACGCCTGCCTGCTCTCCACGCTGGCCTTGCCCGCGTCGCTGCCCATGCGCTGGCCAATCAAGAACACGACGACGATCGCGACGAGCGTGAGCGCGATCCAGACGACGAGCGCGTTGGAGGTCCGCCTCTCGTCTGGCAGCGGCTCCGCCATCGACGGTGGCCTCTCGGCCATCACTGGCTGCGGCGCTGGCGGGTCCATCGCGGGCGTCGTCGGCTGCGGCGCGGCAGGGGCTGCCGGTATTGGCGCCGCGAGCTCTTGTGGCGACGGTGGCGCGGCAGGAGCTGGGGCCGAGGCTGCGAGCGGGAGCGGCTCCTGAGGCGCGACAGGCTGGGGCGGAATCGAGGGCTCGCGCGCATAAGCGCCCACGCGCTCTGGCGCCTGGAGCGCCTGAGCAATCACGGCTTCGAGCTCGGCGCGCTGCGGATCGTTGACCAAGAGCGGGACGAGCCAGGCATGCACCTCCTCATCGCTGGCGAGCGTGCCCTCCATCGCCTCTTCCAAAGCCAGGCGCAGATCGAGCGCCGACTCGTAGCGATCGCGACTGCGCTTGGCCGTGGCCTTGGCGATGACGGCGCGCAGCTTCTCCGGGATGTCGTCGCGCTCGAGCTGGAGTGGCTGCTCCAGGACAGCGTCCTCTGGGTTCTCGGTCTGCTGGAAGGGAATCTCGCCCGTGAGCGTCTCGAAGAGCGTGAGACCCAGGAGGAACACGTCCGTCGTTGGCGCCATCGACGAGCGACCGCCCAGGATCTGCTCCGGTGCCGAATACAGGCGGCGGCCCACCACGCGGCGGCCACCCGCGCCCGACGGCTCGCGTGGCGCGACCGAGAGAGCGCCATAGCCAGAGACACGTGCCACGCCGTCGAGCGAGACCATGAGGGTCTCTGGCCTGAGGTCACCGTGGACGAGCGGAGAGCCATCCTCGTTGCCCGCCAGGTGCGCGTAGTGGACGCCCGCCGTCACGTCACGCAGCAGACGGACCGCGATCGCGACCGGCAGCTGACGCGCCCTGCTCAGGATGGTGCGGAGCGTCTCGCCTTGGGCGTATTCGACGCAGCGGCACAGGCCGATCGAGGTCTGGACCAGGCCATAGACGCGCAGAATGCCGGGGTGTTCGAGGAGCTGGGCGCGTGCCGTCTCCTTTTCGAGGCGGGCCAAGAGCTCGGGATCGTCGATCACCACCTTGGGGATGGGGAGCAGGACGATGGGATCGCGGCGCTCGCCCGAACGCCGGAGCGCCAGCAGGGCGCGTGAGCCTGTCCCTGGGTTGAGCGGAATGAGCACCTGA
The DNA here is from genome assembly GCA_031262165.1 of Myxococcales bacterium. Lineage (GTDB taxonomy): Bacteria > Myxococcota > Myxococcia > Myxococcales > UBA5297 > UBA1203. Next base: position 4,173 of record JAISIF010000127.1, on the reverse strand, counting down.
TAGTCAGCGGAAGTGTCGGTCATGGGTCGAGTCCTCCGGTCCTGTGGAAGCACAGCGGGCACAGGCGCGCGCTCTTAGCAGCCCAGACCTCAGGGCTCCATTTTTGGTCTGAGAGCACGTTCGATGTGACCAGGTTCGAACGAATCCCAACGCAACACGCCTCTGCTGTCGCGTGCGGCAGCAGCCCTCTCCCGTGAATCGGGAGAGGTATTTTTGGGATCTGCTTCATTCAGAAAAAGGCATCTCGAATGATCCGAGATCGCTTCCCTCGCCCGCTTGCGGAAGAGGGCCGACGCGCAGCGACGGGGAGAGGGAGGGGGGACCGAAATGGATCGACCGCTCCCGTCAAACCGTGCGACCACCTCGACGCGCCCGGAGCGCTTCGAGCGCGCTTCTGGGCATCGCGCATTCACACAGGCGGCGCTCGGGGATGATGCGCTCGCCGTGGAAATCGCTCCCAGCGGTTTGGATCAGATCGAACTCCGCTGCCCACGCCGTGAGTGCCCGACGCATCGCGTCATCATGGCTTGGGTGATCGACTTCGAGGCCATCGAGCCCCTCGGCCTCGAGCTGGGCGATCTCGGCGCGCGTGACGCCGTAGGCCAGGCCGTGCGCGAGCGTCACCGTGCCGCCAGCGCCGTGGAGGAGCGCGATGGCTTGGTCAGCCGGGACCTTCATCGGCTCGACGAAACCAGGCTTGCCGCTGCCGATGTAGCGCCGAAAGGCGTCCTGAAAATCCTCGACGTATCCGCGTGCCAGGAGCGCCTGGGCGAGGTGAGTGCGGCCGAGCGAGTCACCCTCAGCAAAGGCGGCGACCTCCTCGAAGGTCAGGCCCAGTCCGAGGGCACGCAGCCGTTCGACCATCCGGCGGACACGGACCACGCGCGCGCCGCGCACCACGTCGATGAAGCGAGAGAGCGCCTCGTCGCGCGGATCGATGAAGTGCCCCAGCAGATGGAATTCGTGGTCGCCGACAAAGGCCGACATCTCGATGCCAGGGATGAACTCCATGCCCAGGTCGCGCGCGGCGCCGATGGCCTCGATGAGTCCGCCCGTCGTGTCGTGGTCGGTCAGCGCCAGTGTCTCCAGGCCCTCGGCGCGTGCCCGCTGGAGGAGCTCGGTGGGCGCGTATTGGCCATCGGAGACCTTCGAGTGTGTGTGCAGATCGATCTTGTCCATCGCGTCCATGCGTCGCTCAGCGTCCGTCGGACCAGGCCTCGACGCCGACCGCCTGGAGCAGGTTCGATCGCGCGGCGGCCAATTCGTAGTAGCTGCGCACGCGTCTCGATTCGGCCTCGGCCACATCGAACTGTGCGTCGGTCAACTCGATGATGTTGCCGACGCCCGCCACGTAGCGCTCCTCTGCCGACTTCAGGAGCTCTTCGGCGGCGGCCAGCGCTTCCTGAGTGGCTGCGAGCGCCGACTGGGCCGAGGCCACGTTGAGCAGTGCCTCCTCGATGGCCGTGTAGATCTGCTGCTCCTTGAGCGTCAGGCGCAGCTCTTCGACCGTGAGGTTGGCGTGTGCAGCCTCGGTCGCACCTTTGTTGGCCATGCCATCGAAGAGCGTCCAATTCAGCCTGAGCCCGACATTGGCCCCCAGGGACGATTCGCTGATGTGCTGCCAATTCCAACCGAGCCCTGCGACTGCCGAGATGGTCGGCCACAGATCTTTCTTGGTTGCTTCGAGCTGAAGTGAACTCGCCTGAATCGTGGCGCGCTGTGCGGCAAACTCAGGGCGGTTGGTCAAAGAGCGCTCGAAAAGTTTTTGAGGTGGCAGGTTCTCGAAGGAGAGCGGCTCGAATCTCTCCTCGGCAATCTCGGTCGTGCTCGGCAGTGGCTGGCCCATCAGGAAACCCATGCGCGCCCGAGCGATGCGCTCGTTGCCCTCGGCCTGGATGAGCGATGCCTTGGCCGAGGCGACCTCTGTCCTGAGCTTCACGAGGTCGATCGTCGGCCTGGTCCCAGCTTCGACGAGTGCGCGCGTCTGTTCGAGGTGGCGCTCGTTGTTCTTGAGGGTCCGCTGGCCAACCTCCACGAGCGCGTGCGTCTCCAAGAGGTCGAGGTAGGCGAGCCGCACATCGAGAATGATCGCCTGTCGTGTCGCAAGCTCGCTCTGTTCGGTGGCGCGCGCCGAGGCCAAAGACGAGTGCCAGCGCTTCTGCGAGCGGCCAAAGTCGAAGATGAGCTGCTCTGCCGAGACCGAGGTGTTGAAGTTCTGGTTGAGCTGGTTGGGGCGACCGTAGGGCACGTCGAAATCAAAGCCGTAGGAAGCGTTGAGCCCTGCATGAGGCAAGAGGTTGGCGCGTGAGCTCATCGCCTGTGCCCGCGCTGCGCGTGATTGGTTCGTGGCGATCTTGGCTTCGACATTGTGAGAGAGCGCCGTGTCGATCGCTGCCTGGAGCGTGAGCGTGCCTGTCGATGCGAGTGCCGATGGCGCTGTCGATGCGGGCTTTGCGGCCAAAAGCGGCGCGTCGAGGACTGGTTGGGCAGGCGCATCGACGACAGGCGTTTCGGCGAAAGTGTCGGCAGCAGGCGGGACCGACTCGACCGGCTGCGCGGTCAAGGCCAGAGAGACGAGGAGCGGCGTGAGATTCATGTGTCGTTAAGTCCTGTTTCGAAGAGATCAGTCGAAGGGGTGGATGGGCGCGCGTGTCACTCGTAGCGAAGCGCCTGGATCGGATCGAGGCGAGAGGCCTTGAACGCGGGCCACAGGCCAAAGCCGATGCCCACTGCGGCGCTGACGCCGATCGCGATGAGGATGATGTCGGGCTGCACGCTCACGGGCCAGCCGAGCAGACTCCCGATGAGGGATGCCGCGCCGATGCCGCTCGCGATGCCGAGAAAGCCGCCGATGGTCGAGAGCACACCAGCTTCCACGAGGAACTGCGTCATGATGTCGAACGACTTGGCGCCGATGGCCATGCGCAGCCCGATCTCGCGCGTCCGCTCGGTCACGCTCACGAGCATGATGTTCATGATGCCGATGCCGCCGACGACGAGGCTGACGAGCGCGATGGCTGCGAGCAGTGAGGTCATCGTGGCCGTGCTCGACTGAATGGCCTCCTGCATGTCCGCCATGTTGCGCACGCTGAAGTCGTCGTCTGCGCCCTCACGGATGCGATGGCGCTCGCGCAAGAGCTCTTCGATCTGGCGCTGGGCCAAGCTCGTCGTCTCCTTGGAGGTGGCGCCGACGTAGATCATGCCGCGCACGAACTGGCCCAGGCCGCCCTGGATCTTGGCGCGGAAGGTCCGCTCGGGGATGTAGATGGCGTCGTCCTGATCCTGGCCACCGCCGCCCGAACCGCGCTTCTTGAGCACGCCGACGATCTCGAACGGGATGTTGGCCACGCGCATCTGCGCGCCGATTGGATCGGCGAGTGGGCCAAACAGGTTGTCCACCACGGTCTGGCCAACGATGGCGACCTTGGCACCGCTCATCAGCTCGTTTTGCTCGAAGGCACGACCGCTCGCGATGTCCCAGTTTCGGATCGAGAAGAAGTCGTTCGTCGTGCCCGAGACGCTCGTGTTCCAGTTCTGGCCCTCGGCCATGATCTGCGCGGCCGACGAGAGCACGGGCGCAGCATAGAGCACGGAGGGGACCTCGTTCTTGATGGCGTCGAGGTCAGCCCACGTGATGCTCGGCTGTGAGCCTGCGCCGCCACGCATCCCGCCCATGCGCGAGCTGCCCGAGCGCACCATCAGCATGTTGCTGCCCATGGATTCGAACGACTTTTCGACCTGTGACTGCGCGCCCGCACCAATGGCCGTCATGGCGATGACCGCGCCCACGCCGATGATGACGCCGAGCGTGGTGAGGAACGAACGCATCTTGTTTCGGAGCAGCGCACGCAGGGCGATGAGAAGGATTTGGAAGGGGTTCATTCGGAACCTCGCGCGGCGAGAGTCGGAGGCTTCGAGCACTTGTCCTGCGCGAGCAGTTCGTCTGGATTGGGCATGTTTTCGAGCTCTTTGGCGGCACTCTTGGGCACGTGCGTGATGTCGCTGCAGATGAGGCCGTCGCGCACCGTGATGACGCGCTCGGCGTATTCGGCGATGTCTGGCTCGTGGGTGACGAGCAGAACGGTCATCCCTGAGGCCACGAGCTCTTGGAACAGGGCCATGACCTCGACGCTGGTGCGCGAGTCGAGGTTGCCTGTGGGCTCGTCGGCCAGG
>JAISIF010000015.1 GCA_031262165.1 Myxococcales bacterium | reverse complement strand
ACGAATCGCGCTCGTCGAAACTCAAACGATTGGAAATCAAAATCAAACCATTCGATACCAACTCGGAAATCACCTCGGCTCAGCATCCCTTGAATTGGATGAGAATGGGGATTTGATCTCCTACGAGGAATACCATCCATACGGAACAACATCATTCCAATCAGGATGCAGCGCTGCTGAAGTAAGCCTCAAACGGTATAGGTATACAGCCAAAGAGCGCGACGATGAGAGCGGGGTTAATTATCACGGAGCACGTTATTATGCGCCGTGGCTCGCAAGATGGACCGCAGCAGATCCAGCTGTGATGATCGATGGGACCAATTCATTGCTCAGCTTGCGCGAACCATATGGAAAAACTGAAATAGAATTCGACCGCGACATCGCGCTGCATGAATTCAATGAAAGGGGCTCCGACTCACCTATTTTCATTACTCCACAGGCTCCGCTTATCGGGAAATCTGCTTTCGATTTCGCTCCATCGAACGGCGACAATCGGGATTGGCGGCCATTCATCGACGAATAAACGAATGGCCCAAAGCAAAGACGAGTGAATCAAAAAAAAATTGCGCGAACCCAAACAAAGACCCCGAGCTCATTCGGTGGTCATTCCCCATCCTCCACGCGCTCCAGCCGCTCGACCGCGTCGAGGAGGCGGTGTGCCTCTTCGAACAGATCCTCGATGCGTGCTCGCTCTTCCCGAAGCGCGACGACGAGCTTCATTTGCGGGGTGAGGCGCCGATGGTTCGGATCCTCCTGGACAAAGCGCATGAGCGCCGCTGGATCGATCGCGCTGTCTGGTCCGAGGGTCAGGATGAGGCTCTTGGGACTGCTCTCGAGCGCACGCAGGCGAGCGCGCCGCAGGCGAACCTTGAGCGCCATCAGATCCACGAGCCGCTCGACCTCGAGTGGCAAATCGCCAAAGCGATCGCGCAATTCGTCGCGCAGCTCCAAGAGCGCCTCCTCGTCCTGCGCCTCTGCCAGTCGCTTGTAGAAGACCAAGCGCAGCGAGAGATCGGGCAGGTATTCCTCGGGAAAGTAGGCCGGGATGGGCAGGTTGATCTCGGGCTCGATCTCCTCGCGCGGTGGCTCTCCTTTGATCTCGCCCACGGCCTGCTCCAACAGCTCGCAGTAGAGATCGAAACCGACCGCCGCGATCTGACCCGACTGATCCTTGCCGAGCAGGTTGCCTGCCCCACGGATCTCGAGGTCGTGTGCCGCGATGTGAAAGCCCGCGCCCAGCTCGGTAAAGCTCTGGAGCACTTCGAGGCGCTTGGCTGCCTCACGCCGCAGCGGCAGATGCGCTGGAATGAGCAGGTAGGCATAGGCGCGCTCGGTGCCGCGGCCCACACGCCCTCGGATTTGGTAGAGCTGCGCGAGCCCAAAGTTGTCGGCGCGATCGATGAGGATCGTGTTGGCAGAGGGAATGTCGAGGCCTGACTCGATGATGCTGGAGCAGACGAGCACGTCGATGTCGCCGCTGGCGAATTCGGTCATGATCTCCTCGAGCTTGCCCTGCTCCATCTGGCCGTGAGCCACGCCAAAACGCGCCTCGGGCACGAGCTGGAAGAGCGCCTCGCGCTTTTGCTCGATCGTCTCCACGCGGTTGTGGACGAAGAAGACCTGGCCGCCGCGCTCGAGCTCGAAGCGGATGGCCTCTGCCACGCGGCCTGGATCGTCCTTGATCACGAACGTGCGGATCGACTTTCGGTCCACGGGCGGACTCGCGATGATCGACATCTCGCGCAGGCCGCTGAGCGCGAAGTTGAGCGTGCGCGGGATGGGGGTGGCCGTCATCGTCAGCACGTCGAGCGACTGGCGCAGGCGCTTGAGCTTCTCCTTGTGCGTGACGCCAAAGCGGTGCTCCTCGTCGATGATGAGCAGGCCGAGGCGCGCGAAAGAGACATCGCTCGCGAGCAGACGATGCGTGCCGATCACGATGTCCACGGTGCCATTGGCCAAACCGTCGAGGACCTCGCGGTTCTGCTTGGTCGAGCGCAGCCGCGAGATCATCTCGACGCGCACGGGCTCGTCGCGAAAGCGCTCGCGGAACGTGGCGAGGTGTTGGGCGGCAAGGACCGTGGTCGGCACGAGCAGGGCGACCTGCTTGCCGTCGTTGACCGCTTGGAAGGCAGCCCTGAGCGCGACCTCTGTCTTGCCAAAGCCCACGTCGCCGCACACGAGTCGGTCCATGGGCACTTTCGCGCGCATGTCGCTAAGCACCGCGTCGATCGCCTTTTGCTGATCGGGCGTCTCGTCGAACGCGAAGCCTGCCTCGAAGCGCGTGAATGCCTCCTCATCAGCCTGAAAGGCGTGGCCCGGGTGCGCCTTGCGCGCAGCCTCCAGCGTCAAAAGCTCGGATGCCATGCGCAACAGCTGCTCTTTGACTGCGCGCTTGCGCTTCTCCCACGAGAGCGATCCCAAGCGGTCGAGCGTGACGGACTCGGCCTTGGCACCGGTGAACTTCTGCACGAGCCGCAGGCGCGAGACAGGCAGATAGACGCGATCCTTGCCCGCGTATTGGATGACCATCACGTCGCTCGTCATGCCGCCCAAGTCGAGGCGCGTCAGGCCCTCGTAGCGGCCAATGCCGTAGTCGGTGTGGACCACGAGGTCGCCCTCGCGAAGTGACTGGAACGCTTGGACGAAGGACTTTTCCGCATCCTTGCTCGCGCCGGACACGCGCGACGATTTGCGGCGCTGAGCGCGATGAGCGAGAAACTCTGCCTCGGCAACCACGGCCAGATTGAGCGGTCGATCCACGAAACCGTGCGCGAGCTCGCCCAGGTGCAGGTGGAGGTCCAAGGCGTCGGGCGTGCCCGATGACGGCAGAGGGCCTGGGACGAGGGCGAGCGTGAGTTTGCGCGCTTCGAACAGGCGCTTGAGCTTGTCGGCCTGGTTTTGAGAGCCCAGCACCAGGGCCACGTAGAGCCCCTCCTCGCGCCAGCGTTGGAAGCGATCGATCCAGGTCTCGATGCTGTCTGCCTGAAGTCTTGCGCGTTCGAGTCGAGCCTTCGGATCCTCTTCACCCGAAGTGGTCGGAGAGTCGAAGGTGAAGCGAATGGGGGAATGCAGAGCTTCATCCACGACGAGCGCCTGGCTCTCGATCAGATGAAAGCGTTGGAGCGCCTGGCTGAGCTCGGCCCGCGTGAGGTCGTGCGCCGCTGGAGGCAAGGCCAACTCACCGCGCGTGTTTGCCTCTTCGAAGGCTGTTTCGAGCGCCACGGCCTCTGTCTCGAACGCATCATCGATCGAGCGCGTATCGTCGAAGAAGAAGATTGGCTGGCGCGGTAAGAGCGTCAGAAAATCGAACAGGGGCGAGAGGCCATTGTCGAAAAAGCCTGGATGGATGCCGGTCAGGCCAGGCGGCAGGATGCCCTGCTCGATGTCGTCGATGAGCGCGCGCAGCTCGGTCGAAGGCAATGCCACCTGCTCGCTCAGCTCGAGGATCGTCGCGATGCCGCGATCACGCGCACTTGGCGTCAGGACGAGTTCTTGCGCTGGGGCAAGCCGCAGGCTGGAGATCTTCTGGTGCGCACGCTGCGTGGCTGGATCGAACAGGCGGATCGACTCCAGCTCATCGCCAAAAAATTCGAGGCGCGCGGGCTGTGGTGTGAGCGGCGAGAACAGGTCGAGCAAGGTGCCGCGCGCGGCAAACGTGCCTGGATCTTCGACGAGCGGGACACTGCGAAAGCCCAGATCGACGAGGTCGCGCAGCAGGCGATCGCGATCGAGAAAATCGCCGACTTTGAGCGCCGAGGTCTCAAGCGCAAAGGCGGATGGCGGCACCTGCTTGCGGAGGAGCGCGCTCGCAGACAGCACCAGAGCCTCGAACGGCGCGCCAGAGGCGATCTGAGAGAGCGCGAACAGGCGCTTCACAGAGCGCTTGCGAAAGAGCGAGGCGGGCAGCTCGTAGGGGGTCAGCGGCTCACCAGGCAGGCGCAGGACTGCTGGATCGTCACACGTCCCAGATCCGAGAAACACGCGCAGCTCGCGCGCAAGCTCGTCAGCTGTCTCTTCACTCGCCGTCACGCAGATGAAGGGCCCTTGCTCGTTCGAGCGCAGCGCCGAGAGCAAATGGCCACGCGCGCCAGAGGCAACACCCGCGATGGGGATGGCCTGGGGCTCGCCACGCAACTTCTGGAGGAGATCGTCGAGCGGCGATTGCGGCAGACGAGTGCTTTTGGTGGTGCGGCGGCGTGGGGTCTTGGTGGGCTTGGATGGTGAGGACATGCGGGAGAGCAGAGGCGTCGATTGGAATGGGGAGCGTCGAGGTGGCGCGCCCAAGCGCATGGAAACGCGCGAGGCGCAATTCGAAAAAATGGCTGTCCATTTTTCTATTTTTTGTTCTATAAAAACAAAATCATCGTTTTAGTGATGAACGATGGTGGGTTTGTTGAAAATTCCTTTGATAGGAGGTGTGTCATGAAAAAGAAAAAAATCATCGGGGCGTTGTTGATTGGCCTTTTGGCCGTGGCAGGCATCGGAGGCGCTCTCGTGGTGACTTCGCATGAGGCTCACGCGGGAACAGGGGCATGCAAATCTACGCACTGTAAATGCTCAAAATTTGTTCTAAAATCGTATAATCACTGTTATTGTGGACATCAGAAATTCATGCATGAATAACCATCATCTAAAATAGAAAATAAAAAATGGCGCAATTCATCGCGCCGTTTTTTATTCATCAATAAATAGTTTTTTATTGGACGAATCTCTGCGTGACGTCGCTGAACCCTTTGGACTCGAAACGGAAAGCGAAAGCCTCTCCGCTGTCATTCTCGGCAAGTGGACAGGCGCCTCATCGATGGAAGGGCTTGGGGCGGAACATCCTCATAAGCGTCGAATACCATCGCTGCCGACTGTAAAGCCTCCCGATATAATCGAAGCATTTGATCCAACGTATCCGAAAACAAATCTCGAAAAAAATCCCCTGCCTCCAGAACGGTTTTTGGTTTTTCTTCCCGAATATAACGATCGATAAAATTAGAAGGTTCTGGAATTCTTGGTTTTTGCGCCATTCTATTCTCCTGTCATACGGAGTTATCCCTCAATTAGAGCCGAGCAACGCGAAGGCCGGGGAATGCCAGATGAGGCACGAGGAGTGAGCTTCTAGACGGAAGAGACCAACGAAGGCTGGCGTTGCATTCCCTGCTCTCCCCCTCCCCCAGCTCTTTGAGACATCCACCCAACCATCCCCACCAGTGAGTCCAGACACACATGGCCGACGAACGAATCACCGATTCTGAATCCGCTTCAAAAGAATCAACAGCGCCACGAGCCATAGATGAGCAGAGTGGCATCATCTCTCGTCTGAAGAAGCGCCTCCTCAATGCCATTGGCCGCGCTGTTCACGACTTCGACATGATTCAAGAGGGCGATCGCATCCTCGTTGGCGTGTCTGGCGGCAAGGATTCGCTGTGTCTGCTCGACCTGTTGCTCGAGCTGTCGCGGCGCTCGCCCGTGAAATTCTCGCTCGTCGCTGTCTGCGTGGATCAATGCCTGCCAGGCTTTCCCGCTGAGTCTGTCGAAGCCCATCTCGCGTCCACGGGCCTCGACTACCGAATGCTGAGGCAAGACACGTTTTCGATTGTCCAGCGCCTCACCCCACCAGGCAAATCCTACTGCCCGGTCTGCTCACGCCTCAGGCGCGGCATCCTCTACAACGCGGCCGTCGAGCTGGGGTGCACCAAGATCGCGCTCGGCCATCATCGTGAAGACCTCATCGAGACGTTGTTCCTGTCTGCCTGCTACTCGGGCGCGCTCAAATCCATGCCGCCCAAACTCATCTCTGACGATGGTCGCAACACCGTCATCAGGCCGCTCGCCTACTGCGCCGAGGAGACCCTCGTGGCCTATGCCGAGGCGCGCGCCTTCCCCATTATCCCAGCCAACCTCTGCAACACGCTCGAGAGCCATCGCCGCAAGCGCATCAAGGCGCTCATCCAAGAGCTGGCAAAGGAACATCCGGCGGTTCCAGGAAACCTGCTCAATGCGCTCAGCCAGGTCGTCCCCTCGCACCTCTTGGATCTCACGCTTCGAACGACGCGTGGCGAGGAGCCAATTGATGCCAAGGAAGACGAATCGCTGACGAAATAAACAAATCAGACCTTTTGCTTTTCGATTCGCCACTCAATCGCTCTGCCTCGAAAAACCGTGTCCAAACCGCGCCTTTGATCTCGAAAACAAATTCCCCTTTTTGGAGACGATTCGGTTAAGGAGCCGCCGCCTCATCGCCTGAGACCTCGCCATCCTCCATCGCTGGCCTCGTCGCCAAGAAGCATCCAGGCAAAGGCGTGCGCGATCTTTGTTTTTCATGATCCACAAATCATGGAGCGAGCCGTGCGCCAAAACTTAAGGGAGCCTTTGGCGTGGCCCCCATCCGATGGCGCCTCATGAACAGCGCCCCGAAATTTTTTTGTTGATCGAAAGAGTCGAAAACATGGCCGACACCGAGAACCCAACTTCTTCCAACGCAGATCTCGATTCTGTAAGCGCACAGGCGCTTGCCGCAAACGATACGCCCGAGGGTCCAGGCGCAGTGCCGCCCGCTTCTGGTTCGGATGGCCAGCCACCGCGCGCCATCATTCCCATCGCCATCGAAGAGGAGATGAAGCGCTCGTATCTCGACTACTCGATGAGCGTCATCATCGGTCGTGCGCTGCCCGACGTTCGCGATGGCCTCAAGCCCGTGCACCGTCGCGTGCTCTTTGCGATGGACGAGCTCGGCAACCACTTCAACAAGGCCTACAAGAAGTCGGCGCGCATCGTCGGTGACGTCATCGGTAAGTATCACCCGCACGGTGATCAGGCTGTCTACGACACCCTGGTCCGCATGGCTCAGGACTTCTCGATGCGCTACCTGCTCGTCGATGGGCAGGGCAACTTCGGCTCGGTGGACGGCGATCCGCCTGCGGCCATGCGCTACACCGAGTCGCGCCTGACGCGGCTCTCGCAGGAGCTGCTCGCTGACCTCGACAAGGACACCGTCGATCTCGGGCCGAACTACGACGAGTCGCTGACCGAGCCCTTGGTCCTGCCAACGCGGTTTCCGAACCTGCTCGTCAATGGATCGGAGGGCATCGCGGTCGGCATGGCGACGAAGATTCCGCCGCACAACCTGGGCGAGGTCATCGACGCGACCATCCACCTCGTGGACAATCCCAAAGCCTCGATCGCCGATCTGATGGGCTTCATGCCCGGCCCAGACTTTCCGACCGCTGGTTTCATCTGCGGGCGGCGCGGCATTTACGAGGCCTACACGACGGGACGCGGCCACCTGAAGGTCAAGGCGCGCACCGAGATCGAGGTCGATCCCAAGACCGATCGCGAGACCATCGTCGTCACCGAGTTGCCCTACCAGGTGAACAAAGCGCGTCTCATCGAGACCATCGCGCACCTGCACCGCGACAAGGTCGTCGAGGGCATCAGCGGTCTGCGCGACGAATCCGACCGCCGCGGGATGCGCATCGCCATCGAGGTCTCGCGCAACGCCATGGCGCAGGTCGTGTTGAACAACCTGTTTGCGCACACCGATCTGCAGACGACTTACGGCGTGATCCTGCTGGCCATCGACAACGGCCAGCCGCGCGTCCTCAACCTTCGAGAGCTGCTCGACCGCTTCATCAGCCACCGCCGCGACGTGGTGACGCGCCGCACGCGCTTCGAACTGCGCAAGGCAGAGGCACGCCGCCACATCGTCGAAGGTCTGCTCGTGGCGCAGGACTTCATCGATCATGTCATCTCGCTCATCCGCGCATCCAAAGATCCGGAAGAGGCCAACTGGGGTCTGCAACACATCCTCTCGGACGAGCTCTACGAGCGCGATGCTTTCAAGCATCTGGACCGCATCCAGCCTTCGAATGCCCGCGAGCGCATGGCCGCCCTGGTAGCGCGCCTCAACGCAGACGAGCCTTTGTGCGGCGAGCTCACGCACGACTACGCGGGCAAAGGTTTCTCGCCAGAGCAGGCCAAGGCAATCTTGGAGATGCGACTGCAGCGGCTGACCGGCCTCGAACGTGAAGCGCTCATCAGTGAGCTCCTCGATCTCGTGCGCGCCATTGCCTGGTATCGCGAGATCCTTGGCGACGAAGCAACGCTGCTCGGTGTCATCAAGTCCGAGCTCATCGAGGTGCGCGATCGCTATTCCGATCCGCGCCGCACGCAGATCGTCGATGAGGAAAACGAGCTGTCCATCGAGGACCTCATTGCCGAGGAGGACATGGTCGTCACGCTCTCGCACGAGGGCTACGTGAAGCGAAACCCAGTGAGTGACTACAGGGCCCAGCGGCGCGGTGGCCGCGGCAAGACAGGGGCTTCGACCAAGGAAGACGATTTCGTCGAACAGGTCTTCGTGGCCTCGACGCACGCGCACCTGCTCATCTTCTCGACGATGGGCCGACTCTACTGGCTCAAGGTGCACGCGATTCCGGCGGCAGGTCGCACCTCGCGCGGTAAAGCCATCGTCAACATGGTGCAGTTCAGGCCGGACGAGAAGCTGGCGGCAGTGCTGCCAGTCAGTGGCTTCGAACCCGATCGCTATGTGGCATTCGTCACGAAGAAGGGTGTGGTCAAGCGCACCGACCTTGCGCAGTTCTCTCGACCGCGCGCCTCGGGCATCAATGCGCTGGGCATCGACGAGGACGACGCACTCGTGGCCGCGCTCTTGACCGACGGCACCAAGGACCTCTTGCTCTCCACGCGCACGGGCATGGCCATCCGCTTCCAGGAGACGGACGTCCGCGTGATGGGCCGCACCGCGTTTGGCGTGAGGGGCATCGCGCTCGAAGATGGCGACGCGGTCGTTGGCGCCGAGGCGCTGGAAGATGGCCAGACCATCCTGACCATCACAGAGAAGGGCTACGGCAAGCGCACCAACGAAGACCTGTATCGGACGCAGAACAGAGGCGGCAAAGGCCTCATCGACATCAAGACGACCGAGCGCAATGGTGAGGTCGCAGGCGTGCTCCAGGTCAAGGACAGCGACGAGATAGTGCTCATCACCAACCGCGGAATGCTGATCCGAACGCGCGTGAACGAGATCTCGACCATTGGCCGCAACACGCAAGGCGTGCGCATCATCTCGCTTGGCGGGGACGAGAAGGTCTCCAGCATCGCCAAGCTGCCTGAGGAAAGTGGCGAGGGCAGCACACCGCCACCGCTGCTGGATGGTGAGGAGCAAGCCGAAACGCCGTCGTCCGAAGGCATCGACATCGAGGGCGAGGGCAGCGAGAACCTCTCGCCGACAGAGGCCGAGCTCGACGCCAGCCCTGACGAGGACAGCGATCCACAGACCTGATGCCGCATCCATCCAGCATCACATGACGCTGAATCGAAAAACGCCCCGCGAAGCCGTGCGGGGCGTTTGGTTTTTGCGCGATCGCCGCTGGCACCACAAAAGGATGCATCAGCTCGCTTTGCCTAGCAGTCGTGGTTTTCATCATAGAATGCGCAGTCGCTCACCGCCATTGATTCGGGCGTTCGATACGTCTTTGCAAAGTCACATGTATCGAGAAAAGGATATGGCCTTTGTTTGCGCAAAAGTGAATGACCGTGAATGCCGAGCTTTTTCTGAATGGTCTATTGGACCTGTTCCCAAACCTCACTGATGCAATGTTTTTCTGTAGAAGTGCCATTCCTTGGCGCCCTATTCGGTTCAACTATTCAGCATAGAGGGCGCGATAAATCGTTCCCCTAATCAATGAAAAACCTCGTGCGGATCCGGCTTTGGAACAGGTCTATTGAGTTCAGAGCCACGCAAAACCGGATGGACGCGCGTCGAGATGGCTGGCGATTCTGGGCCGTGGCGTCAGCAGCATTGTTTGGGCGCGATCGATGGAATGCCGACGAATTGCGCGATCTGGTGCGCGCTTATGTGGTCGAGTATTTATTGAAAAGAGACGGGGTATTTATGATTGATGAGACAGGAACTCTAAAAAAGCAAAGCATCCTGTGGAGTGTCGCGACAATACACGAGCAGCGCTGGAAAAATCATCAATTACCAAACAGTCGTATTCACTGCTTGTGTATCGCGGCATGGAGACGCATTCATCGTATGTTTAGAATTACGCGGATCTATATATTGACGAATTCAACAGCAGTCTTCACGGTTTATTGATGCGCGGTCTTTTATTCGATGAAATATCTCTGACGGTGAATTGGCATGTTTCACGACTTGGTGCCCTGCGGGAAGCCCGATTGAAAGCCTGGTTCATTTGGAAGGCCATCGTTGAGCAATCGAAGAATGCTTTGAAAGCGCCAAGAATGAATTTGGATTGGATCATGATGAGACACGTTCATAGCATGGCAGGCATCATCATGTGTCGCTGCTCATGCTTGCATTCGCCATATTGGTGGCCATTCGTCGATGAATAAACGAATGGCCCGAAACAAAGAACCCGAGCTCATTCGATGGTCAATCCAAAAAATCCAATGAATCACTCGACCCCTTGCCCAATGCCAAATCGAACCCGCATCCATTATCGCCTGACCCTATTGGCGACGCCCTCACCAGGCCGCCGCGAGAGCGGCTCTTTCGAAGTCTAGATGACAACTACTGTAGTGATGGGGCGTCTCCTCGATTGGGACCGAACCCTACATCCGATTCGATCTTTGTCTCTGGAAGCTGGGTTGAGGCGAAGCGAAAAGCCAGTATCGAGGAGTCATCGCTTCGAACGCTTTCATTTTATCTCTATCTATTTCTCGGGGATTCCATCCCGATACTTCGTGGGGGCATGGGCGCCGTTGCAGAAGGGCTTGTTCAGGGACATGCCACAGCGGCACAGCGTCTGGCGGTTTCTGATCTCGTAGCTCGTGCCATCCGAGCTCTCGACGCGAATGCCGCCCTTCACATAGAGTGGTCCGCTGACGTGGATGGCCGGATCTTCGAGGACGCCGATGGACGGCGTGAGCTTTGGCTCCAGAAGTTCCTGCTCCCCCCTCTTCCGAAGCATGAGGCGCCCGGACGGGCAGTGAAACGTCTCTCGAAGGGTGAGCTCGTCAGTGAGCTCGTCGCCCTCCGACACCAGGTTCCAGACCTGCCCAAAGGCGTCGCAAAAGCGAGCAAAGGCGCAATACGCCTCGTTATCGAGCAGGATGTAATTGGGGCCTGGGTATTGTTTGGCGTCGTCGAGGATGGGGGTGTGAGACGCGCGCTCGGTGCCGTCGAAGGCGACCTTGAGGTGCATCGCGTCACAGAACGGCGCGTGCGTCGTGCGGCCGCAACGGCACAGCGACACGAGCGCCTTGGTCTTGTCCGTGAAATCTCGGCCCACTCGATATTCCCAGGAATTACCCTGATCGTTCGGGACAATGAATTCCTGCCTGATCTCCGCCTGGCCATGAACCAAATAGGGACCATCCTTCATGATGCGAATATAGACTTCCTGTGCGTCCATCGTCTGTTGCTCATTCATTTTGTAAACTCCTTTTGAAATTGAATTTGAATTTTAGGAATCGAGCGTTCGAATTGGAATCCTGGAATTTTGGGGGAATGGATTAAGGACTTATCCCTCAATTATCCCGTCGCCCCGCTCGTCCGTGAAACGCCAGTCTTCGTTGCTTCGATGGTCACCTCCGTCTGGAAGCGCCCGCCTCGCACCTCGTCTGACATTCCCCGTCCTTCGCGTTGCTCGGTCCTAATCAAGGGATAAGGCCTAAGCTCGGCGCTGAGAATTTTCATCCGCCGCGCCGATTTGGGCAGTAAAGGACGCGCCCCGGCAGCAGCCCCACAGGAGCCTTTTCCCCATGTCCCGAATCCTGGTCATCGACGACAACGACACGATCCGCGAAGGGATGGCCCTCGCCATCACCAAGATGGGCCACGAGGTCGCCATCTGTTCGAATGGGACGGATGGGTGCGCGGCGTTCGCCAAGAAGCCGTTCGATCTGGTCATCACGGACCTCAAGATGGTCCCCATCGACGGCCACGAGGTGGTGCGCCGCGTCAAGACGCTCGACCCGCTGGCGACGATCCTGGTCATCACGGCCTATGGCACGGTCGAATCGGCGGTCGAGGCAATGAAGCTCGGAGCCACGGACTTCATCCCCAAGCCATTCTCTCCCGAAGGCCTGCGCGTGAAGGTCCAGCAAGCCCTGTCCATCGCCAACCTGCAGCGCGACTGCGCGCGACTGCAGACCCACAACGACCTGCTCTCCAAGCCGCAACGGGGTGAGTCGGCGCTGCTCGCGATCCAGGGAAACTCGACGCCGATGCGCGCGCTGTTCTCTGGGCTGCGCAAGGTGGCGCCGACCGACACGACCGTGTTCATCGGCGGCGAGTCGGGCACGGGCAAGGAGCTCGTAGCGCGCGCCATCCATCAGCTCTCGCCCAGAGCCGACAAGCCGTTCGTCTCGGTCCACTGCGCCGCGCTCGTCGAGACCTTGCTGGAGAGCGAGCTGTTCGGCCACGAGAAGGGCGCCTTCACCGGCGCCATCAAGCGCAAGCTCGGGCGGTTCGAGCTGGCCGACGGCGGGACCATCTTCCTCGACGAGATCGGCGAGATCAGCCCCTCGATCCAGGCCAAGCTGCTGCGCGTGCTCCAACAGAAGGAGATCGAGCGCGTCGGTGGCGAGAGCATCATTCCGATCGATGTCCGCGTGGTCTCGGCCACGAACAGGGACCTGGCAGCTGCCGTGGCGCAGGGCCTGTTCCGTGAAGACCTCTACTACCGGCTCCACATCGTGCCGCTGCTGCTGCCGCCCCTGCGCGAGCGCCCAGGCGACATCGCGCTCCTGGCCCGCCACTTCGTCGAAAAGCACGCACCCAAGCTCAACCGCAAGGTCAAGGCGCTCTCCCCAGCGCTCCTCGATTGCCTGGAGGCCTATCGCTGGCCTGGAAACGTGCGCGAGCTCGAGAACGCCATCGAGCAGGCCTTGGTCTTCTGCGAGAGCGACACGCTCGATCTGGCCGATTTCCCCGCGCTCAGGGGCGCGCCGACTGCGGGCACATCATCGAGCGCGATGTCCGCGTCCCCCTCTGGCGCCGAGGCGCTCTCCCTGCCCTCGGAGGATATTCCTCTGACCGAGGCCTTGGAGAACCTCGAACGCCAACTCATCCTGCGCGCCTTCGAAAAGGCCAAGGGTGTCAAGGCCGAGGCGGCCCGACTGCTCGGGATCAAGCCGACGAGTATTTATTACAAATTAGAAAAATATGGATTGATCAAACCGGATGAGAAATCGCCAGTCATCGACGAACATGAATAGATAGATCTATCCGCTTCATTCATCTTTCCCCACAGCGCATGAAGACGGAAAAGGCATCGCTCGTTTGGGTCCCATCGAATCGCTCGCACCACTCGGAACCCTCGCGCAAAAGGGAGGCGAGAACGCTATTCGTAGGCCAGACGATGGCGCTCGATGAAATCGCGCCAATTCGTGAACCCGCGCTCCATTCGATAATAGGACTCACTGAGCTCTCTGGAGAGAATGTTCGTCCGACCGTCGATGGCCACAGTTCGCCCAGAGAGAGAAGAGCCCGAACAGCAGGAGCGCGCTCTTGGGGCGTAGGCCATGCGTGAGAATCGAGCGCGCGAGCAGTGGGAGGCTGGCGAACAGGGCAATGGCGATGAGCTGAGGCGGACACTGACGAACGGCTCGACGAAGAAGACGAAGAACAGCGTGGCCACAAAGGTCGACGGGCGGGAGCGTGACAGGCTCAGGAAGACTGTCGCGACGAGTGCGGTCAGCCCAACGCCGAACAGCCCCTGGCACCACCACAGACCGCGCAGCCCGAAATGGCGATCGATGAGGGCAAAGAAGCTCTCGCTCATCCACGAGTAGGCGCGAAACTCCTGCCCCAGCCCAAAGAAATTCCAGTGCTCGCTCCTCGGAACCTCGCCGTTGTCCAAAATCCAGCGACCGATGAGCATGTGCCAATAGAGGTCGGGATCTTCGAGCGGGTAAAAGAATCTGCCCACAACGAGCAGGCCGATGGCGCTGGCCAGGAGGTTCCAGTGCCACGTCTTCTGGCGATGATCTGAGGCCGGGAGCTGGGCCGAGGAGATCAGCGATGAGGCAGACAGGGGCTTGTCAGGCGTGCTCGCGCTCGAAGGCATCGTCGCGCAATCGGGAGGCCGAGATTTCAGAGCTCCCAAGAATTTCTCTCACGTCTTCGACGAGCTGCCCGCGCGCGCCTGCGCTTCTGCTCCGCCCAGAGATGACGCGGTCGCGGGGAGAGCCTCTTTGCTCTCTTCCTGGATGGCCTTGGGCGCGGCGCGGTGATGATACCGCCGGTAGGCGTGAACGCCTCGGCGCGTCGCGACATAGCTGATGGCAGCCAAGACGGCGCCGATGATGACGCTGCCGAGCATGAGCGGGGCGAACGTATCCCAGAGCGTCTGGAACAGGAGGATGCCGCGCTCTTTGAGACCGAGCGCGCCCAGACCAAAGGCCTGTCCCAACGCGCCGGTGAGGCGCTCGACACTCGGTGCCTCGCCCAGTAGCCAGCAGCCGAGCACGTAGTTGGGGATGTAGATCCACAGCGTCGCTGGATTCGAGATCCAGACGAGCGGGACGCCCACCACCTTGTTGGCGCGCAGGAGCGTCGCGAAGAAGAGGGTGAGCGCCATCTGGAAACCGATCAGCGGCATCCAGGTGATGAAGATGCCGATGGCCACACCCAGCGCGATGCGGTGCGGGCTGTCGTCGATGCCCAGGATCTTGTGGACGACGAAGTGGCGCAGGCGCGCGAACTGACGGCGGAGAAACGACGACATCCTCGTAGAGAGCTCCAGATCTCCGAATTCAGCGGCAGAGGCACGAACGCGGGGCAGGGCTGGAAACATCCAGCACCTGCCCCTTTCAACCCAAACGAACAGGGGCACGGTAACGCCACCGCACCCCTGCGCTTTCAACCGAGTGTGCTGATCACGCCGCTCATTTGAAGAGCTTCGCGGAGATCTGCTCGACGACGGGGATCTTCCAACGGTTCGGCTTGAGCGCTTCGAGGATCGCCATGACGCCGGCGATGGTTGCCGCGATGCCCAAGACTGGAATGAGGATGCTCGTCAGGAAGCCGATGCCGATGAACGCGAGTGGACAGGAGATGATGCCGAGGACGATGGAGAGGCCAACCACGGAAATCCACAGCGCCATGCCCTGCTTCGCGTGCCACTGCACATACTCGCTGTCCTTGACCGTGAAGAAGGGAATGAACGGGAAGGCATAGGCCAGGATGAGCATGATTTTGTCCTGCTCACGAATCACGTCCTGGGGCTGGAGAGCGGTCTCATCGGCGGTTTTGACGTCCGTGGAGAGCGCTGCCTCTGCCCGCACCGCCGCGACACGGTCATTGAGCTCCCCAGAGGCGGCAGGCGCCAGGGGTTCGTCAGCGGTGGTTTCGGAAGCAGCGGTGACGGCAGCGACAGGCTTCGGTGCGACAGCGACGGGCTCGGCTTCATAGGAAGCCTCGGCAGGCGCCGGGGGTTCGTCAGCGGTGACCTGCGACACGCCGATCTGGTCATCGACAGCAGCGGTTTCGGAAGCGGCGGCGGCAGGGACAGGCTTCGAAGCGACAGCGGCGGGCTCGGCTTCATTGGAAGCCTCGGCAGGCGCCGGGGTTTCATCAGCGGTGATCTGCGACGCGCCGGTCTGGTCATCGACAGCGGTGGTTTCGGAAGCGGCGACAGCGGCGGGCTCGGCTTCATTGGAAGCCTCGGCAGGCTGCTGGACAACGTCTGTCTGGCCCTGAGCGGTTGGGTCGTTCTGATCGTTCATGGGAATTCCTCTCGAAAGAAAAGGCGAGGTTCCGTGGCAAGGGAGCTCGCTCGTGGGGCAAATGGGGTCACGGGTGGGAAAAAGCGGTGCGCTCTATCGAGCGCTCCATGTGGTGTCAACGAGAGGGCCGAGGGACAGCAGGGCAATCGAGTTCTAAATTTACTTGACAGCCAAACACCGCCAGACGGGCCTTTGAGTAACTCCAAGCAGGTGTTCGAGAACTCTGTTTCACTCTGAAAAAGAAAAATCGAACCAAC
>JAISIF010000209.1 GCA_031262165.1 Myxococcales bacterium | reverse complement strand
CCTTTCGCCTCGAAGGCGAGCTGGCGGCCAGGCTGCGCGCGCGCCTGGCGCCCGATGGGCGAGCAGCGCTCCCAGAACTCCCAGCGCTCCCCGGCGTTGCGCTCAACGTGGGTCAGCGTCACGCTGTCCAGCGCGTCCTGGCGCAGGTCGACGCGGGCGTGGGTGGCCTCGTCCTGATCACGGGCGGGCCAGGGACGGGCAAGACCTTCGTGATCGCCTCGCTGCTGCGCGCGCTCGCGCGCGTCTGGCCAGCTGGACAGACGCCTGCCGAGCTCCTCGCGCGCGTCGCCTTTGCCGCGCCCACGGGCAAGGCCGCGCACCGGATGGGCGAATCGCTCCAACGCGCGTTGCGGACGGCTGAGAACAACGTCGATCGGGCACTGCTCCACGCGCTCATGGACGAGGCGCGTCAGCCCAGGACGCTGCACCGGCTGCTCGGCTACCGGCCCTCGACGGGCCAATTCCGTCATCACGCCAAGAACCCGATCGACGCGGCGCTCGTCGTCGTGGACGAGGCCTCGATGATCGATCTCGCGATGATGCGGCAGCTGTTGGAGGCCACGCCGCCCCGCGCGGTGCTCGTGCTCCTGGGGGACGCCGACCAGCTCCCCTCTGTCGAGGCAGGCGCCGTGCTGCGCGATCTCGTGGAAGCTCGGGACGACCGGATCCGCTCGTGCGCAACGATGCTCACCGAGAGCCAGCGCCAGCGCGCCGACGATCCTGATGGGCGCTCGATCCTCGACACGGCGCAGGCCATCAACCAGGGCGAGCTGCCCGGTCCACAGGCGCTCGCCGAACGCCAACGCCTCGAAGAGCTCGCGTTCCGTGGCGCGGAGATCATCGAGGCCGATCTCCACGCGCTGCTCGAACACTGGTTCGAGGCCTCGTTCGCACTCGACTCCTTCGTCGCGCTCGTGCGGCGAGACTACCGCATCGCCACGCGCGAAAGCGGTCGGGCGCGCTTCTACGACGCGGACGAGGCGTGCCTCGGCGAGCTCTTTGCCGAGGTTGGCCGCCGCAAACTCCTGGCCGTCACACGCCATCAAATCGACGCCATGAACGCCTGGCTCCACGCGCGCCACAGCCGCGACGCGCGGCTCTTTTCTCAGAGCGAATCAGCGCTGTTCGAGCGTCGCTTCGTCCCTGGAGAGCCGGTCCTCATGTGCCGAAACGACCCTGTGCGCGGACTCTTCAACGGCGATCACGGGCTCGTGCTGCGCGTGACGGAGCCCAAGGGATCGCGGTCATTCCAAGCGGTCTTCCCGAGCGCCCAGGGCTTCAAGTCGTTCCCGCTGCCCGAGCTGCGCGACGATCTGGAACACGCCTTTGCGATGACGGTTCACAAATCCCAGGGATCGGAATTCGAGTGCGCGCTCCTTGTCCTGCCCGACCAGCCCACGCCGCTTTTGACGCGCGAGCTCATCTATACGGCGCTCACGCGGGCCAAGCGCTCAGCCGTGATCCACGGCAAGCGCTCGCTCCTGCTCGACGGCATCCGACGACGCGCCGAGCGCTCGTCAGGGTTGGCAGAGCGGGTGACCCGCGCCAGCTGACCTCGATGCCAGTCAGTGAAGGGCATCGCCTCATCCAAGACGCCCTTTCCCGAATGAAACAGCGTCCAAAAAAATCCCTCTCCCGGGAACAGGAGAGGGATCGACGTCGCCTCTGTCTTCAGCTTTCAGCCTTCAGCGCGTCCGACTCTCCGCGACGGCGAAGTCCAGGGCAGGGAACACGGCGTCGAGATACTTGGCACGCTCGGTCGGCTTGTGATCCACGCTCCAGGCGTGCTCCCAGACGTCGAGCGCGAGCAGGACCGTGTGACCCGCCACGTTTCCGTCCTGGTGCAGCGAGATCCAACGGTTCTCGATCCAGCCCGTGTTCGGATCCTGGAGGGTCAGCGCCCAGCCCACGCCACGCATCTTTGCGATGGCCTTCAGGTCCTCGACGTAGGCCGCGACCGAACCAAAGCGCTCGACGACGCGCTTCTCGAATTTGCCGCCCTTGGGGATGGGCTCGCCGCCTGGCTTCAGGTTCTCGAAATACAGCTCGTGCAGCACCATGCCGTCGAGCTCGAAGGGCAGGCGGCGGTTCAGCTCGGCAAAGGCGAGGCTGCCCATCTGGCCATTGGCGCGCATCGCGTCGAGCTCACGCCGGAGCTGATTCGCGTTCGTCACGTAGCCCTCGTAGAGCTTGCGATGCACGGCGAGCTGCTCGTCGCTCAGGCCAGGGATGCCCTTCAGGGCAGAGAAATCGCGGACGGGATAGTCGAAGCTCATGTGTGTCTCCTCGGAGTCGAGCAGGGGATGGGGTGGAGGTGCAGGGTGCTCATGCGTCGAAAAACATCTCTTGGAGCAGCCTCGGATGAGCGGACGGGCGGGCGGTTTCTCGGCATCTATCAATAAAAGCTGAAGCCGACGTGCGTCGTGAGGGCATGGTGCTCCTTGCCCGTGAAGAATAGGTCGTAGCGCAGGGACAGCCGCAGAAATCCCGGCCCGCAGCAGCGCCCCCAGTTGAGGAGCAGCTCTGGGCTCACCGAGGCGCGCACGCCATAGGGGCCGGTCGTCTCCAGCGTGGAGCCGAGCCCCGCGCCGATGCCGAAGTTCCAAGACGCGCGCTGGAAGATGGCCTGGGCGCCAGGGCGGATGGAGAAGGTGACGGGCGCGGTGAAGGCCAGTCCAGGTTCGAGGAGCAGGCGGAGCGGCCGCAGATCGAAGACGCGCGCTTGGCAGGGGCCGTCCTCACGCGACGAGGCCATGATCGGGCCGATCGGCAGGCTCCAGGGCCACGAGAGCGCGAAGCGCGCGCGCGACGAGCGCTGGCCAGCGCGCACGCCCATGCTCGGGACGAGCGTGGCGATGCCGCCGTAGAGGAGGTTCTGCACGGGCGTCGAGAGGCCGCGCTCTGGCTCTGTGAGGATCATCTCGTCCACGGCGCAGATGGGGTTGAAGACCGCCTCCCATGGCCACGGCTGGATGGCCGACTTCGTGGGACAGGTGCCGCACAGCCCAGCCTCCATCGGCGCGAGGTTTTCTCGAACTTCGGGAAAGATCGCACGCGGCGCTTCGGCAATCCCGAGCTCGGTGCGCGCGACGTCATGGCGCGCTGCTGGCCGTGACTGTGTCGCCGCGCTTTCAGCCGGGCAGGCCGACGGTGCCTCGAACGGGGCCACAGGAGAGGATGGATCCAGGTCGCACGCGAACGGCGGTGCGGCGATCCAGGGGAAAGACTCGACGCGGATGCGGCCGCCTGGCTCACCCCGCGTGTTCTCCACCGTGGTGCGAGTGCGCGGCCCTGCTTCGGCACCGACGGCTGGAACGGGTCGAACTGAAAGCGCGGCAGGCGCATTGGGCTGGCGCTCGGCCTTGATCTTAGATGGCTCGAGTTCGTCGGGCCTCGTCTCGGGCGCGTCAGTCGATTCAGGCGCGTCGATCGGATCAGACGCTTCGTCGAACGGCTGCACCTCATCGAGTGGATCCGGTTCCTGGAGAGGATCCGATTCCTGGAGTGGATCTGGTTCCTGGAGTGGAGCGGAGTCGTCGCCATTTTCAGGCACATCGCCCGAATCAAGGGGGTCTGATTCGTCGGAAGGATCGCCCTCTTCCTCGCCCGAATCAAACGGCTCCGATTCGTCGGACGGATCGCCCTCTTCCTCCGTTGCCTCGTCCTCGGCCTCCCCCTCTTCCTCGCTCGATGCCTCGGCATCGTCGCTGTCATCGGTCTCGATGGACTCGGTGACGTCGATCTCCTCCTCGTTCGGATCGGCCTGGACCAACGAAGGGATGAGCAAGGCAAAGAGAAGCCCCCACAAGCTCACGAGTCCTCCCCTGCCCTGCCACGCGCCGCGCCACCGCCTCATTCCCGACATGCGCCTCACCTCCAGACATTTCGCCAGGGTGGGAACGGGAGCGGTGCTGGGTCAGCCTCTCGTTGGGGTTTGGCGCGAGGGCATTTCGGGGAGGCATCGCGTCATTGGCGCGGCTTGCCCAGCGTGGCCCGCGCGGCCTCGGGTGCCTCCAGCGGCGCGAAGAAGAGCTCGCGGCCCCAGTCGGGAATCTCCGCGCATCCCGGGAAAAAATAGCCCTTCCAGATCCCGGTGTAGGTCTCGCGCGGGTAAGCCGACTCTGTTGGGGCGAGGAGGGCAAAGGCATGGAGGCCTTCGAAGGCGGTGAGCGATGACTCGACCCGCCACGCCAGCTCGAAGCCCTGGACGCGGCTCTCCTCCAGAACGAACAGGAGATCGGCGTCACCCATGCTGTCGGGCGCCACGACGAGCGCGTCGGCGAGCTCGCCATCGACGCGCATCTGCGTCGGGGAGCGCGCGTGGCGGCCTCGCTCGGACAGCATCTCGACGAGCTGTGTCTGGCCTTCCATCCTGAGCGGCGCCGTGCCCTCGTTGATGAGCAAGAGCTCGACGTGCAGGACGCGCCGAGGCGTCTCCCCAGGCGCGAGGGCGAGCTCGTAGATGCCCTGCGCCCCCAGACAGAGCGTGCCCGTCACCGCGCCCGCGTCATCCACGAGCGGCAGGGAGAGCACCGGGAGCCGACCCGTGTGCCGCTCGCTCACCACGGCCTGCGCGGGCTGAAAGTAGAGGCGCTCCTGGGCGCATGCCGATGCCGTGAGGAGCGCCATCACAGAGATCCAGGTGGCGGCGAGGCAAGTGCCTACAGGCCGATGGCTCTTCATTGGACGCTCCAGGACGGCGGGCTCCTTTCCGTTCGACTGCTCCCAAAGCTAAGGCCTTATCCCTCAATTATCCCGTCGCCCCAGGCGTCCGTGAAACGTCAGCCTTCGTTGCTTCGCTCTTCTCTTCCGTCTGGATGCTCCCGCCTCGCGCAAAAGTCTGGCTTTCCCCGTCCGTCGCGCTGCTCGGTCCTCATCGAGGGAGAAGGCCTAAGCATCCCAAAGACGGGCGGCGCAGGCGGCGCTCGCGCCCATCGATACGGCACGCCACATCCCAGAAAAGCCTCCCTCTCAGAGGGAGGTGGCCCAGAGCGAGTGAGGGCGTCGAGCGATTGTAGAACTCGATTGCTCTGGCCTCTGACCAACCTGATCCACCGAGCTCAGAAGAAGCCAGCGAACGCCAAGCCGTGGGAGGCGCTACAGGCTCTCGGCCGCCTTCCGTCCCATCCTCGCCTGCCCCTCGACCGTTGGGTGAATCCCGTCCATGCCAAGGCCTGGGGCGAAGCGCGTGGTGTCGCCGGGCGAGGCCAGTACGGACTCGAAATCGAGGACACCGCTGGCCTTGGGATGGCCCCGGATCCAGGCGTTGAGCGTGACGCGATCTGCCTGGAGCTCTGGCCTTTCCTTGGGTGGCAGGACGCCGAGATGGACGCGGCAGAAGGGCAAGAGCCGATCGATGAGCTGGTCGTAGTTCGCCTCGATCCGATCGACCGGCGTGCCGCCCAGATCATTCGTTCCGAGCAGGACGAGGCAGTCGGTGATGCCCTCTGCCGAGAGGACCTCTGTGTCGAGGTAGGCCAGCGCACCGTCGAGGCCCTGACCGCTCACGCCCGCGTTCACGATCGGCAGGCCCAACAGGCGCTCGGCCACGGCTGGCCAGCTCTCGACGTAGCGGTCGCTGCCCTCGACGTAGCCCTCGGTGATGCTGTCGCCCAGGGCGATGAAGGCGCGTGACGCCGACCCTTCGACGCTCACCTCAGAGACGGCGACCGCCCGCTCGAGGGAGATGGCCCCGACAAGATTGGCATCGTCGGCGCGATCGCCCCAGGCCTGTTGATGTTCGGGAAAGAGGTCGATGGCGCTCGCCGCGGCCGAGCCTCGGACGACCAAGGTCACCGCGATCGTCTCGCGAAAGGAGACCGGAAACGAGATGGGATCGGACGTCACACTTGCCCGGGGTGGGAGGATCGCCGTCGGTTGGCCGCCAAAGGAGAGCCGGGCACTGCTCGCCACGCTCTGTCCATCGGCGCCGACGCGCGCGAGGAGCGCGCGCTCGATCTGGAGCTGGCCTGGACCCGCGCGCACAGTCACCTTCAAGCGCGAACCGGATCGGCCCAACGGGAT
>JAISIF010000182.1 GCA_031262165.1 Myxococcales bacterium | reverse complement strand
CAACGAAGCTACGAAGACTGGCGTTTCACGGATGAGTGGGGCGACGGGATGATTGAGGGGTAAGTCCTTAGCCGAAGCGTGGGGCTTTTTGAACAAAGCGACGCTCGGTCGATGGGCGGCCGAGGTCTCTCTTTTTCAGACGATGCGCCCCCTCTGCCGCAAGCAGGCGAGGAAGATCTCTAACGGTTCCTGAAATCGTTATTTCCCTCTCCCGCTCGTGGGAGAGGGCCGGGCCTCCCGAAGGGCAGGGAGAGGGCGAACGCGGCGCAGAAGCTCAGAACTGATTCCACACTGTCTTTCGGACCACGTCGGCATAGCTCTGGATGATGCGGACGACCTTGGCCGACACGTTCGTCTCCGCGTAGTCGGGCGGGATGCGCCAGGCCGCCTCTGCCGAGCGAAGCGCGACGGCCAGATCGATGGCCTGGAGCACGTGCGCTGGATCGATGCCGCCCATCACCACGCTGCCCGCATCCAGGGCCTCGGGGCGCTCTGTCGAGGTCCGAATGAGCACGCCGCAAAAACCCAGGATGGCGCTCTCCTCCGAGAGTGTGCCGCTGTCCGAGAGCACGCACTGGCTCTCCATCTGGAGCTTCACGTAGTCGAGGAAACCCAGGGGCGCGTGGAGAACGACGTTCGGGTGAAAGCGAAATCCCCGCGCCTGGATGAACTTCTGCGTGCGCGGGTGCGCCGAGTAGAGCACCGGCAGGCCATGGCGCGCCGCGACCTCGTTGATGGCCGTCATCAGCGACAGGAAGTGCCCCTCGTGATCGATGTTCTCCTCGCGGTGCGCGGAGACGAGGAAGTAGCGCCGGGGCGTGAGCCCGAGCCGATCGAGGATGTCGCGCTCGCGGATCTTGGGCAGGTGCGCTTCGAGGACCTCGCGCATGGGCGAGCCCGTGACGAAGATGGTCTTCCCGTCGAGCCCCTCGGACAGGAGGTAGCGCCGGGCGTGCTCGGTGTAGGGCAGATTGATGTCCGAGATGTGATCCACGATCTTCCGGTTGATCATCTCAGGGACGTTCCAGTCCCAGCAGCGGTTGCCCGCCTCCATGTGGAAGATGGGGATCTTGAGGCGCTTGGCGACGATGGCCGACAGGGCCGAGTTGGTGTCGCCAAGGATAAGGAGCGCGTCGGGCCGCTCGGCCTCGAGCACGGCGAACGACTTCGCGAGGATGTTCCCGAGGCTCTCGCCGAGGTTTTGGCCGACGCAGTTCAGGTAGTGGTCGGGCGGCCTGAGTCCGAGCTCCTCGAAAAAGACCTGGTTGAGCGCGTAGTCGTAGTTCTGCCCCGTGTGGACGAGCACGTGGTCGAAGACCTCGTCGCAGCGCTTCAGACAGGCCGACAGGCGAATGATCTCCGGGCGCGTCCCGAGGATCGTCATCACCTTGAGTCTTGTAGAGGCGGCGCGCTCACTTTGTGCCCGATCGGCGTTCACTTCGTCTTCGTTCATTTCGGCATCACTCCATTCCTAAGAAACTCTGATCGCAGGCGCTTTGGTTTTTCCAGACAATTTCCAGACAAATGGATTCATCCCCTTGTCCGTCTCCGTCGCGTCAATACCCGCACGATGACGAGGGTTTGAATTCCCTCGTCGAAACGCCACATCGATGGTCGCCAACAGAGCCGTGCGCCCCTACCAAAAAAAGGGCCTCTCTGGCTCCCCCGCTTTCGCGGAATGGATCACAGGCACGCCACGACTCAGGTTCGAGGCCAGCGCCCTTTGTCGAGGGATTCACGCCGGGCGATGGCGTGTGCTAGGCGGCCCGCCCATTCGACCTCCCTCACTCGCTCCTCCGACCTACGGGTGGACTGACAGAGAGGCGTGTCGAGCATTCATTTGATTTGGAGGAGGCCGCGGAGCGCGCCATGACGACGAGTGAAGATGCCCCTGAGACACGGATTGTGAAGTGCGCGACAGGCGCTCCCCCCGAGCCAGAGCAGATGCATGTCCATGTTGCCGATGGGACGCGCCTGTCCATGCTTCATTTCAAGGGGAGCGGTCCCGCCGTGATGCTCCTCCACGGGTTGGCCGCCAACAGCCTCATCTTCGATCTGCCACAGCGCTCTCTGGCGCGCTTTCTGGCGCAAAACGATTTCGATGTCTTTTTGCCAGAGCTGCGCGGCCACGGCGCGAGCGACTGGCCCTCCCAATCCTGGGGAATGCGCGAATACCTGACCCTCGACATCCCGGCGATTCTCGACGCCATCTGCCGCGCGTCGGGCCAAAGTCAGGTCCATTGGATTGGGCACAGCATGGGGGGCATCCTCTCGCTGTGCTATGGCATCCTCTCGTCAGACACCCGAGTCGCGAGCGTGCTGACGATTGGCTCGGCCCTGACGATGCGCTACGGCGATTGTTTTTATAAAAGATATATTCCGTTCAAATCCCTCATCTCTTTTCTGAAAAGCATCCCGCTCGGAATCATCTTTCGCGTCATCTCGCCGCTCGTGGGGCGGAACCGCCTCTCCTTCATCGATAGGCCGACCGTCTGCTCTCGGAACATCGAATCCGATCTGTCGAGAAACTTCCACAGGCTCGGCTTCTGTTCGGTCCCCTTCTCGCTCCTGCTCGATCTGCTCTGCGCCTTCGACGAGCGCGGCCTGGCCCTGAAAGGGCAGGCGAATGGCTGCGACTTCTATTTCTGGGAAAACCGCGAGCGCCTCACGCTGCCCCTGCGGATGTTTGCCGCGAGCGAGGATTACAACGTCCCGCCCGACTCCGTGATTCAGACCGCCAAGGCCATGAACTGCGAGAACGAATTGTATGTCTTTGGAAAAAAACATGGGTGTCTGGAGGAATATGGGCACTGTGATCTCATCATTGGAAAAAACGCTTCCCGTGAGGTCTGGCCCAGAATTCTCTCCTGGCTCCAGGGCGAATGGCGCGGCAGGTCATCGGACAGATCTGGCTGATGGCCACCCGTTGCCCTATTTGTTTTTTCT
Source organism: Myxococcales bacterium (assembly GCA_031262165.1). Classification (GTDB taxonomy): domain Bacteria; phylum Myxococcota; class Myxococcia; order Myxococcales; family UBA5297; genus UBA1203. The sequence continues at coordinate 19,358 of JAISIF010000182.1, read as the reverse complement.
TTTCCTCTGCATCACCGTGAACCCATCCCACCCAATTCACGACATATCATCTCCATAAAATTTTTACCTATTCTCTCATAAGGGAAACAATGAGAAATCTCTCCCAAGATGCTATAAATAGACATCAGACGGATCGATTCCCTTATCAATCATAGTAATGCTCCCCCGGCAAAACCGTGGGGGGTTCCTGATGAAATGAAATAAAATAACGATTTTGCGCCTTGCGCCTGACAAGCCTTCGACTAAAGAGCCGCGTCATGTCTCAACGCAAACGCTTCATCGCCGTGGCGGGAAACATTGGTGCGGGGAAGACCGAGCTGGTGGGTTTTCTCTGCCGCCGCTATGGCCTTCAGCCTTTCTTCGAGCCCAACGACACCAACCCGTATTTGGCCGATTTTTATCGCGATATGAAGACCTGGTCCTTTCAGTCCCAGATCTATTTCCTGACCCACAAATTCAGGCTTCACCGCGAGCTGGAACAATCGACGGGCGCCGTGGTCCAGGACCGGACGATTTACGAGGATGCGGAGATCTTCGCGCGCAACCTCTATCGCCAGGGGCTCATGTCCGAACGCGACTGGCAGACCTACTGCCAACTCTATGATGTCATCTCCAAGTCGCTCGAACCGCCCGACATCATGATCTACCTGAAGGCCAAGGTCGGGACCCTGCGGAAGCGGATTCGCGGTCGCGGTCGGGAGATGGAGGCAGACATCCCCGTCCAATACCTGCGTCGCCTCAACTCATTCTATGAGGATTGGTTCGAGCGCTACTCGCTCTCGCCGGTCCTCCAAATCACGACCGATAAATTGGATTATTTGACCGATCTGGTGGACCGAATCGATCTATTCAAACAAATCGAGCAGTATCTCTGAACCATGACCTGACATCGAGAGAACTCGTCTGTTCTCGCAGTTCTCTTCGATTCTCCATCATCTGGGCGATAGCGGGCAGCACAGTATTGACGATCTATTTTCGACATTTTTCTGTGAATCAATGACGATGTATTTTCGAATGATTTTTCTTTTTAACGATTCCCAAAATGAGAAACCAAGGGCCGGGCAATCCTGATTCATCGATCCTCGATGAATCTTTGTGGAGGAAAAACAATGAAGATGAGTCAAATCAAAATCGCTGTGGCATTGATGGCATTGCTCTCTTTGGCACTCGGTGGTTGCGGCGGAGATGACAGCAAGGCCAAAGAACTCTGCTCATCCTCGGGAAAACTGACCAGCATGATGAGCGAAGATCTCAGTGAGTTGCAGGAGCTTGGCATCGATCTCGACGATCTCTTCAATCAAGATAAATGCGAGACATTCTTCGATAATCTCTCTTTCTGTCGAGATCAGTTGCTCGATCTGGGAACGGCAGCCATGAAATGCGATCCCTTTCAGTGTGAGGCCATTTACAATAAATACAATAATAAATGTGGTGATGATACGCGGTGTTGGGATGAGTTTGTCGCCTGCGGCCAATCGAGCGATTGTGAGGATAAATTTGTCGCCTGCGAAGATGCGAATGACGCTTGTTGGGAGGGTTTCGATGAGGAAGACGACGTATGTTCCGATAAAATAGAACAATGTCTTTCGCAACATAGTTTCCAACTGCTCATGTATGACGCTCTCACCTGCGTCGAAAAGAATTATTCTTTGCCCAAGAGCTCTGTCCAAAAGCTCTGCGACAATCATGCGGCGGACTGTGGATTCACCTCCACGGAATGCCAGGATTACATCAAAGACACTGTCGCGAGCGAAATGACGACGACCGAGCTCGATGCCATCGCCAGCCTCGCCGACTGCGTTTTGAATGATGTATCCTTTTTGTGTTCAGATGTCGTCAAAGACCTCATACCTTATGTGAATGAGAATGGCGTTCTCGACTGGGGCAATTTGAACCCAATAGAATTTATCGAGAAGTATAAATCCCTCATCAAAAATAATGTGTCCGCCGTCTATCATTGCTCAGACGAGATCGTCGGGATTGTTTCCATGGAGATGGCCTTCTGAATGGATTGAAAGCCTGGGAATCAAACTCCCAGGCTTTCTTATTTTTGTTTCAATCCGAATCGTGAGGAACAAAAAACTTCTCGACAAACATGACACCATTGAAAAGCTCACCTCTAAAAGCCCCGCCTCGATTGGCATTGGCAGAGATGCCATAAGGATAGCATTTTGAATTGGCATTAGGACTTATCCCTCAATTATCCCGTCGCCAAAGCTCGTCCGTGAAACGCCAGCCTTCGTTGCTTCGCTCGTCACTTCCGTCTGAAAGCACCCGCCTCGCGCCAAAGTCTGGCATTCCCCATCCTTCGCGTTGCTCGCTTCTCATTGAGGGATAAATCCTCATATTTTTCGGATCCTTCTCCCACTCGTGGGAGAAGGGATTTATCGTCATCAATACTACTTTAATAATGATGGCAGGCCTCAATCATTTCATTATTCAATACAGCGGGCTCTCTTCGGCACACGGCCTCAGCGTGAGCGACAGCGAGGGTTGGAGTTGGGTGGGCTGGTAGGAGAGTTTGGCCTGTCGGAGCCCGGGTTCGCCGAGATCCTCCTCGCGGTTGATGAGCGGGATGCCGAGCGCCTCGATGGAGCGGGCCGCCTCCTGATTGACCACCTGGTAGAGCCCTTTGAAGCGCCGCAGCGCCCGCTCGAAGTGGACGATGGCCATCGCGCTACCATTCGCCTCCCAGATGGAGAAGGCTGCCAGCTCCTCACCGACGCGGACGATGGTCCCGCGCTGGCCGAGCGTGCCGAAGTGGCGCAGCGTGAAGTCGAGCGCGGCCAGCTCTCGTTCGAGCGAGTCGTCGATCTCTGGCGCTTCCTCATCTAGGATCCGCTGGACGAGCGCGCGGCACGCCTCGGCCTGCTGTAGCGCGGTGAGCGGCTCTATCTGCCACTCGTAGAGCTTGCGCGCCTGGGCGAGCAGATTGCGCTTCTTCGAGAAACGCTTGCCCACCAGATGCGCGAGGTCCTCGGTCCGATAGAGGTAGTTCGCGCTCTCACGGCTCTCGTCACAGGCAAAGTCGCGCGCGATTCGCGGGTGCGCGTCGAGGAAGGGCGGGCTCACGCCCACGATGCGCAGCGGATATGGCAGCGCCCGGCTGGCCTCCAGCAACGCGGCCGTGGCCTCGTCCGAGATGCGGCCGATCGGCTGGAGCAGGTGCCTCTCGCCCGTCTTCGGGTTGGCAAAGGTGAGGATGAGCTGGCCGAGGCGCGCATCCAGGTGAAAGGCGTAGCGGAACGACGTGTTCCAGGCAGCCAGCGCGGCAAAGGTGAATCCCGTGAGTGGCTGTGGGTTTGCCCGCAGGAGCGGCTCGAGGAGTGGCTGGTCCGAAATCTCCAGCCCTTTGAAGGCGAGGCCCAGGAACTCGAATCTGTGGCCTTCGCCTTCGAGCTTGACCTTGACGTTGGGTCCCACGCTGTCCCTCTCCCCCTCGGATGAATCCTCTGAACCACCACCCGTTCTCTCGGCCAAACTGTGAACGTCGGCGGTCAATCGGGAGCCCTCGGACGGGGGCTCTTGGGGAACGAGCTCGCCCTGGGCCGGATCCGGATGGGTCGAGCGCGCGGGCAGCGACGATCGCGACATGGGCAACGACATGTCACACAACCTCGCCCGTGGTGCGCGGCACCTGCCGATCAAGCCGATAGAGATGCGGGCAATGGCCTTCGAGCGGTTCGAAGCCCAGCGCCGCGTAGAAGTCACTCGTGCCTGGTTCGGCCACGAGCCCAATCCAGCCGATGCGGCGCTCGATGCAGTGGCGCACGAGGCGCTCCATGATCGCACGGCCAATCCCGCGACCACGACAGCATCGGAGCACGACGACGTCCTGGATGTAGGCGTCGCTGACCCCATCCGAAATGACGCGGCCCATGCCGACGATGCGACCTTCCCTGTCCCTGGCCAGGGCAAAGCAGAAGCTGCCCGCGATGAGCGCTGGGATGGCAGCGCGCGCCTCTGGCGTCTCGCGCCACCAGCCGCCAGCCTCGTAGAGCGCCACGATCGCCTCGGTGGGTGCCTCGCGGACGATGTCGATCTCGATCTCGATGTCCAGCTCACTGCCGCTGCCAGGGCCGTTGGAGGGGTCACACATGGTCTTCAAGCCTCTTCGATGCGTCCGTCGGGATGGTGGGGGGGGTGTCGTGGGACGGTCGGGCCGTGATTCAACGCCCGCGTCCCTGAGTGAACAGGATGGCCCGATAGGAGACACCGGACGCGCGCTTGGGATCGAGCGGTTCGGGGGCCTCGCGCAGGCTCCAATCCTCGGAGAGCAACTGGAGCTGGGTGCCGCCCTCCTCCGTCGCTCGCCCCGCATCCAGCACCGCGAGGCCTAGGGCGAGAGCTTTGAACCCACACAGGCGCCGTTTCATTGCATCGCCAATCGGCGGCGTGAGCACGTCGCGCCGGGCAATGGCCTCGATGAAGGGCTCCTCGAACGCGCGCAGGGCAGCGAGCGTCCGCGCCTTGTCAGGGGAGATCGGAAAAGCGCGCCCATCGAAGTGCGTGAACGTCGTGGAGATGACGAGCAGGCTCTTCTCGTCGAGCTCGGCGCCGATTGCCTTGGCCACGGCCAGACTTTCCTCGACCGTCGCGAGCTGCCCGATCAACATGGGGACGATGGTCGCCTCGGGCCAGAGCGCCTGGATGAAGGGCAGCAGCGGCTCGATGGCCGTCTCGCCGTCAAAGGCCCGCGCCCGGCGCTGGAAGATTGTATCGCGCGAGAGCCGCTCGATCGTGGCCAGGTCATTGTCGAGAGTGCCCGTTGCCAGGGCAAAGCCCTTCTCCGCGGGCAGGGCCATCCCCACGAAGCGGCCGACTGGCTGCCAACGCTCCCAGGCGTGCGACTGGCCAAGGATGAAGACGCGCTCGAAGCGCTCGAAGCGCAGCGCGCCAAAGCCCTTGCCCAGCGTCGCGCTCGTGTAGTCGTAAGCCGCGTGCGGCACGAGCATGGCCGTGGCCCGCGCGCCGTCCTCCAGAGCGGCGGGCCTGGTAGCCAGCGCGAGCGAGCGCTCGATCTCCTGGGCGAGCTCATCGCGCGACTGAGGGTAGTAGCGGCCAGCCCACTCGGCGGTTCGGTAGGCCTCCCGGCCCGGCAGCGATCCCTGTCCATCGCAGGCCTGGAAAAAGAGGAGAAGAGGCAAGAGCGCGGCGGCGACAGGAGCGGCAGGGCGTCGAATCATGGCCGTGGCTCTCTGGATTCATTTGAGGCAAAGCACCAGCGGAGATTGTCCAGGGCATCTCTGTTCTCAATCGACTCGACACGACCGCTTCCGACGGCGCTTTGCGCCACCTCCTTGATCATCGGCTGTTTCGAAGGCCATCGAGGCCCGCCGATCTCAATCCAGCGCGAGGCCTTGTCATAGGGGGAAACGGCGTGCCGTGGTTGCCTCGTCGTCCGTCGTCCGTCGTCCGTCATTCGACAGGGCATGTGGCGCGCGACGCTCCGATACCTCCCGGTTCGACATCCAAAAACCAGAGCTCGAACTTTTCTGAAGCGACTTCGCTTCTCGTCCGCCAGATGGCGTGGAGCACGCCTGACGAGCCCATCCCCAGGAGCCTGACCCCGTGAGCCTCACCCTCTTCGATGCGGACGGACGCATCCACTCTCTCGACGCGACCTTCGATGACACGCTGGCTCGGCTCTTCGAGGCTCACCCAGCCTCGATACGCGTCATCGTCACGGACCCCACGGTCCGCGCGCGCTACGGCCATCGCTTTCCGCGAGCGCTGCCCATCGTCGAGATCGGCGAGGGCGAGTCAGCCAAGACACTCGCGACGATCGAGGCGATCGCCGACGTTCTCCTCGATCTGGGCGTGGATCGCGATGGCGCGCTCCTCGGTATTGGCGGCGGCCTGGTCTGCGACGTGACGGCGTTTGCTGCGGCGACGTGGATGCGCGGCATCGGCTGCGGCCTGGTGCCGACGACGCTCCTCGCCCAGGCCGACGCTGGAATCGGCGGCAAGTGCGCGGTCAATTTCCGGGGTCGCAAGAACCTCATCGGCGCATTCCGGGCACCCGACTTCTGCCTGTGCGATCCGCTCTTCTTGACGACGCTGCCCTGGCGCGAGCGTGCGAGCGGCCTGAGCGAGATCGCCAAGATGGCCGCGCTGTTCGATCGCGATCTTTTCGAGTTGCTCGAAGCGCACGCAGACGCGCTCGTCGCGGCCGATCCAGCGCTCACGGCGCGCGCCGTGGCGCGCTCGCTCGAACTCAAGGCCGCCGTGGTGAGCGCCGATCCCCAGGAGCATGGCGAGCGACGCAAGCTCAACTTTGGCCACACCCTGGGCCATGCCATCGAGGGCTCGCTCGGCTTGAGGCATGGCGAGGCCGTAGCCATCGGGATGCGCCTGGCTGCCGACCTCAGCGTCGAGTGCGGCCTGCTCTTGCCGGACGAGCGCGCTCGGTTGGATTGCCTGCTCGATGGGCTCGATCTGCCAGGGCGATCGGCGATCGCGCCCCTCTGTCCCGAGGCGCTCTGTCAGGCCCTGCGCGCCGACAAGAAGCGGGCGGGCGGGGAGCTCCGCTTCGTCTTGCTGGAGGGCCTCGCCAGGTCAGCGGTGCGCGTGGAGGCCATCGCGTTCGATGCGCTGGACGCCTGGCTGCAGCGCCAGTGGCCAGGCTTCGTCGGATAGAGCGCGCGATTCCAGGAGGGCGTCCGAATCAATCGGTTCGAATTCGAAGACCTCAAAAGAAAAACAAGCCGTTGTTCCCACATCGGGAAATCAATCTTCGAACCGTCCTCGACGTCGATTCACAGCGGAGTTCAAAGCCGGAGCAGTGCGTCTGGTATGGGAGGAAGGGCGGAAGGTTTACACGGTCGCGCAGGAGGATTGGGGCCACGTGATTCGGTGCTGAGCCAATGGGTCAAACAGGCGCGAATTGACGTGAGTGAGGGCGCTATTGTGACGATGACGAACTCTGAGAAAGAGGCATTGATTCGATCCAACGCATCCAGCTTGCGCGCTGCCTTGGCCGCCTGCTTGAGCGCGCAGGGATCGCGACCTTCAGCGACGTGCGTCCGCGCCTCTGCCAAGAGCTCCCGTGCCCGCTTCAGCGAAACGTCTGGGTAGGAGCCAATGTGTAGAGTTCTGCTTCGCCCCCCGCTTGGATTCACCAATAAAAAAGCCCGTCCCCATCTACTGCGTTGTAGGGGCGGGCTCGAATTTTGAGGTTGCGAATTGCCGCATCCGTCAGGACTTGGCGTTGTCTCGAGGCCATCGGAAAACTCTGGAATCGATGCACCTTTAATAGTGCATGGGAATTTCCTCATTTTCCTGACGTGCGTCGAAACGCACAATCATTTCTTTGGCTGTCCGTATTTGTCGGAGACCCTCTTTGGCCTCTAAACCCTTGGATTTTCAGGGACTTACGGACTTTGGCGGATGTTGTTGGACAACCTGTTTTTGGCGGAGGGCGGAATCGAACCGCCAACCTGCGGATTATGAGACCGCCGCTCTAACCGATTGAGCTACCCAGCCAATCTCGTCAAATCTTCGAATAAAAATAACGTTGAAGATTAAGAATGCCCAGGGACGGAATCGAACCATCGACACGAGGATTTTCAGTCCACTGCTCTACCAACTGAGCTACCTAGGCGTCAAAAACGGCGCGCCCTTTAGTCGCGTTCCTCTGAAGAGTCAATCTTTTATTTTGGATTTTCAGAAATTTTTCCCGCATTGGCCGCGTGCCGTTCGAGCTCGTCGCGCAGGCGCCGGGCGCGGCGCTTCAGGCGAGCCGCCTGCCTGACGAGGGAGTCGTAGTCGCTCTTCGTGGCGAACCCCAGCTCGTGGAGCAGGTTCTCCTGGGCCTGGAGCGCGGCATAGCGCGCCTTCTGAATTTGGACAGCGGCCCGGGCAACGCCAGCGGCGCGGGTATCGTCCGAGAGGAAGTCCCGCAGCGCCTCCCGGGCAGCGCGAGAGGCCAGTGCCATCAGCGAATCGCTCATGAGCGCGCGTCTCGCTCATCGGCAAAGGTGGTCGGAACCTGGGCCAGCATCTCCCAGAAGAGGCGCTTGAACTGCGCCCGCTCCGCGATGGGCTGGAGGTCGCCCTCGAAGCGGATCTTGCGCTGGAGGAGCGCCTCGATCGGGTCGTATTCGCCCCGGATGAAGCGCTTCCAGGTGAGATAGCCGCCCTTGGCCACGTAGTCGGGCTCGACCTCGTCGATCTCGTCCTCGTCCTCGAGCGGGCGGATGTCGAGGACGCGGCCATCCTCGATCTGCGTGAGCACGACAAAGGGCTCGGCCAGGCCATCGTCGGGCAGCACGGCCACGGCGAGCGAACCTCGCCAGCCCTTTCCTGCCACCGCGCTCTCTGGGTTGCCATGGATGGCGGCGGCGAGCGCGCGGCACCAGTCCATCGAGGGAAAAAGGGGAGCGTCGCTCCCAGGTTGCGTCATCTGTGTCCTCACGTCAGGCGTTTCTCAGCCGAAAAAGCCCCCGATGCCATCCATCTCCACGCTCCACAGCTGGGCCAGGTCGAATCAATCCAAATGAAATGAATCGATGCGGGCTAGCGACATGCCTGAACTCATGGCCAGCAAAAGAGCCTCCTCAGCTGTAGGATTTTTCCTTCTGCTCCTGCTCTTCCTTACAGCGGATGCAGAGCGTCGTCACAGGGCGGGCTTCGAGGCGCTTGAGGCTGATGTCCTCTTCGCAGCGCTCGCAGATGCCAAAGGAGCCATCATCGATCCGCAGCAGCGCCTTTTCGATCTTCTTGAGCAGGAATTTCTCTCGGTCGCGCAGGCGAAAGACCATCGACTGCGTGTATTCGGACGACGCCAAATCGATCTCATCGGGGAGATCGTTCGTGTCGAAGCTGCTCTCTTCGGTGCGAGTCTTCTTGGCGGACTGAATGAGATTCTTTTTGCTCTCCTCGAGCATGTCCTTGAATCGCTGGAGCTCTCTTTGTTCCACGGCTTCCTCCCTCGTTCATTTCGAAGGTCTCTTCCCAATTAAAACAGGGGGCGCGAAAAGGGCGCGCCTTCTATTCGGGCGTTTTGGACCCTGTCAAGGCGCCTCTCTCCACTCTCCCCAGCGCAGCGCGTCACCTCTTTCCAATCCGAAGAAAGACAGCGCGCCATTCCCCTTGCGCGAATCGACAAACCCTTTCGATGGAATGGCCTCGTCACAGTAAAAATCTTCATTTTCGCATTTCCAATCGATGCCGCTTGTCCAGCGCGCCAGGCAGGCCATAGCTTGCGCGCCGTTTGGCTGCCGAAGGCCGTGCCAGGTCCTGAACAGCGGTTGCCCGCGCTTTCGAAAGCCCCCTGCTCGCCCCCTTTTTGCCCAATGGATGGACCTCGCCCATGCACACCCTCGACTCCTTCGACCACGACCTCCTGAACTCGGTGCTCACGCTCGCGGAGCGCGAGGACGTCGATCGTCTGCTCATCATCAGCGACGTCCAGATCCTCTCGCCGGAAGCCCTGCGTGCCTGCGCGGCGCGCAAAAAACTAATTTTCGCCACGGCTTCCGACAACCTGAGAGCCGTGCTCGCGACGCAGCAGCTGGCCGTCGTGAGGCTGCCCGCCTACAGCTACGACCGCGTCGAGAAGGTGAAGGTAGCGCTCGTCGCGGCCGCCTCCGAGAACATGATCCAGGAGGGCAACCTGGTCCTGTGCATCACGGGCGTGGGCGAGGCCCGTTCGCTCGACGCGGTGTTCAAGGTCCACTTCGGCAAGCACTTCGACCGGCCCAGCCTGTCGATCGACACCATGAACCTGGGCGCGGAGTTCAAGTCGCAGGTCGTCGAGGCGCTCATCCGAACGGCACTCGCGATCGGCGAGCAGGGCTATGAAGGCCGCTCGGTGGGCACGCTCATCACGGTGGGCGACGCCACCGCCGTGATGGAGAAGAGCCGCCAGCTCATCCTCAACCCTTTCCAGGGGATGAGCGAGGCAGAGCGCAACGTCCTCGACCCCAACATCCGCGAGGCCATCAAGACGTTCGCCTTCCTCGACGGCGCATTCGTGGTGCGAGAGGATGGGGTGGTCTTGACGGCGGGGCGCTACCTCCAGGCGAGCGGTGATCGGCACCACCAGGGCAAGGCGATGGCGGTCTTACCGATGGGGCTCGGCGCGCGCCACGCCGCGGCGTCGGCCATCACCGTGGACACGAAGGCCATCGCGATCTCTGTCAGCCAGACGAGCGGCACTGTTCGCGTGTTCCGTGATGGCGAGATTATCCTCGAATTGGCTCAATCTGCCCGGCGCCAGAAATAGCGCGCGATACCTCTTCGTCGAGCCACTCGTGACGGCCATACCTTCTGAAAAAATGTGCAGTCAAAAGTGCTCTAGAGTCCTGCTTTGAGCAGGGCTGCCAGCGGATCCGATATCCCATCCTCCCATTGGCCAAGCGAGCCTGGGGGCCTGAGCACCCGGAGCGCCGTCCAATGCCTCCTCATTTCATTTTTTATCAAAAATAATCTGTTTATATGTTCAGATATTCAGGCAGGCCCGCAGGCGGCCCAAAAATGTGGGGAGAGTGGAAAAAGCTCAATAATTTCAATGAGTTAGAAATTATGAGCCAATCTGCTTCTTCGGGCTTGACACCCCCAAAAGCCGCTCCTACGGTCCGCCGCATCGCCGAGGTCTTCTTGAAGAGCACAGGAAGCCTCGGCGTCGTTTTGTTCTGAATCCCTGAAAGGCTGACACGCCTGCCCAGAGGGGCTTCTCCCGCAGGACCAAGAAAGAACGAGGTCATCTTCCGTGAGAGTAGGCACCCATGCCCTCCTGACACCCCTGCTGGCGGCGCTCTGCGTCGCCTGCTTGGTGCCGCAAGACGGAGAAAATCCGACCCTTGCTGGCCAAACCGTCCGCCTGACGGTGCTCCACACGACAGACATTCACTCGCGAATTCTGCCCTATGACCTGGAGCCCCTGAAGACCGACCGCGATCTGGGCCTGATGCCCGAGGCTGCGCCCTTTGGCGGCGCGGCGCGGCTCGCGGCTCTCATCAAGCGCGAGCGCGAGCGCTCAGACAGGACCCTGTTGCTCGACTCGGGCGACTATTTCCAAGGCGCGCCCATCTTCAACGCCAACACGGGTGAGCCCGAGGTCCGCTGGGTCTCGATGATGGGCTACGACGGCGTGGTCATGGGCAACCACGAGTTCGACATGGGCGCCCACAATTTTGCCGACAAGGTGGCGCGCTTTGGCAGCTACCCGCTGCTGGCCGCCAACTACCATTGGGAGATCACAGACGATCCCAACTCGCACGGGCTCGACAAGCTCTCCACGCCCTACACGATCACGAACGTGCGCGGCGTCCGGGTGGGCATCATCGGTATGGCCTCGACCAGCTCGATGTATGGTCTGTCCGACGGCGGCAACTCCACGCAGGCCACGCCCCTCGAGCAGAACGAGACGGCGCGCAGCTACGTCGAGCTGCTCGAGCCAGTGGTGGACATGATCGTCGTCCTCTCCCACCTGGGCCTCACCGAGGATCAGGAGCTCTTGACGGGCTACGAGGACTACTACCCCTACGACAGCGCCAAAACGTTCCTGGAGCGCGAGAATGAGCCGTGGACTCAGATCGAGCCTCTGCCGGCCATCAAGCCCGACGGCACGCGCAACACCTTCGCGGATGGCTCGATCCGCGTCTTCATCCCAGGCGTCCGCGGCATCGACATCATCGAGGGCGGCCACCTGCACGTCGTGCTCAACCCGCCCCAGGCGATCAAGGACCCCGATGGCCGCTCGGTGCTCATCAGCCACTCGGGCGCCTTTGCCAAATACCTGGGCCGCCTCGATCTGGTGCTGGAGTTCCCGCCCTCGACCAAGCCCAACGACATGACCGACGAGCAGTGGAACGAGCGCCTCCACTTTGGCGCCGAGGTCGTGGCCCACGACTACAAGGCCTTTCCGATCGACTCGGTCTGGTGCGACGACGAGGCGCGCAATTGGCGCAGCCAATATTTCGTCGAGGGCACCGCGCTCTACAACCTCATCAACCAGCGCCCCAACATCTCGATCGACAAGCTCATGGCCCAGGGCTTCAGAGACCTCTACCCAGAGCTCTATCGAGACTTCTACATGGACGACTATCTCGAAGCCTTCCCTTCTTCGATCGAGGCCGAGGCCGCGCTCGGGCGTGCCTATGGGGAGTGCCAGAAGCGCATCTTCGACGATGGCGACCTCTCGAATGCCAAGTGCAACGTGCCGCTCGCCGCGCCGGAGATCAACGCGGCGCTCGCCGCGCCAGCGGGCAACGCGGCGCTCGCGAGCACCTTCCTCAACATCGCGATCAGAGACGACTCGCCCAGAGACGCGAGCGACCGTAGCTGCGTCGAAGAGCTCTACAGGAACATCCTGCAGGACAAGGGTCTCACCAAAGCCGACTGGTCGATGAATCAGAACGAGCTCACCGCGTTCCTCAAGAAGCTCAACGCCGAGAAAGAGACGATCCAGACCTGCGTAGGGAACTACCTGGCCAACTACCGTGATTACACCTGCGATCGCTTCCTGCCCGAGCGCTGCTGGTCGCGCGTGGATCGCTGCACCTCCCAAGAGGATCGCGAGACGACCCACCTCTTGAGCGACTACCTCATGCAGCTCGACGGGACCTTCGCGCTGCCCCGCATCTTCGCTTACGCGCCGCGCGACATCATGCGCCGCAATAGCGCCCAGGGCGGTGACGCGCCGCTCGGAAACATGACCACCGAGTCCATGCGCCAGCGCCGCCGTGTCGAGACCGAGTTCGCGCTCACCAACACGCTGGGCATGCGCGATCACATCTACGCCGGCCCGGTGACGCTCGAGTCGCTGTTCAACGTGTTCCCGTTCGAGAACACGATCAACATCATGTATCTCTCGGGCGCCGAGGTGCAGGAGATGACCAACTACGTCGCCGAGCGCAGCGCCGAGCGCGGCTGCCAGGCGCAGGCGCAGGTCTCCGGCATCCGCTTCACGATGGACTGCTACCAGGCGCAGCTGAACAACCAGCTCAAGTCCTGCCAGGTCGCCGACGACTGCGCGCCGCAATTCGAAGGCTACATCCCGAAGCACCAGGAGGGCTGGCGCTGCACCGAAGAGAGCGTGTGTTGGGCCAACACTTCCTTTGGCCTCACCGTGAACAACGAGCCGCTCCAGACCTCCGCGACCTACAAGGTGGCGGTCAACGACTACATCGCCAAGGGTGGCTCGGGCTTCAAGGTGCTCAAACGCAACACCTCTCGCATCGAGACGGGCATCAGCATGCGCGACGCCCTCATCGACTGGCTGCGCAACCAATGCACGTGTGAGGAGATCCTCGACGAGCGCTTCCCAGAGGCAGAGCGCGTCTCGGCGAACGGCGCGCCCTGCGCCCGTGCCGTCGATTACACGTTCGACGCGAACGGCCTCATCCTGAGCGCCTCCCGCAGCATCGACCCGATGGTCAAAACCTGGTGCAACTCGGCCAAGACCTTCGAGTCGGCATTCAAACTGGTTCACGACGCGGGCTTCGACGAGGGTATCCAGCGTTACGAAGGCCTGCCCTACCTCGACGCCGGCAAATGCTCCTGTGAACAGGTGCTCAACGGGGACGAGGCCGTCTGCGGTCACGTGACGAACGACCTCAAGACTTTCTGTCAGGCGCCCACCCAGGTGCCCATCGCCATCGGCGAGGAAGACGATCGCATCGAACGGAGGGTGGTCAAGTGAGAGCCCGCAATCTGTGCGCGCTGATGGGCGCGCTTCTCTTCACGTTGTCGGGCTGTGAGCACGATCAGTTCACGCTCGATCACCGGCTGGAGACCTTCAAGGTCGAGGTCAACAAGATCCAGGTGCTGGGGACGTCGGGGACGACCTCGACCCCCTCTGGCCCAGGCTTCTCCAGCGCCGACACACTCCCCATTCCCCTCCAATCGATCAGGCTCACGGTGACTGTCCTCGCCTATGACGAACAGGGCGAGTTCATGGCCGACTTCGACCGGCCCGTCTCGTTCCGCGTGACGCCGGGCGTGATCAAGAGCGTCCTATCGTCCGACAGCGCGCTCTCGCAGCTCCAGCTCGCACCCATGAAGAACGGCATGAACGACGGCGAGATCGTCATCGAAGTGACGAACGTCTTCGGCCCTGTCGTGGTCTGGGTCCAGGACGGACCACCGCAGATGCCCTACGTCGATCCATCCGCTGGCACTGGGGACGACGAAGCCAGCGGCGCTGCCTATCCCTTTGCCCCGCCGCCCGAGGCCCTCGATGACCCAGAGGCCGCGCCCTACCGGACCTACGCGGCGGGCGCGAGCAAGGCCATCTACTTCGACATGCCCAACGTCATCGAGATGCAGCGCATGGAGGAATACACCTCGGCGACGGCCCAGCAGGCCTCGGCCTGTGCCTCGGGCATCACCAACTGCACGGTCAACAACCGGACGTCGGCCTTCCTCTCCAACTTCCTCACGATCGAAGCGATGAAGCCCCACGAATGCCTCATCGTGACGGCCGTCACCAACGCTGGCTTCTACGTGACGGACCTGAGCGCCCACGTCGCCGACCTCGGCGGCGATACGTCGATGCGCCTGCAGATGGAGCCCTACCTCCGCTCGCTCGGCCACTTCGGGCACCTGTTCGTCTACAACTTCTCCTACCCGGACGACCTGTTGCCGGGCGACTGCCTCAAGTCGGTGACGGGGACGGTCCAGGAATTCTCGGGCAACACGCAGATCACCTTCCCGAGCTGGGTCAAAAACGAGCGCTACCTCACGGACAAGAGTCTCATCCCCGATCCGATCGTGATGGAGTTCGACCCGGCCAAGATCTCCTCGCAGCCCTACAACGCGCCCGAAGACCTGCGCTCCAATGGCTACCGCTTCTGCATGGCCTATGTGGATCGCGCGACCCGCAATGGCTGCGTGGGGACCGAGAATATGCCCTGCCCGACGACGGGCATCCTGGACAATCTCCACCTCGAGTTTGCCCACTGCGCGCACAACTGGCGCAACTTCGACGCGGAGTCGCTGGAGAGCGCGCTCATCAAGTTCACGAACGTCAAGCCCTCCAACGAGTTCAAAAACTGCGACTCGAACGGGAACGGCGTGATCGGGTTCTTCAACTACTCGGGCTTTCAGAACGACGTGTTCACCGGCGACTACAAGTGGAGCTGCTCTCCCGAGGACATCGTCGAGGACAACTCGGACTGTCAGTGCTACCTCGAGTGCGCCGTCGGCTATGACCCTGAGGACCCCGAGAGAAGGGACCGTATCTGCACGGAGGTCAACGCCTTCGACGTGTTCGGCCAGTGGATAGTCGCGGTGGAGGACACGCTGAACACCCGCATCAACGTCCAGACAGGGACGGCGCTCCCGCAGCTCGATCCGCGCATCTTCGACGGCAACGCGTATCCCGAGTGTCGGCTGAACTTCACCGGCATCCTGACCCAGACCCAGGCTGCCCGGCCGCGCTGGATCGTCATGGCGCGTGACTCGGACGACGTGTGCGTCAGCTCGGCGCCGGGGACCTGCCCCGAGCTCTTTGCCCAGTGTGACCAGTGACCCAATCTCCGCGGGCTTGGAGCGGGGCGATCTGCCTCGCTCTGGCCCGACTCTGACCCAAAGCCCCCCTTTGTCTCTCTCGTCTTCGGGCAACCTCTCTTCAGCGGTCAGGCGCGCCCATCGGAAGGAATCCCCTTGAAACAGTCATCTCAAACCAGCCGAGCTCCAGGAGGACGGATGTCAACCACACGCAGGACTTCAATTCTGGCCACGCTGCTCGCAGTCCTCTTGCCCGCGAGCGCCCTTGCCGGCGACTTCGTCGATACGCGCGTCACGCTGCTCTTCTCCGACGACAACATCTTCGCGGACGCGGGCGAGACCACCCCCAACAGCCCCTCGGCACGATTCGGCGCGGCCAACTCGTCGAACAGTCTGTTCTACGACAATTTCAACACCAAGTATTCGGGCTTCGAGAGCCTGACGAACCTCGTGCTCTACAAGCAGGCGCCGGCCTTCTTCAAAGGCCTGACGACCGAGGCCGCCCTCGCGCTCAACCTACTCGTGGCTCGCGAGCGCTCGACCGCGACGCTCGACTCGGTCCGCATCGGCGACGCTTCGAGCTACCTGCGCCTGAACTACACGCCGTCCTCCTGGGATGCCTCCAAAGGTGAGGGCATCTCATTCACCGGCTTCCCGCTCTCCTCGGACCGCTTCCGCCTCGGCTACGCCTACAAGATCTCGTGGGGCGGCAGCTCCGTCTTCCCGAACAACGGCGAGTCGGTCCCAGGCGCCAAGCTCCAGCTGACGAAGAACATCAACGACGATCAGCTCTTCTACGCCTTCATTGGCCTCAAGACGACGCTCATCCTGAACGACAAGATCCACGAGCAGGAGACGAACTACGGCCTGCTCTTCGGCGCGGGCGTGGACATCACCCCGTGGCTGCGCTGGGATGTGTCGGGTGGCTACTTCCAGAAGGGTGTGAACCCGCAGACGAGCGTCCTGGGTCGCCCGGTCGACGCGTATGGCGTCTCCTCGCAGCTCGTCTTTCACCACGGTGAGCCGGTCGGCACCTCGGTGGACTTCAACCTCTACAAGAACGACCCAGACATGCCGGCCCGCTTCTTCAAGGCCGAGCGCTATCCAGGTGGCCTGAGCTTCTCGGCCGCCATCGAGGGCAGCTTCCTCGCGCAAGAGCTGGCCGACCCCGACGTCTATGCCCAGACGAGCGTCCAGAAGGCCTACGCGGGCGCCCTTCAGCTGCGCGCCAAATACAACTACTGGCTCTTCGGCGTCGTGGGCCTGCTGCGCAGCCTCTCGTTCATCCAGTTCAACGTGCCCGGCTACCCACCGTTCGTGGACTTCCCCGACGACACCAACATCTCGGACGAGAAGTTCATCGCGCTGAACGTCGACTACTACATCCCTGCCCTGCGCCTCACGCCGGGAATCAGCGGTGGTGTCCAGATGCCCGCGTCGTATTCGACCGAAGGCGTCCTGGGCGGCAACAATCCCTCCGCCGGTATGCAGGGCAAACGCACCGTGGTCGTGCGCGACGCGGGCTCCATGACGGTCCTGCCCAGCGGCGAGGAAGCCAAGCTCGTGGCGTCGGCCAAATTCAATTTGCGCTGGGACATCTCGGAATTCTTCTCAGCGGCGGGCGAGCTCTACCTGAACTACGATCGCAACCGGACGACCTTCCGCGATTCGAGCAATGGCGTCGCTGAAGCCATCTTCGAGGATGCCTGGGCCCTGGGCTTCAACCTGATGATGCAGGCGCGCTTCTGATTCACCAGAAGGCGCGCCGACAGGCGGATCCTTCCGAACTCCAAGCCCCGGAACCTCACTGGTCCGGGGCTTTTTTCGCGCGGTGCGCAGATGGGCGCTTGGAGGCGTGCGGCGCGTGTCCCAACCTCGATGGCGCCACGACGCGTCGTCCCCCACCCCACCCGACTCATGTGACGAGGAGAGCAAACAATGGCCTATGAGATCAGCGAAGAGTGCATCGCGTGCGGTGCCTGCGAGTCCGAGTGCCCCAATGCCGCGATTTCACAGGGCGCGGAGATCTACGAGATCCACCCAGCCCGCTGCACGGAGTGCGTCGGCTTCTACGACGAGGCCGCATGCGCCGCCGTCTGCCCCGTGAACGCACCGCAGCCCAACCCCAACCTCGTGGAGAGCGAGGCAACGCTGCTCGAACGCGCCCGATCGCTCCATGCGGACCGCAAATTCCCCGCGCTGGAAGAGCTGCCCGCCTCCATGTCGCACTTCAAAAAACAATGAGAACGGATGACAAAGATGAAAGTTGATTGAAGCGATCAAATCAAAACGGCCTCGCGAATCAAAATCGCGGGGCCGTTCTTGTTTTCAAAGGTAACAGCACAGACAGACAATCGGCAAGTGCATGGACACGCGCGATCTCCAGCACGCCATCGCTCTCTGGGTGGACTTTTATTTTTGGAGAATGGTTACTCAAAAGCGCAGCCTCCATACAGAGACTGAGTGACAAAAAAATCATCTCGACTCTCATTGAGATAGTTTTTGTTCTACGCGTAAATCTTCCCAAAAAAAATGTCGTGTGTCGTTATTATTCTGCTCAACAGCAATCAGATGAGCTTTCCCAATGGCATATCTTTCAGAAGGCAATGCCTCCGCGAAAGCATTCCACGCATCTGTAAAAGATTGATAATTTTCCAGACGCTCTATTTTTTCATAAAGTTTTTGAAAATTTCTCGAATCTCGCTGACCAAGGCCCCTGGCTTCCACTCTGTCCGTGTGGCGATCTAAAGTTTTAATGATTCAAGTTTCGTTTTTTTGATCCGATGAAATGCCACATCTCGTCGAATTCTATCTCCAGGGCATCTTCTGGAATAGCAGGGGCGGGTAGTTTTTCGCCACCAGCTCGAATCCATCTACAAACGAGTGAATGGTTTCTTTCCAAAAAAGAAATATCCATATGTTTTACATTTATATATTCATCTATCCCTGGAAAACCCATTTTTATAAATTTCAGAGGAATGACATCTTTTGCATGAAACGCACATCTGAAGATCTTTCTCTACAACACCCAGATAAAATCATCTCTCTTCAAGTTGTCCCTCTTTCCGGTGACCACTCTCCGGTGCGCCTTCGATGAATACACCGCTGAGGTGAGGGTTGAATTGGTATGCGCGGTTGGAGGCACGGATGGGTTGGTTTCGATTCCGTCCCCGCGATTTGATGGCCGCGTCCGAATCGAATTACAGAGGTGCATTTGCCCAACGCCCCTCCAAAAGCCATCAATGCCGACTCAAACCGCGATCATAGCCCCTCCCTGAAGGACTGGAGTCCGGATGTCCTCGTTGCGTCTCAAGATCGGCCTCGCCGTACTGGACATCGCGCTCGTCGTCAGCGCCTGCACCGCCGGCTACGTTCGATACAAAGAATACCGGCATGCGAGAGATTACAGCATCGTTCTCGGCCAAATCACGACATCGGAGCTTTCGACCCAAGAGCGCTATTCCAAGGGTAGGTGGCACACCTCCCATACGGCGCTCATCACCTACGAATACGTCGTCGATGACCACCGATATTGGGGCTCTCAGATTCGATGGCCCCTGCTCATCCAATCGAACACAGATGCCCGCGAGCTGGTCCGCCGCTATCCCAGAGGGAAGATCGTCTCGGTGCATTACGATCCGCTCAATCCAGAGAAGGCCCTCTTGGATCTGAGCCATTCCAACGAAATGCTCTACCTGACATTCATTCTATTGGCCGTGCATCTCGCCATCGGCATTGGAAAATCAATCATCAATGCCTAAGAGAGCGCTGAAGTGGGCCGACGGGCACCCGCCACTCCTCCAAAAAAGAAACGTGTCCGGAACATTGCGCGCCCTCAGGCATCCGATGGGCGCTTTTTTCTGACGACGAGACCTTTTCAGGATTGCCGTCACTTCCCTCAA
>JAISIF010000078.1 GCA_031262165.1 Myxococcales bacterium | reverse complement strand
CTGCGGTCGTCATTCGACACAAACACGACGGGCGTTGCACGCAACGCCCCGACACATCCCGATTCGAGATCAAAAAAATAGAACTCAACCGCCCTGGCCCTGCTCCCTCTCCGTCTCGTTGGAGAGGGATTTTGCATTCGATGAATCATCCTCGATCGTTTCCCTTGCCCGCTTTGCGGGGGAGGGGGCTTCGATGAGGCGTCAGAGGGTCGTCAGAGGGGCGACGCGACAAATGAAAAGCCCTGTCCCGCGGACTCTTGTCTCGGGGCAGGGCTTTTTCTTGGTTCGAGCAGGTGTGAATGACTGGCTTCAGTGCTGATCGCACTGGGCTTGAGGCGCGGGCGAATGCGCCATCAGCTGCGTGGAGATGGCGACCACGCCTCGGAGGACCTGGGCCTCACTCATCCCGAGTAGGACGCGCAGTTGGCTCAGGAACTCGGCCTCACCAGGCGCCAGGCTGCCGTCCACGCAGACGAGCGCCGCGCACAGCGCAAAGGCCATCTCGCGCTCTTCTTCCGTGTCGAAGTAGACGACCGCGCTCTGCATGAAGACCTCGGCGCCCTCGTCCTTCAGGCGCTGGATGCTCTCGCTGATCTTCTTGCCGAGCTCATCGACGAAGCCAACGTTCGCCTCTCCCCCGATTCCGAGCAGGGCCTGAAAGCGATCGGTGGCAAAGGCGATCTCTCGCGCGTCCACGTGACCATCCGCGGCAATGGCGAGCGCCAAGAGATCCAGGACAGCGCTTTCCTTGGGGTTCGACAGATCGATGTGTTGAGACATGGAGACCTCAAAGCGTCCGGTTGGTTGGTTTGAGAGAGGGCCTCGATGCGGACGCTGCGTCTGGCCACTCCGAACGTCACTTCAAGGAGAGCTCTGTCTGAACGTCCAGAAGGCTCGAAAACAACTCGGAAAAAAGCGCGCCCTTTTAGGGGCTCGCCATCGCCAGACCAACGACTTTTCTTCACTGCCGCTGATTTGCCTTCCCCGGTCACAGCCAACCCAACACAACCGCTTCACCGCTTCGCAACCCCAAGGAAAGAGAGAGGAACGACGCCATGAAAACATCCACCTGGCAGAGCGAGGGCGCGCCGCGCCGTGGTCATCTGAAATACCTGCTGCTCTGCGCGGCCTGCGCCATCCCCTGCGCGTGCGCCTCCCTGGGCGGCCAGTCACACGCGCTCCCCAAAGAGATGACCGATCAGGAGCTCGTGAACACGCTCGATAGCGGCGACGCTCGCCAGAGAGCCGAGGCGTGCGCTCGGCTGGGCGACAACAAGAGCACGCTGGCCATCCAGCGCGTGGGCGAGGCCGCGGAGAAGGACGCCTCGCAGAGCACCCGCGAGAGCTGCATCGATGCGCTCGCCAAGATCGGCACGCCCGCGAGCGCGACGGTCCTGGGGCGCATCGCGAAGGACGAACAGGATGAGGAGATGCGCATCCGCGCCCTCGACGCGCTCGACAAGGTCGATGCCGAGGAGGCATCGGTGCCGACCGTCACCCAGATTCTCAAGAACGACAAATCGCTGCGCGTGCGGAAGAGGGCGGCGGAGATCATCGGCGAGAAGAAGTGGAAGTCGGGCATCCCAGCGCTGAGCGAGCTGGTCAAGAGCAACGACGCGCCGCTCGAGCTGCGCACCGAGAGCCTCACCCAGCTCTTCAAGATGGGCGACGCGTCTGCCAACGAGGTGGTCTTCCAGACCATGACGCGCTCGGATTCGGTCGATCTGCGGCGCAAGGCAGCCGAGCTCGTCGCGGACCATCCACCGGCAAGCGCCTTCAAGCCGCTGAACCAGGCGCTGAGCGATCAGGACGAACAGGTGGCGACCAGCGCAATCGAAGGACTCGTCAAGCTGAAGGATCCCAGCGCCGCGACGGCCCTCCGGCAGGCTGCCCAGCAGCGCACGGACAAACTCGCCGACAAGATGAACGAGGCCGCCGACAAGCTATCGAAATAGATAGTGATTCGATGTCGGCGAAGCTGATGATTGATGTCGATTGAATGAATTGGTTGAATCGAGTGATTCGAATCTGCAGGGACATGGAAATCAATCCGTGTCCCTGTTTTCATATCCTGTCATTGAATTGATTATCACAACGATTCGTCATTGAGGAGGAAGTGAAGCAATTCTGGGTGATTGCCGAGATTGATCGTCGATGAATTGCTTCGTCGCTTTCGTTCCTCGCAATGACGACGTTCCGATGGGCCTTTGAAGACAGGTCCGCATCGATTGATTTTCTAAAGGCAAACCTCCGGCTTTGCCGGGGACTGAAAAGGTTTGACCTATCAGCAAATCATCCATGAACGCCATTTCGTGAGCCGCCAAGCACACGAAATGAAAGGATATTTATGGATGATGTAAAAGTTTTAAACCACTCGACAGGGAAGTGAAAATACCACCTGGTCTTCATGCCGAAGTATCGAAAGAAAGCACTCTCTGGCGAACTTCGGAAAGCCCTTGTGAATGTGATGAGAGAGATCGCATATCAAAAAGAATGCGTTGTTGAGGAAGGGTATTTGATGCCCGAACGTATTCACATGTTGTCATCGATACCGTCGAAATAATCAGTGGCATCGATGGTCGGTTATATCAAATGAAGGAGGGTGATTTATATTGATCAGATGTTTGGAGAGAAAAACGAAATATGGCGGGGCAGGATTTTTGGGCTCGCGGGTATTTCGTTTCAACAGTTGGAAGAGACGAGGCGATGATTCGAGAGAAGATCCAAAACAGGAAATAGAGGATCTTCGAAACGAGCAACCGAGCCTGCTTCAAGGACGTATCTCTCAATTAGGACCGAGCAACGCGAAGGGCGGGGAATGCCAGATGAGGCACGAGCTCGAGGGATAACTCCTTGGGAATAAGTCCTAAGCCACCGACAAGGTGGTCCATCAACTGAGAGGCCCGCGTTAGCGGTCCTCTTTTACTTTAGCCGCATTGATCGGCTCGCAATCAAAAAGCCCCCAGCTTTGCTGGGAGATTCTTACTGGAAAACAATAAAAAAGGAGCGCGACGAAATCGCGCCCCTTCATTGTTTTCGCATCTCGAAAGAAATGCGCCGACTTAGGACTCATCCATCAATCATCCCGTCGCCCCGCTCGTCCGTGAAACGCCAGCCTTCGTTGCTTCGTTGGTCGCTTCCGTCTGGAAGCCCTCGCCTCGCGCCTCGTCTGGCATTCCCCGTCCTTCGTGTTGCTCGGTCCTAATCGATGGAGAAGTCATAAGGCCTTACTTGGCCGCCTTGGCGATCTCCTCGTCGATGATCTCGCGCAGGCTGCCGATGGGGCGCGCGCCGACGAGGGTCCGGCCATTGATGAAGAAGGTCGGGGTGCCTGTCGCGCCGAGGCGTTTGCCCTCGGCCATGTCTGCTGCCACGAGCTTCTCGGTGTCGGCGCTCTTCCAGTCACTTTTGAAGCGCGCCATGTCGAGGCCGACCTCGGCGGCGAGCGCCTCGATCTTCTCCTCGGAGAGTGACTTCATGTTGTCGAAGAGCTTCTGCTCCATCGCCCAGAACTTGCCCTGGTAGTGGGCCGCCATGGACGCCTGCGCCGCGGCCTTCGCGTTTTTGTGGAAAGGCAGCGGCTGGTGACGGAACACGACCTTCAGGTCGTTGGGGTAGAGCTTGGCGAGCTCGAGCACGTCCTTGGCGCCATTGGCACAATAGGGACACTCGAAGTCGAGGAACTCGACGAGCGTCACCTTCGCGTTGTCCGGGCCGAGGGTCGGGCTGCTCGTCGGAATCGGGACGTCCTTGGCCGGGCCAGTGCCCATGAACGGGTTGCTCGGCTCGACCGCGCCCGGCAGCAGCACGACGCGCTGGGAGGCGTCCTTGGTGATCTCCTCGTAGAGCTTGTCCGCGGGGATGCCCTTGGCGAGCAGCGCGTCGGCCTTCTTCAGCTCCTCGTCGATGAGGGCCTTGAAGTGCTCGATGGGACGAGCGCCCGAGAGCTTGCGGCCGTTGATGAAGAAGGCCGGGGTGCCGCGCGCACCGAGCGCCACCGCCGTCTGCTGCTCCTGTTTGATTTGGGCGGCGAACATGTCGCTGTCGAGGGCCTGAGAGAACTTGCCCATGTCGAGCCCGAGCTCCTTGGCCAGCGCGTCGAGGCGCTCGCGCGTGAGTGGGGTCTTGGTCTTGGTGCTCTCGAAGAGCTTCTCGTGCATTTGCCAGTATTTGCCCTGTGCGCCCGCTGCCAGCGCTGCCGTGGCCGCATCCTTCGCGTATTTGTGGAAGCTGAGCGGGTTCTGCTTCATCACGACGCGCAGGTCGTTCGGGTAGAGCTTCAGGAGCTCGTTCACGGTGTCGTTGCCGCGCACGCAGAAGGGGCACTCGTAGTCGCTGACCTCGATGAGCGTGATCTTGGCCGTCGCGGGACCATGCACAGGGCTGTCGCCAACGAGAAATTTATAGACGGCGTTCGGATCCTCGGTGGGCTTGTTGGGCGGCCTCACGGGCTTGCTGCCGTCGCCCTGCTTGTCCTTGAGTCGCTCGGCGCGGCGGTCGCGCATCCCAGCCTCGCCGTCGCCGCGGTCGCGGCGCTTGAGGCGGCGCTCCTTGAAAGCCTGGCCACGGTCCGCGTTGCCCTGGGCCTGTGGTGCCACGGCAGCCGAGGCGCCAGCGTCCGTCTGAGAGGAGGTGGTGCTCGTCGCCATGGTCTTGGCGAACCAGCCGCCGGCGAATCCGAGCGCGAGTGCCACGCTCAGGGTGACAAAAACTTTATTGCTCATCTGTATTGCTCCTTCGGCAGAAAAGAATGGGGCGATGCCAATCATTCTTTCTTCATGAGATGTGGAGTGGCGTGCCACGCCCTTCGGACGCCCTCTCTCGAAAAGGGGCGGGCCCTTAGCATTCGAAATCTGACGAATGCAAGGCACAGGGGAACGTTCGCGAGCGGCGCTGATTCCCGAGACATCGATTGATTCGTTCTGTTGATTCGTTCTTTTTTTGTTTTCCAAAAAAAACGCCCTGCCGAAAGCAATTCGGGAGGGCGTTTTCGAATGTTCTGAACGTTCTTTATGAATTCTACGGCTTCAGAATCTTCGCGATCTTGGGCGCGCGGATCCGCTGGCAATTGGGGAAGCCCGAGCCGATGAGCGGGCGACAATACTTCAGGAACGCCTCGGTGACGCCGTTGCCCGCCTCGTTGATGAAGTCGTCGGGCATGTGCTTGGTGCGCGCGGCGATGGCCTCCAGCGGCGAGAGCCGATAGTCGACCGCGTAGTCGCCGACGCGGTGGATGGTCACCGAGCCATCGAGGCCGTGCAGGCAGGCGAACTGGACGGCGCGCTCGCCGACCTCACGCGCCTCGCGCTGGTCCACGTCCGAGACGCAGCCGAGGAACGAGCGCTGGAGGTAGCCGTAGGTGTCGGCGCGCACGCGCTTGATCTTCGTCCGCTTCTTGATGAGGTCGCCGAGCAGGTCACCGAGCGCGCCTGTGCCCGAGAGCTGGACATTGCCGTGCGCGTCCTTTTCGACCGTCTCGCTGAGTGTCGTGATGATGGGCGTTCCGGACTTGTCCTGGATGCCCTCGGACACGGCGATGACGCAGCGGCCATACTTCGCGTAGGTCGCCTCCACGTCGGCGATGAACTTGTCGGAATCGAAGGCACGCTCGGGCAGATAGATGAGGTGCGGCCCGTCGTCGGGGTAGATCTTGGCGAGGGCCGAGGCCGCCGTCAGGAAGCCCGCGTGACGGCCCATGACGACGGCGATGTAGATGCCGGGGAGCGCGCGGTTATCGAGGTTGGCGCCGGCCACGGCAGAGGCCACGAAGCGGGCGGCCGATCCAAAGCCCGGGCAGTGATCGTTGACCTCCAGGTCGTTGTCGATCGTCTTGGGAACGTGGATCGCGCGCATCTCGTAACCACAACGCTTGGCCTCTTCGTTCACGATGCGCACGGTGTCGGACGAGTCGTTGCCGCCGCAGTAAAAGAAGAAGCGGATGTCATGGGCCTTGAGGACCTCGAAGAGCGACTTGCAGTAGGTGGCGTCGGGCTTGTCGCGCGTGGAGCACAGGGCGCTGGAGGGCGTCAGAGCGACGAGCTCCAGGTTGTGCGAGGTCTCCTGAGAGAGATCGACGAACTCCTCTTCGAGGATGCCGCGCACGCCGCCGATGGCGCCATAGACGCGCTCGATCTGGGGGCATTTGCGCGCTTCGAGGGTGATGCCGACGAGGCTCTGGTTGATGACCGCGGTGGGGCCGCCGCCTTGGGCGACGAGCGCTTTGCCTTTGAGCTGGGACATGGGGAAAACCTCCGGGAAAGACGGATAATGAGACAGAAGTGTGATGGGGGAGAGCGCCGCGCAGGGGCGGCAAAAAAGCGGGCGGGCCCATGCCACGCTCGCTGGAGCGCTCCAAGGGAAAAGGGGATGAGAGGGCGGGCAATCGAGTTCTGGCGATCTCGAGCGGGAGCGATGCGTTTTCGCAGGGCTGTTGCGTGCAACGCCCTTGCGGTCGCCATTCGACAACGCCTGCCGTGCGTTTGCGTCGTGTGTCGTTCGCAGGGCGTTGCGCTAGACATCAAACATCAGGGCCGGACCGCCTTGGTTCGGGCCGATTTTGCGCCTTGCACTTTGAGGCGCGCTCGCCTTTCACCGATCCCGGTTCCTTCAACACTCGGAGTCTCTGGATGATTCGAAAAGAGCGCCTCGACAAACTCCTCGTCGAGCGAGATCTCGCGCCAACGAGAGCGCGCGCCCAGGCCCTCTTCACCTCCGAAGAGACAGCGGTGTTCGTGGGCGATCGGCGCGCGGATCGCCCAGGCGCTCTGGTGGATGCCTCGCTGCCGATCCGCGTCGAGGGCACGCCCCTGCGCTTCGTCTCGCGCGGCGGCCTGAAGCTCGAAGGCGCTCTCGAGCATTTCGGCCTCGACGCGACAGGCCTGAGCGCGCTCGACATCGGCGCCTCGACCGGTGGCTTCACCGACTGCCTGCTTCAACGTGGCGCGGCCCAGGTCATCGCGCTGGACGTGGGCATCGATCAGCTCGCTCCAAAGCTGCGCGCCGATCCGCGCGTCATCGTCCGCGAGAAGGTCAACGCGCGGGCGCTGACCGAGGCCGACGTGCCGTTTCACGTCCAGCTCGTCGTGGTCGATGTCTCATTCATCTCGCTGCGCCTCGTGCTCCCCTCGGCGCTGCCCTTTCTCGATCCGGGCGGCGCCATCGTGGCCTTGGTCAAGCCGCAGTTCGAGGTGGGCCGCGACGGCCTGGGAAAGAAGGGTGTCGTGCGCGATGAGACGAGGCGACGCGCTGCCATCGAGTCGATCCGTGACTTTGCGCGCGACGAGCTGGGGCTCGAGGTCATCGGCTGGATCGACGCGCCCATCGCTGGTCCCGAGGGCAACCGCGAGGCGCTCCTCTACGCGCGCCTCCCGGCAGGGCCATCGAGTTCTAACCCACCGTGCAACGCCTCCTGTTGGCAATGCCGAGATCGATCTCGATGAGTGGAACACCAACAAAACCCCCTCTCGCAGAGGGAGGAGGCGCACCGCTTTGAGGATGTGGGTGTGTCAAGCATTTATTAGAAATCGTATTCATGCCAAGACAACCTCTCTCATCCTGATATAGATGAACGTCTCTTCAATACACCTGAGCAAGGAGAATATTTTGAGTTACTCTACAGATTTGACGGACGCACAATGGCAAGCGCTTGAACCCATCTTTAAAGAAGAAATTGGAAACCATGGAAACCGAGCGAAATGGAGCAAGTGAGCTTTAATGAATGCGGTGCTCTCTCTGACAAAAACGGGCTGCCAATGGAGAATGATTCCGAAGGATTTTCCTCCCTATCAAACGGTTTGGTCATTTTATAGAAGAGCCAAGAAATCTGGATTATGGACGCGGCTCATGAAGGCATTGATCAAACTTGAACGCGAAATGCGCGGAAGAAAAGCCGATCCATCCTTCTCGATCATCGATTCACAGAGTGTGAAAACGATGGAGCCTGCCGAAGAGCAGGGGGGCGATGGGGGAAAAAGACAAAGAGGAGAAAGCGGCACATTGTGACGAATCTATTGGGAAATATATTGGTTTTGGTTGTTCACGCAGCAAATCTACATGATACGACGCAGGGCAGAAGAGCATTTCGGAAGGCATTAAGTGAATATCCGAGCCTTTTGAGTGTTTGCAGAATTTAGGGTTGAAGGTCAAAATATCTGAGCGAATAAAACATGAATTTGAAATACTGAACAAGCGTTGGCGTGTCGAACGAACATTTTCATGGCTGAATAATTACAGAAGATTATCCAAGGATTATGAAATCACGACGACTTCCGAGGAGAGCTGTGTGGAAAGCTCGTCTATCTCGCTCCTCTTGAGACGGCTGTTCAAGGCTGGAATACAGGTTCTTATAAAGGGACGACTGAGTTTATCATGTTCTTCAAAAGAATTGTCCATCGAGAAAAATTTTTGGCAGTTTGGCCAGCCCTGCTCGGAATCACACTGCTCTGCGTATTTTATTGGGAAGTGTTGATTGGCAAAGCAGGATTTCTTTATCGCGACATGCACCTCGTCCATCTGCCGATGCGGATGAATTTCATCGATCGTATTCTAAATGGTGAATTTCCTGAGTGGTACCCCTTCGATGGCTTGGGCAGCAGTTATGTGGGCAACGTGGTGACGGCCATCTTTCATCCGAGCGTATGGCTCCACTTGTTTTTGCCACACATCGTTGCCCTCTCGTTCAGTGTTCTCTTAGCGCACTTCTTTGCGGGAATGGGGATTTATCGTCTGCTTCGCTTCTGGTCCTGTAATCAGACTGCAAGCTTCATCGGAGCGACTGCTTACAGCGGTTCGGGCTACCTTCTCAGTATGGGCGGAAATCTCCCCTATCTTCTGGCCGCCTCGGCAATCCCTTGGGCCATTTGGGGCTTTGAGCGATCTGTGAAGCCGAGGACTGAAAGCGATGTATCAGGCGATCTTTGGAGAGGACTTGTGCCGCGCGCCTCTTGGAGTGGCTTAGCTCTCTGCGCCGCCGCCATGGCACTACTTGCTCTCTCGGGAGATCCACAAGCACTCTACATCACCTCGCTCTTCCTTCTTGCATGTGCCCTTGCCAGGCCACGAGCACAGTGGCTGTCATCCTTGGCTCGCCTCGGGATAGCAGGCGTCACCGCATACCTGGCGTCGGCCATTCAGCTCTTACCTGCCCTTTATGCTTCGGGTGTCAGACATGGAGGCGATGCAGCGTTGAGAGCGGCTCGCAGCCTCTCTTTTAATCCGCTAAGAATCCTAGAATTCTGGTCGCCGGGACCATGGATGACAACGAAAGGACAAGTTCCGAGCGAGCTCTACTCCATTCAGGAATTCAAATCTCTCTGGGCCAGCTCAATTTTTTTAGGAGCAGTTGTTCTGTCGCTTGCGTTTTTTGCGATCTCACAAACCGGAAAGCGCCATAAAACTCGTTTATTAGCTGCATTGGGAACCGGAGCACTCATCGTATCATTGGGCTGTGTGACATGGACACCTGGCTATGCCCTGCTCCAGAACATACTGCCTGGCTGGAGCTTGCTTCGCTATCCCGAAAAAAACGTGGTCTTCGTTTCTCTGGCAGTCGCGTTGCTCGCAGGGCTAGGTGCGCAGCGGCTCTTTGCAAGCCTTCAAGAGCGCAAATGGTTACCACTGCAAGCCTTTCGAAACCGCCTGCTCCTGTTCGCCGCTTTCAACATCATTCTTTTGGCTGCCTTCAGTACTGGTAGCCTGAGGGAGGGGATCCTTATTCTGGCTGGAGCACAGCTGAAAGCACACGCAGAACTGAGGGAAATCTCCCCAGCCATCACAGCGAGCCTTGGTTCAGGATCCTGTTTCGCATTGGTCGCTTGGATTTTGACACTGCCCATTAGGCGGCTGCCGTATCGTGTGAGCGAAGGGCTCGTGTGCCTGCTGGCAATCCTATCGCTCGTAGCAGGAACGTATGGCCCGATGCGAATGAACCTCGTCCAACCAGAATTTTTTGTTGAGCCACCTACTGCTGTGAAGATTCTGCGAGAAAAAATGGGCAGCCAGGAGCTCTATGAAAAACTTCGCCTCTATTCGCACTACGATCCAGGTGAGGCTGTGAGGCGGCTGAAAAAGTCAACCCCAACTCTAGGGACTGTGAATTATTATCGTCAATCTGTCCAGAATCTCTCAAATGGCATCAATAGCTTGTTCCAGATTGAAAATGCCGATGGCTATTTACCTCTCACAGCACAAGGCCGTCAATTCACCGCATTCAAAGAATTGCCCGACCTCGTCTACTTCCACGGCTTCAATGTCCGGGCAGCTCAAAAGCTCGTCGATTACCCGACCGATCCCGAAAAAACCTTCGAACTTCTTTTCGATGATCGCGCGGGCGATCGCATCCGTCTCGTCCAAGGCATTCCGGTCACCTCTTTAGAAGAAGCCATCGCTCTTGCTAACACACCGAATTTCAATTCGGTCACCACCATCCCGGTCGAAACAGATGAACCTGATTTCCCTAGTCAGGCACCAACGAATGCGCAGATCGAGGTTCTTCATTACACACCAGAGAAAATTTCTGTCCGTGCTTCAAGCGAGACGCCAAGCACCCTGTTTATTGCAGACGCCTTTGCTGATGGCTGGTCTGCGACCGTCAATGGCGAGCCTGCGCCTATCTATCCTGGCCTCACCGCAGGCCGCGCCATTAGAGTGCCTGTGGGCACCCACGACATCCAGCTCATCTACAAGACGCCAGGGCTGCGGGGCGGGATGGTGCTCTCTGCAATCGGCTGGATTGCTATTGCTGTACTGGCCATTCAGGGGCGACGGAAGAGGATACAGTAATGATTCGTCGTGAAAAATTGCTGGCCTTATGGCCATTGCTGCTCGGAATCGTCCTACTATGTATATTTTATTGGAAGGTTGTGGTTGGTGAACAGGCCTTTCTTTATCGTGATATGCATCTTGTTTATTTGCCATTGCGAATGAATTTTATTGATCGTATCCTGAACAGCGAATTTCCCGAATGGTATCCCTTCGATGGGCTGGGCAGCAGTTATGTGGGTAACGTGGTGACAGCCATTTTTCACCCTAGCGTTTGGCTCCATCTATTCCTGCCGCATACGACCGCGCTTTCGGTCAGCGTCCTACTTGCGCACTTTTTTGCAGCCATGGGGAGCTATCGCCTACTTCGTTTCTGGTCCTGCAACCGGACGGCGAGCTTCATCGGATCCATTGCATATAGCGGTTCTGGCTATCTCCTCAGCATGGGTGGAAACCTGGCCTATCTTCTGGCAGCTTCGGCAATCCCCTGGGCCATTTGGGGTTTTGAATGGGCCTTAAAGGCAGAGTCAGAAAGAGGAAATTTAGATTCTTTATGGAAATGGCTCATCCCTCGAGACTCCTACTGCGGCTTGGCTCTCTGCTCAGCCGCCATGGTGTTGATCGTACTCTCAGGAGATCCACAGGCGCTCTATGTGATGTCTCTTTTCTTGTTCGCGTGTGCTCTTACTCGACCGCGAGCGACGTGGCCCTCTTCTTTCGCACGATTGGGCATAGCGGGCGTCAATGCAGTACTCGCATCGCTCATTCAGCTCTTGCCAGCTCTCTATGCGTCGAGCGTTAGAAACAGCGGAGATGCTGCGCTACGCGAGGCCCGCAAGTTTTGTCTCAATCCCTTGAGACTTCTGGAGTTTTGGTCTCCGGGACCGTGGCGAACACCTGAAGGAGACGTGCCTCTCGAACTTTTCTCTGTGAAGGAGTTTAATTCTGTCTGGTCTGGCTCGCTTTTTCTGGGTGCCGTCGTGCTTTCGCTCGCGATCGTCGCGCTTGTTCCGAGCAGATAACGACGGGAGAGTTTGCTGCTAGCTGCCTTGGGCACTGGGGCGCTCATCGTGTCGCTGGGCGCTGTGTCATG
>JAISIF010000033.1 GCA_031262165.1 Myxococcales bacterium | reverse complement strand
GTTGGATCGGGCGGTGGACCGAGCGAGTCAGGGATCGCCTTCACGCAATTGAACACCGCGACGACCGTATCGATGATGTCGAACACGGGCATGAGCGGCGTGAGTGCGGGCTGAATCGACTGCATCAGGTTGTATTGCTGGATGCTCACACCACCAGGCAGCGTGATGACCGGAGGGTCGGGCAGATTGGGAATCTCCAGGCAGATGGGTAGTGCCACGGTGGTGCTCCTTCAGATGGGCTCTGCGATGGGCCGAACCAGTCGCCCAGCGATGGTGACCTGCGTGGCTTCGATCGAGATGGCGCCGACCGCGCGCAGCGTAAGCGCCGTCGTTGCTTCGAGCGTCACGGTGTTGTCTTCAGCGTCGAAGACGAGGTGGTCGCCGGTCTTCCTGTTCGTGAGCTTCAGCTTGCGGCTGCCATTCGACTCGTCGAGCTCGATGCGGAAGGTCTGCGTCGAGAAGACGCGGTTGTCCGGCGGCGTCTTCTGCGCCTCCTCGGGAACCTCGCTCTCGCCGTTGGGACGACCCCAATGTGCCGCTAAATAGAACGGCGCGTCGATGTCACCTTGATTGAAGAACACCGCGACCTCGGCACCCACCTCGGGCACGGCAAAAAAACCTCTGTCCTTCGATCCACCGCCGCTCGTTCCCAGAGGCCATGCCCACGCGCTATCGGGTTCGAGCACGCCCGGAATGCAGACGCGCACACGCCCCAGTTGCTCTTCGTCGTCGCGATTCGTCACGTAGCCGACGAACATCCCGAGGAGCCGCGAATCGTGCGTGTGGATGTCGTCGTCGAAGGTGCTCATCGAGCACTCCTCCCTGACTCTGGATCGTCAGCAGCGATGGTTTGGCCATCGCGCCGGTATTCGACGTGCGATGCACCGCTCTCCCGGTCGATGATCTCGATTTCAGTCAACGTTCCACCCGTTGCGGGAGTGGAGCGGTTTGGCACACCGCCTTGAGGCTGCCCTTTGCGCGCTCCGACGCCGTCGCGGGTGAGCTTCAGGTCAACGACGTAGCCAGAGGACGAGATGAGGTGCTTGGCCTCGGTCACGTAATACTTGCCGGAGAGCAGGCTCGAGATGCCGCGCACTTCGATGATCTGCTTGGCGCGCAAGGTCGGGTCGCCCACGACCTGCAACGAGAGTTTTACGGTCTCGCGTTCAGCGCGTCGGAAGCGGGCGGCTGATTCTCGCTCTGCGGCAACAGGTGTTGATGCCGACGTCGGATGCACGCTGGTCGTCGCGTTGCGCTGCTGCAGCGAGGTCTCTCCTGTTTCGCGATCTACGACCTCGATGACGTCGCTCAACGTGGCTCGTTCGACCGTGGCGCTGCTCGCCTTCGACTCGATGGTGGCCTTCGCAAGTGGATCTCGGCCACGCACCTCGACGCGGCCCGTGCGTCGCGTGAGGTCACTCTCGACGTTGACCGAGAGGATGTCACCGCGACCAGGGTCCGAGAACCACGTGAGCACATGTGTCGGCGCGCTGGCCTGATTGCGCGAGTGCCAATGCAATCCCGCGTCGTCCACGAAGTATTCGTATTCCTCGCGGGCAGCGAGGCGCCGAAGGAAGCGCGCGTCGGTCTCGGCGCTCTGGTTGATGGTGCCGATCACCTCGCCGGTGTCCTCGATGGCGAGGCTCTCGCCCTCGTAGCCGTATTCAGCGGCGATCTCCTTCACGACCTCGCTGCGCGACTTGTTCGACCACGAGCGCGTTCTGGCCTCGCGGTTCATCAGCACACTCGTGGCTTGGCCCTCGATGGTCAGCGTCTGAAAGCCCTTGAGCTTCTTCACGACCACGCGACGCGGAGAGGCCATGTTGCCCGGATAGCCCCAAGAGACTTCGAGCGTCGCGCCGCCCACCAACTCTTCGCGCTCGAACAGTGCGAGGTCGAAGTTGTCGAGTTGGATGGAGACCTGATCGGCCTTCTTCTCGGTGTCCTCGAAGATGAAACCAAGGATGCGTCCGTCGAGATCGAGGGGTTCGCCGCTCGGCGCACGCTCGTTGTCGAGCAATGTGATGCGGACGCCCGGTGCGCTTCGATCGCTGCGGTCGATGAAGACCGTCATTCAAACCTCCGCCTTTGCTCGCTGAGGATGACGTCGGTCAGCACGCGCAAGCTCGGCACAAAGAGATGGCGACCGACTTCAAGTTCAAGAGTGGGATCGATGATCGGTTGGACTTGGAAATCCGCGATCACCCACCAAAAGCCACAGGCGCGCGGCAGCGGCGCAAAGTATCGGCCCGCGAGATTTTCGAGGGTGTCGCCTTGAGCGACGACGTGAACGCGCGTGTCAGCGTGTTGCCTGAACCGATACGGCTCGCGCTCTGTGAGAAAGCGCCGCCCGAGCTCATCACAGACGCCGAGCGTGAATGAATGACGTGAACCTGTGCGCGGAGACATGGTGTGGCAAAGCCACAGGAGGCGGCCATGCGGGGACAGACCGCCGAACCAAAAATCCCTCGACGGTCAGGCCGCCGAGGGATCTTCCTGTTCAGTATCTTGCGAGGCATTCAGCGAATTCCCCTGTGTGCCAATGCCATTTGACTCATCGATTCCAGAAGAATGTTTTTAATTCTCCAAGATCGTCCCCTGTCGAGTCACATAAGAGTGAACAGGAATTCTTTTTCAATGAATTCATCTGTTTCGCATTCAATCCCGTCAGAGGATTTATTTTGTATTGATCATGTCTGGCTCCGTTCAGTCCTTGTGGACGCACGGACCAACGCTTCCTTTCCAGAGAAGAGCAAGCAAAAGACGATACGGATGAGCAGTTATCGCAGCTCTTCGCTCGTCACGCGCGCATCGAGGATTTCTTCGAAGGTTACGTTCGCCGTGTAGATGAGCACCGTTCCATCGACGCCGATCTGCCTGAATTGAAACTCGACGCTGGCGATGACGCATTCGACTGTGACGACCTTGGGCCAGATGAAGAGCACGCGCGGGGGCGCGGTCGCGGCGACGGTTTCAGTGCCTTGAGGCGGCACGGTCAGCGCGCGCAAAAACGCGCGGAAGTCGAGGATATCAATCCCGCCAGGATCGCCAGGCTGCTCTGCCGCAAAGAATCGATCGAGGTAAAACTCGACGCCCGTGAGCTGGCGGTTCGCGGTGTTCTGGAATTGCAGCACCTGGTGCGAGAGGCCTGGCACAGCGAGGCGGTTCCAGTTCACTTGGAGCTTCTCGGTGAGCTGCGTTGGGTTGAACAGGCACTCGATCGACTCGCCGGTCGTGACGTTCACGAGCACGCAGCGCGGTGGTCTGGCGATGGCTCCGTTGAACGACATCAGTAGGCCGGAATCGGTGAAAACGATCGGGTGGCCGCGTCGCGGTCTGCTCGGTGGACTGCGCTAGCCAGAGTCTGACCATCGACCTGGAGTTGCACCACGACAGGCGGAGAGGCGGGCGCTGAGGTCGAAGGCATCGGCTGCGACGCTGGAAGCACGGGCGTCATGGCAGCCACCGCAGGCATCGGCGACGTTGCTGTGGTCGGCGCGGGCGTCGAAGCGATCGGACGGGTCGGTCGCGTGAAACTCAGCTCCTGCACGCCCATGCCCTCGGCCATGTCAGCGCGGAGCGATGAACGAAAATCGCGGATGCCTTGCTGCCAGCGCGTTCCCTTGCCGAACAGGCCAGAGAAGGCATCCACGACATTGGCGATGGCGCCTGCCAGCTCGATCACCGCACCGATGATCGCGTCGACCACGCCGAACGCGACGAGCTTCATCCCGGTCCAGATCTCGGTCCAGGTCCCGTTGATGAGGCCGCCGATGATGAAGACCACGCCTGTGATCACATCGGCGAGTCCCGAGAAGACTGACGTCACGATCCCGATCGCCGCGCTGACGATGCCGACCGCAGAGGAGAGACTGGAGACGAGCACGCCGATGACGCTCACGATGAGACCGACCGTGAAGCCGATCACGTTTCCGAGCGTGCTCCACGCGCTGCCATTGCCCTCGACTGCCGAGATGCTGCCGAACAGGTGGACAGTCACCTCGCTGAGCTTCGCGCCGAGTTGGGCAAACGCGGTCATCAGCACAGCAGCTCCAGCCCGAATCCACGTCCATGCCCCAACAACGCCCTGAGCCAATTGGACGACGGCAGTGAATCCTTTGACGACCAGCTCCATTGCTTGCGCCAAAGACTTTCCGACGCGAGCGCCCACGTCGCCAAAGGAGCGAAAGCGCTCGGAGGCCGTGCCCGCGTCATCGCGCTTGGACAGAAAACCGAGCGCCGAGCCAAGTTTGCTCAGCGCTCCCATGAAGCTCTCGAAGGTCGGTCGCGCTGCCTCGACCCCGGCCATGAATCCATCGGCCAGGCCTTTGAGGAAGTTTCTGATGCGGTTGCCCCACAGGAAGACGTTGATGAGGAAGTCTTTGAGGCCCTGGTTCTCGGCACGGTTGAGCTCATCGCGGATGGCCCCCGAAAACCCGCCTTGTTCGAAGAGCTGAACGAGCCCTTGAAAGCCGAGCTTGATGTGGTCACTCACGCGCGCAAAAAAATCGGCGATGCCACCGAGGTTGTTCTGGAACGCGACGACGACCCCAGCCACGGCAGCGGCGAGCACTCCGAGGAAGAGCACTGCTGGGAGAATCGTCGAAAGCAGACCTCCGATCGTGATGCCGAGCGCTTTCAGGCCGACGACGAACAGCGCGATGCTCGCCTTGGCCGCGATGAAGCCACCCACGAGCATGAGCGCGCCTGAGACCGCGAGGAAGATGCCCGCGAACACGCGCTTGATGGGCGCTGGGATGGCTTGGAGGAGCCCGACGAGGGATTGAACAGCTGTCGCGATGACCTTCACGATTGGCTTGAACACAGCGGCAAAAGGCTCTCCAGCAATGACAGCGAGCGTTTCGAGCACGCCACCGAGAAGCTGTTTCTGCCCCTCGAACGTGTCGAGCATTTGATCGCGGAAGTTCGCTGCAGTGCCGCCTGCCTGCTCGAATTGGTCGCGCAGATAGGCAATGGCCGCTGCGCCGCGCAGCATCTCGCCAGTGCTGCTACGCACGCCGCCAGTCACCTGTGTGAGGATGGCGTTCACGCCGCTGAGCGCTTCGCGACCAAAGGTTTTGAGCAGGAATGCGGAGCGCTGCGCCTCTGACATCCTGTCGAGCTGTGGCGCGAGGTCGCTCAGGATATCGAGAAAGGTTCGAAAGCGATTCTGTGAATCCACGACGGCAACCCCGATCCCCTGCAAGGCCTGCTGGGTGCGCGGACTGGCCATGCGCTCCATAGCGACTGCGACAGCGGTGGAGGCGCGCTCCACGCCGGGCACGACGTTTTTCACCAGACCCAGCGAGATGAGCGTCTCCGAGAGGGATTGGTTCAACGCCTGCGCCCCGCGTGAAGCCGTTCCCAAAGCCAGAGGCAGTTCACTTGCGTCGAGAGCAAATACGTTGACTGCCTGAAGCATGCGATCGACCGAGATGGCAGCCTCCTCAGTGGAGAGGCCAAAAGCCTTCATGGCCTGTGAGGCGAGCCCAGCGGCCTGCGAAGGCGTGAGTTGCCCCAGAGAACCTGCCGCCAAATCGAGGACCGGGTTCAGGAGCGCAATCGACTCTGTGACGTTGTAGCCAGCTGCAGCCAAGTCCTGGAGTGCCTGTGTGGCCTGCGTTGGCGAAAACTGGGTGGCCATGCCAGCCGCGATCGCCGCGTCGCGCAACTGCGTGAGCTCTATCGCGGTCGCTCCAGCGATGGCGCCTGCGGAAGCGACTGCCTGCTCGAATCGCCCAGCAGCGTTCGCGAACGAGAGCGCGGCGCCAAGGCCCGTCAGGCCCGCGCCGAAGATGGAGAGCCCCACGCCGAGCGCCTTGAACGAACTCTGAAGACTCTCCGTGCCGAGCCCGACCTTCTTGTCGAGGCTCATGAAGTTCTTTTCGAGGTTTGAGATCGCGCCGGAGGCGAGATCCTTGGCCGTGAACACGAACCCA
>JAISIF010000007.1 GCA_031262165.1 Myxococcales bacterium | reverse complement strand
GGTGACGCCGACATCGACATCATCCTCATCTACACCGCAACTGCCCGTCGCACCGCCAGCCGCGAAGGAATACGGCACGCTCTACGTGAAGAGCACGCCCCTCGCGCGCGTCTGGTTGGGTCAGACAGAGCTCTGCCCCGAGACGCCCTGCGAGGTCGAGTTGCCCGCTGGAAGGCACAGGATCGTGCTGAGCAATCCCTCCAAAGGCTTCGAGACCTCGCGCACATTCAGAATGAACAAGGGGCAGGACTACTCGATCAACGTCGAGCTGGAGAAAGGCGACCTGCTCGTCCTCGCCAAGCCATGGGCCGACGTCTATCTGCGCAACAAGAAGCTCGGGACCACGCCCATGCCCAAGGTCAGCCTCTACGAGGGCAGCTACCAGCTCACCCTGATCAACGTGGATCTGGGCACGAAGAAGACGCTGCAGGTCAATGTCTCGCGCAACGAGCTCACGAAGGTCAGCGTGGATATGACCCAGTAATTCAGCGCCTCGATCGTGAAGGGCGTTCTCACCCCTGCATGAGCGATGGCCCTATGGGAGGAACGGCGTGCTGGGCCAGCGCGCTCGATCCGCTCGGCTCCCCCGATTGACCTGAGGGCCAACCCTGGTGCCTGCGCTACCATCCGCGCCCACGGCGCGGGACCTGTCTCGCGGCCACAAGCCAGGGAGGGTCGTCATGGGATTTCGACTGGGAACCCTTTGGGGCAGATACGAGATTGGCAACCGCATCGCCGTGGGTGGCATGGCTGAGGTCTATCGGGCCTGGCGCACTGGACCGACCGGCTTTCGCAAGCAGGTGGCCCTGAAGCGGATGCGCCCCGAGTTCTCCGACGATCCCGGCTTCCGGCGCATGTTCCTGAGTGAGGCATCCATCGCCGCCCGCCTGAGCCACCCCAACCTCCTGCAGGCGTTCGAACTCGTCGAGCAGGATGGCGAGCTCGCGCTGTCGATGGAATTTGTCCAGGGCATCTCGCTGCGCAAGCTCCTGAGCGACGATCGAAGGTGGGGGATCAGAGATCCGGCGCAGCGCCTCTCGGCCTGGGGAGCGGCTTACGTTGCCTGGAGCGCGGCACGGGCGCTCCGCCATGCGTGGGAGGCGCGCGACGAAGCGGGTGCGCCGCTGCGCCTCATCCACCGCGACATCAGCCCAGACAACCTGCTCCTGTCGACCGAAGGCAGCGTCAAGCTCATCGACTTTGGCATCGCGCGCCCCTGTGGAGCTGACAGCGATCCAGGCATCGTCAAGGGCAAGCTGCTCTACATGTCGCCCGAGCAGCTCCTGGGCAGACGGCTCGACGCGCGCACGGACCTCTACTCGCTCGGCATCGTCCTCTACGAGAGCGCCCTGGGTCTGACTCGCCCGCTCTTCGATGCCGAGACCGACGCGCTCACACGGAGAGCGCTGCTCGAACGCCAGGTCGTCCCGCCCGCGCGCCTAGATCCAGATTTTCCTGAGGAGCTCTCGCACCTCATCATGAAGGCGCTGGAGCGCGATCCAGACAAGCGCTTTCCCTCGGCAGCGGCCCTGGCGAGCGCGCTGGAAGCGATCCTCGCCCGACAGACGCGCACCGGGCTCTTCGAGGCCGAGCTCTCGCGCCTGCTCCGATCGCGACAGCAGGCGACGCGCACGGCCAGGCAGAGCGTGACGCCCAGGCCGCCACAGGCGATGCGCCGCGCCCAGCGCTCCCTTCATCAGCCACTCCTGAAGCGGACGCGGACGCAGCTCGACGCCGCGCACTTCTCTCCGGCCACGAGCCACGAGCGCGGCCAGCCATCGACACCGCTATCGCCATCGCCATCGACACCGCTCCGCGCGCCGAGTGTCCGACCACGGGCGCGGCGGTTGAGTGCGCGTGCGGCACGTTCGCTGGAGCGTCGGCCACGCCAGATGCCACGGCGCCTGCGCTGGCAAAAGCCGACGCGCGAGCGGCATGTGGTTGAGCTCAGCCAGATCTTCCCCCGACTCACGCGGTTCAGCCTGAGAAACGCGCCCTATCTCTTGGCCCTGCTCGCGACGTTGCTCAGTTTCTGGAGCTTGTCCAAAAGCGTGGAGCGCCAGATGGCGCCCGGTCAGGCGATCGCCCTGGCGCGGCCCGGGCCACACGTGGACGAGGAGGGGCCAGATCAGCCGTGGCTCGATGAGGACATGGCCTGCGTGGAGATGGAACCCGAGGAGGCGTGGCAGGACAGCGGCGTCGAGGGCTGTCAGGAGGAGTGAAGCGCGCCGTCACGGTGCCGACGTCGCGTCCGGCGTGTCTTTCCGTCGCAGATGGGGAGCGCGGTGGGGCTGGGCGTCTCGGAATCGAAGCGAAGGCCTCAGCGCCTCAACAGGAGGTAGAGCGCGCCTGCCCCGCCATCGCATGGCCTGGCCGTGCAGAAGGCGAGGACGGCCTTGCCGATGCGACCGCCCTGGGAGAGCCAGCTCCGCAGGCTCTCCTTCAGCACGGGGAGCTGGTCCTTCGAGTTGAGGCCGCGGCCATGGATCAGCAACACGCAACGGCGCCCAGCGCGGCGGCTCTCGTCGAGGAATGCCTCGATCTTGGGCTTGGCCTCGGCCCGCGTCAGGCCGTGCAGATCGAGATGGGCCCGCACCGCGTAGTCACCGCGCTTGAGCGCCACCAGGATGCGCTTGTCCACGCCGGGCACGCGGCCCTCGATGAACTCCTCGGTGCACGACATGTCGAAGGGGCCCGTGCCTGCCACGAGCTCGACGAGCTGCGCGAGCGCCTCGGCCTCTGCGGTGACGAGCTGCGCGTCCACCGCGCGCCGTGGATTGGCTGCTGGCGCTCGTCCGCGCTCGTCCTGCGTGAGCGGCTTCACGCCTGCCATGGCCGAGGCGAACAGCTCCGCTTCACTCATCGACGAGCGCTCGTCGCGGCGCTGGCGTCGAGCCTCGATCGCAGCCTCACGCGCCTTCTTTTCGGCGAGCGCACGCGCGTCTTCGTCGGCCTTGAGCTGGGCCTTGAGCTCGCCCACCACGGCGCGAAAGGGCTGGTGGAAGGCCTGAGGTTTGGTGTGCTGCTTCTGATTCTG
>JAISIF010000040.1 GCA_031262165.1 Myxococcales bacterium | reverse complement strand
GGTCGCTGTGCGCCCTTTGACATGACAGCCTCACGGAGATTCGAGCGCTTGCGGG
This sequence comes from Myxococcales bacterium, assembly GCA_031262165.1. Lineage (GTDB taxonomy): Bacteria > Myxococcota > Myxococcia > Myxococcales > UBA5297 > UBA1203. The sequence continues at coordinate 15,233 of JAISIF010000040.1, read as the reverse complement.
CGACCGACCATGTGATCGTCACTCCAATGGCTGAGCCACCGCACCGCCTTTTGGCCCTGGACAGACTGCACCGAGCGTTAGGCGTGCCTCAGAAGGGGGAGAAGAAGGGATTCAATCGCGCCAAGACTTCCAAGAGTTTCTTAGGACGTAGCCCTCAATTATCCCGTCGCCAAAGCTCGTCCGCGAAACGCCAGCCTTCGTTGCTTCGCTCTTCACTTCCGTCTGGAAGATCCTGCCTCGCGCCAAAGTCTGGCTTTCCCCGTCCTTCGCGTTGCTCGGTCCTAATGGAGGGATAAGTCCTTAGCCCTTCACGCCGCCCGCGGTCAGCCCACCGACCATGAACTTCTGGAGCGCGAGGAAGAGCAGCACGATGGGCGTCGAGACGAGCACCGCGCCTGCCGCGAAGTAGCCCCACTGGACGCTCTTCGAGCTGATGTAGGAGTTCACGACGACCGGAAGCGTGTAGCTCATCTCCGAATCCATGAATTTCGCGGCGAGGATGTATTCGTTCCACGAACTCATGAACGCGATGAGGGCCGTGACGGCGAGCGCTGGCGCCGAGAGCGGCATGATGATCTGCCAGAAGATGCGCGCCTGGCTCGCGCCGTCGATGATGGCCGCCTCTTCGAGTTCGCGTGGGATCGTGTCGAAGTAGCCCTTCAGGTTCCACGTGCAGAACGGGATGGTCGTCGTCGAATAGACGAGGATGAGTCCCAACATGCTGTCGAGCAGGCCCAGGTAATTGAGCAGCAGGTAGAGCGGGATCATCATCATCGTGCCCGGGAACATCTGGGTGATGAGGAAGGCCATCATGCCCGCGCGCCGACCTGGGAACTTGAACCGGCTGAAGGCGTAGGCTGCGCTCGCCGACACGAAGATGCCGATGAGCGACGCCGAGATGGAGATGACGGCCGAGTTGCGGAACTGCCGCCAGAACAGCCAGTTGCCGTCCTTGTCCGTCGTGCTGATCAGGTGCGCGAAGTTCTGGAACGTGAAGTTGTCTGGAAGCGGGTTCATCGAGAAGGCGAAGTCCTGCCCATCGTTGAACGCCATCTTCAGGACCCAGAGGATGGGCCAGAGCACCGCCAGCGTGAAGCAGATGAGGAACGCATGGCGGAACATGAAGGGCATCTGGCTGCCCCGCTTGCGAGGGTGGGGCGTTGGAGATGGCGCTTCGGTGAGCTCGCGCACCGGCATGGGCCTGGATTCGACTTTGACCTCGGTCGCGGTCGCGGGATTTGGGTTGGAGGCGGGCGCGGGGCTCATTCGAACGCTCCTTCCGTAGCCTTGGTGATGCGGTTCGTCATCACCGTGTAGGTGACGAGGATGAGGAAGATGAGGGTCGCGTAGGCCGCCGCGTAGCCATAGCGATACTGCTCGAAGGCGTAGCGATAGACCTGCGTGACGAGGATGTCGGTCGCGCCGTCGGGGGCGCCGCCCGAGACCAGGTAGATGACGTTGAACGACAGGTTGAACGTCCAGATCGCGCCCAGGATGATCGCTGGGAACAGCGCTGGCTTGAGCAAGGGCAGCGTGACCGTTCGGAACTTCATCCAGCGGCCTGCGCCGTCCACGTCCGCCGCCTCGTAGAGGTCCTTGGGGATGGACTGGAGCGCGCCGAGCGCCGTCACCATCATGAACGGGAAGCCGAGCCACACGTTGGTGGCCAGGTTTGCGAGGAAGGCGGTCGAGGTCTGGTTGAACCACGAAAACGAAGCGAAGCCCTCCAGCCCGACGAACGCGAGCGCGTTGTTGATGAAACCGTATTGCGCGTTGAACATCGCCTTCCAGATGAGCGCGGTGATGTAGTTCGGGACGGCCCAGGGGATGATGAGCAGTACGCGGTAGATGTTCTTGCCCTTGAGGTTGTTGTCCTGGAGCAGGAGCGCGAGGAACAGACCGAGGCACACGTGGATGGCCACGTTCACGAACGTCCAGACGATGGTCATGCCAGCCGTGTAGTAGAAGCTGTGCGGGTCGCCCTCGCCGCGCGCCAAGAGGATGTCGGCGAAGTTCTTGAGCCCCACGAACGACTCGCGCGTGGGCGTCACGTCCTTGAAGGCCAGCGTGATCCCGTAGCCGAATGGGAGCAGCGTCAGGATCACGACGGCGACGATCGCGGGCGCCACGTAGGCATAGGCACCCAGGTGCGGCGCCAGCTGCTTGCGGAAGGCAAAGGCGGCGAGCGCGATGGCCAAGAGGAGCGCGACCAGGACATAGGTCCACGTGTTGTCCGCCTGGATGGGCGCGCCGCTGCGGATGAGTGCCACGCGGCCGTCATCGATCTTCTTGGCGAGCGTCACCTCGGTCTTGGCCGCGTTCCACATCACGGCCGGTCGATCGGGGTTGGCGATGGCGAGATCGGCGAGATCGGCGATCGCCTTGTCGATGCGGCAGAGGGTGAGCGCGTCGTCGCCATCCGAGGCGTTGGGCGCGACCGAACGAGGCATCGTGTCGTGGATCTTGCCAGCCTTGGCCAGGACAGCTTCCGCCTGGAGGATCTCGGAGGGCGCCTGACGCGGGGGGGACGCGGCGATGCGGTCCGAGAAACCGCGCACCTTGTTGCCTTCGCCACACCACTGGCCGAGCGCCGCGTGTTGGCCCGAGGGCAGATAGGTGAGGATCGCGGCTTCCCAGCGGCTGTCCGGGAGCAGCGTCTCGGGGTGCGCTCGCTGCTCTTCGAGGCGCTCGTAGGCCTTCTCCGCGCCACGGACCACGGTCTCGATCGGGTCCACCTTGTCCGCCTGCTCGGCGTTGGCCTTGACGCGGCGCTGCGCCTCTTCGAGCGCGGCATCTGGATCGGCACCCTGGCTCACGACCTTGATGAGCGTCGCGTCCATCGGCGTCCACACGTGGCGCATGGCTGGCGCGCTGGGCATGGGCAGCGAGTGCTCGGCCTGCTCGCGGAAGCCGAGGAGTCGCGCGTCCTCGTAGTCCTCCCACGCCGCGCGGTTGGCGACCGGCTGCCCTGCCTGCTCCAGGCGCCGCTTGGCCGATGCGTCGCCCGTCAGGTAGCGCAGCACCTCGATGGCCGACGCCTTGTTCTTCGAGGCCGCGTTCACCATGAGCGCCTCGACCGAGAGATAGGGCTTGGCCCAGTCGGCCGGCCCCTGGGGCAGGGGCGCCACGCCGATGTCGCGGTCCTTCTTGAAGTCGCCGAGCGACCACGGGCCCGTGATGATCATCGCGGCGCGGCCATCGTTGAACATGGCCGTCACCATGGCGCCAGTCACCTCGCGCGGCAGCAGGTCGCGCTCGAGCATCTGGCGCAGAAAGGCGAGCGCCTCGGCGTTCTTGGCGTTGTTCAGATTCGGCACGCCGTTCGGCGTCAGGACGCCGCCGCCAAAGGCGTGGAGAAATCCAGCCGACGCGAACGTGCTCGCCCACTCGCTGACGAAGCCGTAGCTGCCATTGCCCGTGAGCGGCTGCGCCATGTGGATGAGCTCGTCGAGCGTCTTGGGCGGCCTCGGCACGCGCGCCTTGTCATAGACGAGCGCCACGGCCTTCATGGCCATGGGCAGGCCGTAGAGCATCCGGCTGCCCTGCGGATACGTCAGCGCGTCGATGGCGGCCGGCGTGTAGCGCTCGAGGTCCTCGATGGTGAGCGCGTGCTGGAGCGGTTCGAGGCGGCCCTGGTCCGCCCAGTAGCCCACGCGGTCGTGCGCGAAGACGAAGAGGTCGGGCCCCTTGTCCACGCCCATGGCCGAGGTGAGCTTGTCGGCGAACACGTCGTAGGGGATGCGCAGCGTCTTGACGTCGATGGCGCTCTGGCGTGCGTTGAATTCCTCCACGAGCGTTTCGAAGACCTTCTGCTCCTCGCCCGTGTAGCTGTGCCACACGAGGATGGGCGTCTTGGATGTCGCGGCGGCTGGCCGCGCGAACCCGAAGAGCCCAACAAAGAGGAAGACGGCCAGGCTCGCGAGCACGGCGAGTCGGGCGAACGGCGGATGTTTCATCGCGAAGTCTCCTTCGGGGCCGGTCATCACAGGGCCACGCCGTTCTCGCCCGAGGCGAAGAGGTGGAGTTTCGATGGATCGACCCACAGCGAGATGCGCTGATCGACCCTGCCCATCGTGCGCGCGCCGACGCGAGCCATCAGGCGCGTCTTGCCGGTGCCATCGCCGATGACACCTCCCAGGTAGGTCTCAGCGCCGAGCGGCTCCACGAGGTCGATGTCGAGCAGGATCTCGACGCTCGACGCACCTTGCCGCTCTTCGTGCAGGTGCTCTGGCCGGACGCCGACGACGCACGTGCCGTTGAAGCCTTGGAGCCGCTCGGGCAGCGGGAAGTGCGTGCCGAATGCCTCGACGATCCCGTCGTGCGCGATCGCGTCGCAGAAGTTCATGCCCGGCGAGCCGATGAAACTCGCCACGAAGCGGTTGGCCGGCGCCTCGTAGAGCTCGAGCGGTGAGGCGAGCTGCTGGAGGATGCCCGCGTGGAGCACGGCGATGCGGTCGGCGAGCGTCATGGCTTCGACCTGGTCGTGCGTCACGTAGATGATCGTCGTGCCGAGCTTCTTGTGGAGCTTGGCGATCTCGGCGCGCATCTGGACGCGCAGCTTGGCGTCGAGGTTCGAGAGTGGCTCGTCGAAGAGGAAGACCGGCGCGCGACGGACGATGGCGCGCCCCATGGCGACACGTTGGCGTTGTCCACCAGAGAGCGCCTTGGGCTTGCGGTCGAGCAGGTGCGAGAGATCGAGCATCTCGGCGGCCTCTTTCACGCGCTGGGCGATCTCCACCTCTGGGAATTTCCGCATCTTCAGACCGAAGGCCATGTTCTCGCGGATCGACATGTGCGGATAGAGCGCATAGCTCTGGAAGACCATGGCGATGTCGCGGTCCTTGGGGTGGACCTCGTTCATGCGCTTGTCGCCGATGCGCAGCTCGCCGCCGGTGATGTCCTCCAGGCCCGCGATCATGCGCAGCGTCGTGGACTTGCCGCAGCCCGAGGGCCCGACCAGGACGAGGAACTCGCCGTCTTTGACGGTGAGCGAGACGTTCGTGACGGTGGGCCTTTCGGCGCCGTCATAGTGCTTGACCAGTTTGTCGAGGACGACTTGAGCCATGGCGTCTCCAGAGAGGGCCACGCCGGGATCGAGGAGCGGGCATCGAAACAGTCAGGCGTGGCGGTTTTGGGTGGGTAAGCGTCGGCGGAAGCGGCTGAGGAGGGTTGCGACGAGAGAGAGGCAGAGGGACACGAAAAACGGGACGCCGGTGGATGATCCAGCGTCCCGCGCGACCCGCGGAGCGGGCGGAAACTACAGCTTCAGCGGTGAACGTCGATGGGGAAAGTTGGTTTTTGGTGCGTTTGGACGAGTGGGCAGCAGAGCGACCGAAGGGTTTGTTTTTGAACAGTCGAGCTCGGCGATTGCGCTCAGTGGGTAGGCACTCACGCGTCCAGGCGACCGAAGGGTTTGTTTTTGAACAGTCGAGCTCGATCTTAGAATCTGTATTCGAGCCTTGAATAACCGTCTCAATCGGAAGTCGTCGTGATTTCATAATCCTTGGATAATCTTCTGTAATTGTTCAGTCATGAAAATGTTCGTTCGACACGCCAACGCTTGGGCAGTATTTTGAATTCATGTTTTATTCGCTCAGATATTTCGACCTTCAATCTTAAGGATCTATCCTTTGATTATCCCGTCGCCCCACTTGTCCGTGAAACGCCAGTCTTCGTTGCTTCGATCTTCACTTCCGTCTGGAAGCTCCCGCCTCGCGCCTCGTCTGACATTCCCCGTCCTTCGCGGTGCAAAGGTCCTAATGAAGGGATAAATCCTAAGCTCTTTACGGCATTCTCGAATGTTTTCCGACAGCCCGCATCCGCGCAAACAGCCAAAAGGCTCGGGCATTCACTCAATGCCTTTGAAATACTTCTCCACCCTGCGTCGTATCATTGAGATTTGCCGCATGAACAACCACAGCCAATATATTCCCCGATAGATCCGTCACAATGTGACGCTTTTTCCCCTTTATCTTTTTTTCATCGAATCCCCGCTCTTCGGCGGGACCCGTCGTTTTCACGCTCTGTGAATCGATGAGCGAGAAAGATGGAACGGCTTTTCTTCCGCGCCTTTCGCGATCAAGTTTGACCAATACCTTCATGAGCCGAGTCCATAATCCAGATTTCTTGGCTCTTCTATAAAGACGACCAAACCGTGTTCAGACATGATGGTTATTTGTGAGTGTATTGAATCTGCTTTAATATTTTATAATTCAAAACATGGTTGTCGGTCGTCCTCGATTTCCCTGGATTGCTTCGTCGCTTCGCTCCTCGCGATGATACTTGGGGAGATAGTGAGAGGGCCCGTCGGCCTGCCTGCTTGGGGAAGCATTTCAGGGTTGACGTCATGGGGGGAGTGAAGCAGGGAGCTGCGCCGCAAAGTGGAGGGTGACTTTCCTCGCCGAGAGTTCTTCACGAAGCAATGACTGCCCGGGGGGCCGCGTTTCGGTATCGACGCGATGACGGTGCATCTCTCGTTTGATCGAATGGGTTGGAGACGTATGGCGCAACGACCGAACAATCGCTCAGATTTTGATGGCGGAAGGCGCCAGATGGAGGAGGCGGAGCGGGATCGCCCTCGTCCGAGCCGCGCGTCGATGCCCGTGGCGCAGACAGATGGACCGCGCAAGAGCCGCGCGTCGATGCCCGCGGTGCAGCAGGCTGACAGACCACGCCCGAGCCGCGCGTCGATGCCCGCGGCGCAGATAGATGGACCGCGCAAGAGCCGCGCTTCGATGCCCGCTGTCCAACCCAAGCCGCGACAGCCGCTTTACGCGCTCGAAGACGAGGCCGACGAAAAGACCATGGTCGGCGCGTCGATGGACGATGGGGCCACGCAGGCCTTTTCGACGCTGAAGCTGAAGGTCATCGAGGGCCCGGACGTCGGTCGCCAGCTCCCCATTGCCACGACTGGAATGGTCCTCGGTCGCGGCGATGGCTGCGATTTTCAGCTGATGGATGCGGCGGCCTCACGCCGACATGCGGAGCTCTCATGGACACCTCGTGGCCTCGTGTTGCGAGATCTCGGGAGCGGCAACGGGACCCAGGTCAACGGTGAGAGGATATTCTCCGACCTCGTGATTCAGGACGGCGATCGCATCTCCATCGGCCTGACCGTCATCGAGATCTTCGACTCGATCAAATCGATGGCGGCGGCGATGCCCCCGAGCCGCGCGCTCGCCCCACGGCGTGGGGCACCGCCCGCCCAAGATCCTGAAGAAGAGGGCGACATCGTCGATCAACAGCTGGCGGTGCGCCGCGCTTCGAACTCGAAAAAGACGCCGGTCCAGCTTCTCGTGGAACGATTGGGCAAGACGACGATGCGGCAGCGGCTCATCGCCCTTGGTGTCATCGTCTTTCTGTTCGCCGTCGTTCAGCTCAAATCCTTCCTCGAAGTGCGCGCGGAGAATCAGCGCCAGGCCGAGCTGTTGCGCCTGGAGAACGAGGCCAAGGCGCTCGAGCAGAAATATGAGCTGGCCAAAGCGAACGGCAGAAAGGCGCTGCGCGACCGCCGCCCCACGGACGCCCTCCAGAGCTTCCAAGAGGCCCTCGAGATCTTTCCTGACCGCCTCAAAGAGCTGTCGCGTGAGATGCAGGTCGCCGAGCAAGATGAGAAGGCGGAGGTCCACTTCAAGAAGTTCAAGGTGCTGCAGTCCGAGGAGAAATTCGAGGAGGCGCTGGCCGAGCTCAATGAGATCGACGAGCGCTCGGCCTTCGCGGACCTGATTCCCAAGCTCAAGTTGGAGCTCGAAAAGCAGCTGATCGAGGCGCAGAAAAAGGAGATCCGCCGTTTGCTCGACGAGCGATCGATCGAAGAGGCGCGGATGAAGATCTCGGCCCTGCCAGCCGTGGAGCGGGCCCACTTCCTCGATCTCCTGGACGAGACCGCGAGGCTAGCCAAGGTCGAGGCGGCCAGCTCGGCGCAGCGGGCCAGACAGCAGGAGGCAGAGCGGCGTCGCCAGGCGAATCAGCGCCAGATCTCAGAAGTGACGCAGGCCATCGCCCCCATCGTCGCCAAGATCGATCGGGCCGATTTCAGGGGCGCTCAGGCAGACCTCGACAAATTCAACACGAAGGGAAAGCCTCAGCACGTCGTCAGCAAGATCAAGCAGCTGCGCAGGCTGCTCCCTGGCTTCCAGAAGGACTACTCTCTGGGGAACTCTCAATATCTCGGAAAGAACTACGAGAGGGCTGCCGAGCCGCTCGCCCGCGCCTGGACGGCCTGGAGACAGATGGGAATCGACGGAAAGCTCGGCGATAAAATTCATGCGCAGGCCGCCGAAGCCCTGGAAAACAAGGGGCGCTCGGCCATGCAGCGCAAGGATTACGTCGAAGCCGGAAAAGCATTCAAAGAAACGATCAAATTCAATAAAAACTCAAAGGTGGCGAGCAATGGTTTGAATGAAATCATCCGAAAGGCCGATGATATTTATCTTCAGGGCTATACGGAGATGAAGAGCAACCCATCGCGCGCACGCCAGATGTTCGAACAGGTCATCTCTATGACGCCGTCGGACAGTGAGGTGAACCGAAAGGCGCGCGATCGAAAGAAAGACCTCGAACGAGGGCTGTAAGGCACCGAGGCGTCGTTTCATTCAGTGGAAATTCGGAGATTTGTCTGGGACGCGATTCGTCGCGTCTTTTTTTAAGGACTTACCTCTCAATTGACATTGAGGACCTTTGCACCGCGAAGGACGGGGAATGTCAGACGAGGCGCGAGCATCCAGACGGAAGTGAAGAGCGAAGCAACGAAGGCTGGCGTTTCACGGACAAGTGGGGCGACGAGAGAATTGAGGGATAACTCCTAAGTAATGATCCCCCGGCAAAGCTGGGGGCTTTTCGCCGCTGGCCTCTCGAAGAGGTCATTTCGCGGTATTTTTCAAACATTCTCTGCCAGAATTCTAATTCCGATTTGAATCATGCGCTAAAAGGTAAGCTCTTTTAAAATTATAGTTTTCATATGCTCTCCCTTACAAAAATATGGGGTGAAGCCAATAGCCATAAAGATCAAATCCTTTCAGTCCCCCGGCAGAGCCGGGGGCTTTTCTATTAAAATAAGATCAATCTCTTCGAGATGTCGGCAGGGATGTGTCGCGGCGCGATGGAGGGAGCCTGTGCCCGCGTCCGAAAAAAATCAGAACTAGATTGCGCTGAATCCAGCCCGAGCGCTTCTTGCCCGCCAGGGTGGGCCGTGATAGCCCGCCCCGCTTTTTCCAAGGCGGAAATCCCTTCTGAATCCCGAGGAGACATCGATGACTTCCAAGGCCACTTTCGTCCTGATCCTCATCTTCGGCGCCCTGTGTTTGGCCGCCTGTTCCGACTTCAAAGTGGAAGGAGTCGCCGCCAACCACTCTCTGGTGGTCATCACCCTAGAGCCGAGTGGCGAGAACTGCCCCAATGGCGGCAAGCGCGTCGTCTCGGGCATCGACGCGAACCGTGATGGCGAGCTCACCCTCGCCGAGACCGTGAGCATCAGCTACGTCTGCACGGGCGAGGAGGGCCAGTCGGCGCTCGTCAATGTCGAGGAGATCCCCGCGGGAGAGACGTGCCAATTCGGCGGCCAGCTCATCGAGACGGGCATCGATCTGGACGGCGATGGTCAGCTCTCCGAGGCCGAGGTGGTGAAGAGCTACCCCATCTGCTCGGGCACGGTGCCGCAGACGGGTGGATCGATCGCCAAGATCTCGACGTTCCTCAACCATTCGTGCGCGCTGCTCTCGAACAAGACCGTCCAGTGCTGGGGCCTGTCTGGGGACGGCGTCGATGCCTCGACCGCACCCCTCTCCGTGCCTGGCATTGCCAAGGGGCTGGACGTGGCCGCAGGCTGCGCCCTGAGTGAGGACGGCCTCGTGCGCTGCTGGGATGGGATGAACGCTTCGCCGCGCGCCGTCCCCAACCTGGACGAGGTCACGGCCATCGCGGGCTCCGCCAGCCACCACAGGTGCGCGCTCCTCGCGGACGGCAGCGTCCAGTGCTGGGGTCGCAACGACGCGGGTCAGCTCGGCATCGGCAACTACGTCAGCACGAGCGCGCCGCTGCCCGTCATCAAGGTCGATGGCATGCCGCTGACGGGGGTCAAGGCCATCGAGGTGGGGGTGTATCACACCTGTGCCCTGATGGAGGACGCGACGGTCACCTGCTGGGGCTGGAATGAGCTGGGGCAGCTCGGCGCGAGCGTCGGTAGCTTCAGCAGCCGGGCCGTGGCCGTGAGCGGGCTGAGCGGCGTCGAGCAGCTCGCGCTCGGCTACAACCACAGCTGCGCGCGCCTCACCGACGAAAGCGTGAAGTGCTGGGGCTCGAACGAGGTCGGCCAGCTCGGGCCTGCGATCGAGGCGGCGTCGAGCGTCCAGCCAGTCCAGGTTTTCTCGGGGGACGTCTTCGACACGGCCTCGATCGCGGCGGGCTACGGCCACAGCTGCGCGGTCGATAAATTCTCTGGAAGCGTCGTGTGCTGGGGCTGGAACGTCTATGGCCAGCTCGGCAATGTCAGCGCGCCGCGCGTGAGTCCGACGCCGGTCATGGTCGAAGGCCTCTCGGGCGTCCAGGCGATGGCGCTCGGCGAGGGCCACTCCTGCGCGCTCCTGCGCACCGGCAAGGCCAAGTGCTGGGGCAACAACTCGGACGGCCAGTTCGGCAACGGCGTCGAGGCCGTCAACCCGGGCTACAACCTCACCCCCGCCCCGGTCATCGACATCACGGGCCTGGCCGCCATCTCCTCCGGCTACCGCTTCTCGTGCGCGCTCCTCGCCGACGGGACCGCCTCGTGCTGGGGCAGCAACGAGTTCTATCAGCTCGGCAATGACAGGCTCTCCGTCGCGCAGCGCTTCCCCTCACCGGTGGAGAAGGAGGATGGCGAGGCCTTTGGCGGTATCGAGCAGCTCGCGCTCGGCTTCATCCACGCCTGCGCGCTCACGACCGACGACGGCGGCGTCTGGTGTTGGGGGGACAACGGCATGAGCCAACTCGGCCTCGTGGGGGATGCTCAGCCCGCGCCCAAGAAGGTGGTGCTGCCCGGCGGTGGCGCGTCGATGATCGCGTCGGGCCACGCCCACTCGTGCGCCGTCATGACGGGCGTGGGCGCCTACTGCTGGGGCTACAACGAATTCGGCCAGACGGGCAATTTGGCGCTGAGCGAAAACACGGTCGCGCCCTACCTGGCCCTGTCCACCAGTGCTCCGGGCACGGCGGCGATTGATGGCCTCGCCCTTGGCCGCGCCCACTCTTGCGCTGCCCTGACCGACGGGACGGTGAAGTGCTGGGGCGACGACACCTATGGCCAGCTCGGTGGCGTGGCCGGGAATTCGACGACCCCTGTCCAGATCGCCAATGTGACGGGTGTCCAGCAGCTTGCGTCGGGCCACGCGCACATCTGTGCGCTGATGGCCAACGGCGGCGTCCAGTGCTGGGGCAGCAACCTCCTGGGCGAGGCAGGCGCGGCCATCGACGTTGCCATGCCCTCCATCGCGCCGACCTCGGTCCCGCTCTCGGGCACGGCCATCAAGATCGCCACCGGCTATCAGCACACCTGCGCGGTCATGAGCGGCGGCAAGGTGCGCTGCTGGGGTTCGAACGCCTATGGCCAGCTCGGCAATGGCCTGCTCACCGACACGGGAACCCCGGTCGAGGTCGATGGCGTCAGCGACGCCGTGGACGTCTCGACTGGCTATGGCCACACCTGCGCTCTGTTGAGCGATGGGACGGCCAAGTGCTGGGGCGACGACACCTATGGCCAGCTCGGCCAGGTCAATGGCAACCCCAAGCCCGTCGATGCCGTGTTTCTCCAATAGCCAAACGGGAAGAGGCGGCGCCGTCGAACCCAAGCCGCCATCTTCGATTTTCAACCATCGATGATTCTTCGATTTGTCGATTTGTCCGGGTGATGGCCGATCGCCCTGAAAATTCGATTCTTCCGATTCATTCGATTCAAATGAATTCCCAATGAATTCTTTTTCACGACATCCCGGCTTCGATCTCAGTGGAGACAACGAATGAAAAAGAAAACGCTCGCGATCTGTCTTGGCGCCCTGGTGCTGGCGGCGTCGGCCTGTTCCCACGAGGTCTATTACGATTACGAAGGTGCCAAGAACACGCTGTTCTCGGTGAGCGGAGAGCTGCCGGGCCGGAATTGTTCGTCTGGCGGGCAGCGCCTGCAGTTCGGCCAGGATCTCAACCACGACGGCCAACTGGGCTGGGACGAGGTGACCTCGACGCAATACCTCTGCGATGGGGAGGCGGGCAGCACGGCGCTCATCGTGGTGACGGAGCTGACCGGCGGCATCGTCTGTCCCTATGGCGGCCAGCGACTCGACCTGGGCCTCGACGCGGACCGCGACGGCGCGCTCGCGAGCGACGAGATCCACGAATCCCACTACATCTGCAAAGACTCGCGCGCCGAGGGCTGGTCCACCATCACACAGATCGCCGCGATGGAGGACTTCACCTGCGCGCTGCTGGCCAACCAGGACGTGGCGTGCTGGGGTCGCTCGATCGATCTCACGGACCAGGCCGCCGCGCCCGCCATCGTGGCCGGTCTGTCGAAGGCCTCGCAGGCCGCGCCTGGCTGCGCGCTCATCCCCGACGGCACGGTCGAATGCTGGAGTGGCATCGACGCCACGCCCAGGCGTGTCCCGAACCTCTGGGAGGTCAAGGCCCTGGCCGGGAACCCGGCGCGCCACGCCTGTGCCGTGCTGAAGGACGAGACAGCCGTCTGCTGGGGCGCGAACGACCATGGGCAGCTCGGCAATGGGACGATGGCCGCGAGCGCGCTGCCCGTGCCCGTATTCGACGCCCAGGGTCAGCGCCTGACCGGCGTGAGCCAGATCGCGGTGGGCGCACGCCACACCTGTGCGGTGCTGAACGACAGGACGGCCTGGTGTTGGGGCGACAACCGATCGGCCCAACTCGGCCTCGGCCAGATGGACACCACCGCGAGCGGCGGCGCCATGCCCGTCATGACCGATAGCAATGTCTTGCTCGGCGGCGTCCAGAAGCTCGCCCTGGGCGACGACCACAGCTGCGCCCTGGTCATGGGAGGCGCGGTCCGTTGCTGGGGCGCGAACGCCTCTGGCCAGATCGGCAACCCCAAGAAGGCGCTCGACCTCTTCGCGGCCTCGGCCGAGCTCGCCCAGGTGTCGGGCGCCAAAGACATCGCCGCTGGCTCGGCCAGCGCCTGCGCCGTTCTGAGCGGCGGCACGGTCTCCTGCTGGGGCGACAACAGCCGTGGCCAGCTCGGCGACCGCACCAGGCTCTCCTACAGCGCGGCGCCGGTCCAGGTGAAGCTCGCCACGGGCGACGAGGCGCTCAGCGGTGTGAGCTCGATCGCGCTCGGCAGCCGTCACGCCTGCGCGCTGTCATCGACGGGCGTTGTCCACTGCTGGGGCCGCAACCGCTACGGCCAGATGGGCAATGGCCAGGAAATGGACTTCGAGCAGACCAGCCCGCGGCCCACGGCCTTCGACGCTTACGAGGGCACTTCGCTCGTCCTGGGCGAGCACCACGGCTGCCAGACCCTCGCCGATGGGACGGTCTCCTGCTGGGGCCTGAACGAGCGCGGCCAGCTCGGAGAGGTCATGGGAAACGCCTGGCTGTTCTCGGCAGATCCGCTGCCCGTCACGCGGCAACCAGAGGGCAACCCGCCTGGTCCGAGCGAGGCGCTGGCGGATATCCGAAGCGTGGCGACGGGCCCTGCCTCGGCGCACAGTTGCGCGGTGAAGACCGACGGCACTGCCTGGTGCTGGGGCGCGAACGGCTCGTCGCAGCTCGGCGACGGCAGCCGCACGATGTGGAAGACGCCGGTCCAGGTGCTCGAGTCGCTGGCGAGCGAGGAGATCGAGGCCGCACCGCTCGACGCGGTGACGAGCATCGCCACGGGCCGCGACCACACGTGCGCTCTCTTGGACGGTGGCGCGGTGCGCTGTTGGGGGGCGAACACCTCTGGCCAGCTCGGCAATGGCACGACGACGCAGAGCGCCACGCCGGTCCTCGCCTCCGGTATCGGCACGGCGCTGAGCATCGTGGCGGGCGAGGTCTCCACGTGCGCTCTCCTCGTGGGTGGGACGGCCCGCTGCTGGGGTGACAACACCTATGGCCAGCTCGGCCGGACCACCACTGCCTCCCAAAATCTGTCCCCGGGACTGGTCGGGGCGATCTCTAGCCAATCCCTCGGGAATGGGGCCTTCCTGCGCATGGGCGGCCACCACGCCTGCGCCGTCCTCGTCGACAAGACAGTCAGGTGCTGGGGCCGCAATGATTCGGGTCAGCTCGGCGATGACACGACGGTCAACAAAGTCACGCCCACAGCCGTCTCTGGCCTGACGACGGTCTCATCGATGTGCCTGGGCGCGCGCCACAGCTGCGCGGTGAAGGCCGACGGCAGCGTCTGGTGCTGGGGCAACAACACCTATGGACAGCTCGGCGATGGCACGACGACGAGCCGCCGGGCACCCTTCAAGGTTTACGGCCTGAACAACGCCGTGGCCGTGTCGGTGAGCTGTGGCGCGGCGCATACGTGCGTGACGCTCGCCGATGGCAGCGCCAAGTGCTGGGGCCGGAACGACTACAGCCAGATCGGTAAATTCCCGGGAGAGCTCCGCGCGGTCGAAGGGGCATCGCTTCCCTGATCGCCCTCTGATTCCCGAATCGGGTGTCGTGTGTCGTCTTGTTTGGGCAGACAAGGCGATTCATCCCTTTGTCAGGGAATCTCCAGAGTGGAGTCGAATCGCTCTCGACAAATCTGTCGTCATTGCGAGGCGCAAAAGCGACGGAGCAATTCATCGGTATTTGTCTTTGCGACGATGACCGACAGACAAGGATTGCTTCGCTTCGCTCGAAATGATCGTTCGGAACATTCTCGGTAGATGCGGCGTCATTGCGAGGCGCAAAAGCGACGAAGCAATTCTTTGACGCTCGGTCTCGGTAAACAAACTGGATTTCTTCGCTTCGATCGTAATGATGGCGCATTTGAAATGAATGTTTTGAAAACACTCTCCAATTCAATCGTTGTGAATGGATTACGCACGGGCAATCGATAGTCCCCTTGTAGCTTGCTTCCCCCCGCACAGCCTTAGACGAGAGACCGTCGCCCCTAAGATCTCCGAGAACGCTTCGTAGACTGGGTCCTCGTCCATTTTTTCTCTGAAGCCCGAACGGTTGCCGGAGCCACGAGCTCGTATCTGCAAGGCCGGGCAAATGAGATTTCTTTTCTGGAAAGAAGGTTTCGAATGGGTCGACATATT
>JAISIF010000027.1 GCA_031262165.1 Myxococcales bacterium | reverse complement strand
ATTTTTCTTTTTCAGGGTGAAACAGAGTTCTCGAACACCTGCTTGGAGTTACTCAAAGGCCCGCCTGGCGGTGTTGGGCTGTCAAGAAAATTTAGAACTCGATTGCCCTGGTCTGACGCATCGATCTCTGTTTTTGCGGACATCGATGAGGGATGTGTAGCGGCGTTGTGTGCAACGCTCATCGTGTTTGTGCCGAGCGACGCAGCGCAGGCAGGGCGTAGCACGGCGCAACCTACGTCAAACACGCGCTAGGCTCAGCGGTCGTTGTCGTGCGAGAGACATCGCCCCCACCCCATCGCACAGGAAGGAGTGTCAGCCCGTGAAGCATTGCCCACACTGCCAGTCGGAATTCGAGGATGTGATCGAGGCATGTCCAGACTGCCACGTGCCGCTCGACTCAGCACAGGCAGCCGCGCTGCTCCAAGAGGCGAATGCCGGGATCGAGGCGCTGCTCGCGACGAATCGTGTCGAACTCGACACGCTGCTCCAAGAGGCCCGCGCCGCACGTCATCTGGGATCGTCCACGTTCGTCACCGCCGGTAGAGCGGACGACAGGTTCGAGGCCGATCGGTTGGAGGTGTTCCTCCACGACGAAGGCATCGAGCACGTCATGCTCGTGGCTCGTGGCAATGCCTCGGCAGACATGCTCTCGAAGTTCTCGCCGGGATTCTTCGATGTCCTCGTCCTTCAGGCCGATCGCGAGAGAGCCGCCGCACTGATCGACGAGGCGCGCGCCACCTTTGCCGCGCGCGATGAGGAATTCGAGACAGCGCTGCGCGACGAAGCGCTCAGCGGCACCGAGAATGACAATGATGATGATGATGGAGACGACTGGGTCGACGAGAAGGATGGCCTAGAAGACCTGGATGACGATGAGGGTTGAGAGGAGGCGTCGGTGCTCCTCGCTTCTTCGTGAGATCCCTCGGTCCAAAAGAGAGAGGGCGCCGTTCGTGGCGCCCTCGTCTCATTTCAAGCTCGTCATCAGATCGACGGGACTCAGCCGTTCGCCTTCTTGAACTTCTCCATGAAGTCCACGAGCGACTGGATGTTCTCGACGCTGACCGCGTTGTAGACGGACGCACGGATGCCGCCCACGGCGCGGTGACCCTTGAGGCCGACCATGTTGGCTGCCTTGGCCTCTGCCACGAACTTCTCCTCCAGCGCCTGGCTCGGCAGACGAAAGACGACGTTCATGTAAGAGCGCGAGTCCTTCTCCACTGGCGATTTGTAGAAGTCGCTCATCGCGTCGATCGCGCCATAGAGCAGCTCGCCCTTCTTGAGGTTGCGCGCGTGGATGGCGTCGAGGCCACCGATCTCCTTCACCCACGCGAGGATGTTGCGGACCATGTAGATGGAGAAGGTGGGTGGCGTGTTGAAGAGCGAGTTGTTCTTCGCGACGGTCGAATACTTCAGTGTCTTGGACAGGTCGGTGCGACCACTCTCGACAAAGTCCTTGCGCGCGATGGCGACGACCACGCCCGAGGGGCCGATGTTCTTCTGGGCGCCCGCGTAGGCCAGCGCGTATTTCGAGACGTCGAACTTCTTCCAGATGAAGTCTGAGCTCATGTCCGCGATGAGCGGCACGTTTCCCACCTCGGGGATGGTGTGCCACTGGGTGCCGAAGATGGTGTTGTTCGTCGTGTAGTGCGCGTAGGCCGCGTTCGAATCGAGCTCGAGCTCGTCCTGTTTCGGGATGCGGGTGAAGACGCCGTCGTGCTCTGTCGTCACGGCCTCGCGCGCCGTGCCAACCATGGCGCTCAGGGCCTTGGCCTCGCTCAGCGCGACCTTCGACCAGTGGCCGGTCGTCAGGTAGTCGGCACTCTTGCCGGGCATCAGGAAGTTCAGCGGGATGAGGCTGAACTGGAGATGGGCGCCGCCCTGCATGAAGAGCACATCGTGCGTCTCAGGAACGTCGAGCAGCTCGCGCAACAGGGAGATCGCCTCGTTGTGGACCGCGTCGTAGTCCTTGCCGCGATGGCTGTGCTCCATGATGGACATGCCCGACTTGCCGAATTCGAGGAACTCCTTCTGGGCGCGTTCGAGTGGAGGAAGGGGTAGGCCAGCGGGACCAGCGTTGAAGTTGATGACGCGCATCGGACGACTCCTTGATTGATGAAGATGAAAAACAACCGCCCGAAGATGACTTGGGGCGGCTGAGGGGTTGTTCAGCGTTGGGGGAGGGGTGAATCAGCAGAGAGACAAGAGCGCGACGGTTTGCCCGGAATCCAGAGCGAAGGCAATCTGAAATCGAGTGAGGATATGAAGCGTCGAATTCTAGAGCCTGTCTTCAAATGACGAGCAATCCCGTATCTATGGCCGTCATTATACAAAGCCCCTCCCCTACTTTGCCGGGGGAACAAATTCTGAAATTGTCGAATATATGAACGGAAAGAGTGTAATGTAAGTGGCACGGACATTTCGTTTCCTGACTCCGTATATATTCTCCAATCAGTTCCTCATCTTTTTCTGTGGTTGACACATAATATCCTCGTTCCAAAAAGTTCACTCCCGCATAATTTCGTTTTCGTTCTCCGAATATATTAGAGTGGAGCAACCAACAAATTCCCGATTTTGCCTGGAAATTCTATTGCTAAAAATTTTATCGAAAGCGCTCAAAGTTAACGCCTAGGGCCTGTCCTCGAATTCGGACCGAGGCCCTGCGAAGGAAGGGAAAAGCCAGATGAGGCGCGAGGCGGGGGCTTCCAAATAGAGGTGAAGAGCGAAGCAACGAAGGCTGGCGTTTCACGGACGAGCGGGGCGACGGGATAATTGAGGGATAAGTGATTGCCGAGGGATTGAACCGACGAATCCCTCTACACCTCATACAACCGCCGGATGGCCCACTCCCGCAGTCGCCTCGGGATCAGCCAATCCAGCAGGCAGATGAGCCGCGCGTTGGCGCCGACCGGGACATGGGCAGGCAGCGCGCGCATCTCGCAGAGCGCCACGACCTTTTGGGCCAACAGATCTGGTGACGCACCCTGTCGTTCATCGCGTTCGACGTTCGCGAGGCAGCGCCGCAGCCGCGCCTCGTAAAGCCCCGAGGTGTCGCGCTGGCTCTGGCGCGCGCTGGTAAAGCCCGTCGCGAAGTCGCCTGGCTCCACGCAGGTCACCTGGATCCCGAAGGGGCTGAGCTCCAGGCGCAGCGCGTCGCTCATCGCGGCCACGGCAGCCTTGCTCGCCGAGTAATGCGCCTGAAATGGCAGCGCGAAGCGGCCCGCCAAAGAGCCGATCCAGATGATGCGCCCACGCCGCTGCCGCAGCTGCGGCAGGAGGCGCCGCACGAGCGCGAGCGGCCCGAACAAGTTGACGTTGAACTGCCGCTGGGCGCTCTCCTCGTCGATGCATTCGGCAGCGCCAAAGATGCCGAAGCCAGCGTTCTGGACGAGCACGTCCACGCCGCCGAATGCGTCGAGAGATCGCGCGAGCGCGTCGATGGAGTCGGCCGAC
>JAISIF010000212.1 GCA_031262165.1 Myxococcales bacterium | reverse complement strand
ATTGTTTGGGGCGTTGCGCCCACCGCCCTGCGAACGAATTCCCCCACAACCCGGCGGGCCTTCGCCCCAAACCCCCCGACACATCCCGATTCGAGATCAAAAAAATAGAACTCGACCGCCCTGGGAGAGCGGCAGAGACCGCTTTCTTTCGATTTCCCATCTGTGCTAGGGGCCGCCGCCTTTTTCGCCAGGCCAGCTTCCGAGGGCCACGCCCTCCCATCGTCCGTTCTGTCTGATGGAGGGCCTGTGGCGAAGCGCGTCCCGGTGACCATCGTCGCCCCATGGGCTCAGGCATGATCATCGGGATGTGAGGCGAGAAGCCATTGCGGCAAACACTGTGAATCACGTCGGCGCGCGTCCGCGCGTTGCCCGACGAGGAGAGCTCCAAATGAACAAGACGATGCCCTGGAAGTTTTTGATGGTGGCCATCTGCTCGCTCCTGACCTTGGGTCTAGGGTTGACCGCGTGTGGTGGCTCCAACGAATCGACGGAGCCGCCAGACGCGAACGAGCCTGTCGGTCCCGGAGGGGAGACAGGTTTTCTGCGCGTGGCTCTGATCGATGAGCTGACGAGCCGCCCCGTTCTCGGCGCGACCGTCGTGGCCAATGTGGCCGGCGCCAGCCACACGTTCGACCAGCAGGCGGACGGGCGCTACGAGGCCGAGCTCACCTCGAAGGCAGCCGCGACCATCAGCGTGTTTCATGACGACTACGACTTCGTCACCGTGGCGGGCGTGCAGCAGGGCAGCGACATCGTCGTCTCCCTGAACCGCCTCCCGACATCACGCCGCGGCGGCATCACTGGCGAGTTCACCAACTGGCCCGTCGATGCGGACACGCTCGCCGTCGGCATCGCTGGCCTCTCGCTCCAGGGCAACATCCTCGACTTCTCGCCCACCCTCTATCTGGGCGACCAGGAGCGCGCGACCTTCACGCTCCCCGAATGGCTCTCCAATATCGGCGCTATGCTCCCTTCCGACCTTCTGCCGCCAGACATCGGGGAGCTCCTGACAGGTTCCTTCGAGCTGGACGTGCCGGGCAGCGCCATGTTGGGCGACAAGACCACCTACGCGGTCCTCGGTCTGCCCAGCCGGTGCAATGACGAGGTGGCGGAGCGCGCTGGCGCGTGTGGCACCCAGGCCGCCTTCAGCGCCTACATCCAGGCGACGAATCTCATGGAGGCCTTTGGTATGATCTCGCCTCTGCTGAGCCAGGAGCTCATCGCCACGCTCAGCCCGATCATGGCTGGCGGCGAGTTGAACATCCCCGAGCTCATCCCGGTCGCGCTGCCCCTGCTGCCCAAGCTCCTCTCCCTGATCTCCTACGATTATGCGTCGAACCTCTCGCTGACCTTTGGCGACGAGAATCACGCGCTCGTCCAGCACGACTTCTCCTTCTCGCCCGCGAAGAAATTCGAGCTGAAGCGCTCGGTGACGATCCCGGCCCTCCCCGTCCTGATGGGCGACGAGAGCGCCGATCTCGTCGGCGTCATCGCCCTGGCCGATCTCCAGAGCCAAGGCCTCTTGCCTCTCGGCGCTGGCGTGTCCGATGGCAGCCAACTCACCTTCGACATGACGCTGGCCGACGTGGGCAACGGGCTCGACGAAGCCGGGCGCAAGCTCGTGGCCATCGCGCTCGACAGCGACATCGCCGGTGCCCTGACCGACAGCAGCACGCCGATCGTCTTCAGCGCGTTGATCGGCTCGTTCGAGAGGCTGTCCGCCACTGGGACCGACATGCAGGGCAGCTTTTTGACCCCGCCCTCGGGAAGCGCCTTCGACGGCGCGCAGCGCACGCTCAGCCAGCTCCCAGCGGTCGAGGGCGCCACGCTCTACCGCGCCGAGCTCAAGGGTGCCGACCGCCGTTGGCTCGTCTATTACGGCAACGGCAGCGCGAGCGTGACGCTGCCCTCTGTGCCCACTGGCTTCAGCGACGTGCTCTTGGCGGATCAGGACCACACCCTCATCGCCGTGCGTCTGCCCTCGGCGGTGACGTTTCAGTCGCTCTTCGAGGACGACGCGGCGAACGCGGATCAGCTCGGCAACCTGATGGAAGCCTTCTCGATCTCGATTCACTGAGCCGAGCCCATCGCCCGACCGTTCGCTCTGCCCTCTCTCGCTTTGCGGGAGAGGGATTTTTTTGAGTGGGCGGTCGAGCTCTGATCTTCGGAGATCGGTGAGGGCCGCGCAGAGGCATTGCGCGCAACACCCCTGCAGAGCGCGCATCGATCTCGACCAAAATCGCCAGGACCCGATGGCCCCGCCATCTGCCGCCGCGCCTCTTTTCGATTTGACCCTCTGGGGCTTTTTGAGTAGAGGCGCGCGCCTTTTTGGGCTGGCAGGGTAGGGGGCCCCCTCGTGGTCGGCGCCTTGGCGTGTCCGCGCGTGGGAATTTCAGAGAGCCCTCGCGCTTTGCTCCTGGCTGCCGTCCCATTTCTTTCGTCTGTTCCATCTTTTGTTCGCCAATAATCACTGAAGGAGTGTGCTGCCGTGTCTGGTCTCGCAGGTTCTGTCGTCGAAGGGGTGGAGGTGGCGCACCATGCGTTGATGGGGCTCTTGGCTCAGTCGGCTCCGGCCGCCTCGCCAGGCGCGGGTATGGGCTCCACGATCCTCTTCATCCTTCTGATGTTGGGTGTCTTCTGGTTCGTGATGTGGCGTCCGCAGTCCAAGCAGATGAAGGCGCATCAGGCGATGCTGGCCGCGCTCAAGAAGGGCGACGAGGTCGTCCTGCTCAACGGCATCTTGGGCAAGGTCCACGAGGTGGGGGAGAAGCTCATCGTCCTGGAGGTGGCGCGCGACGTCCGCATCCGCGTCGTCCCCAGCGCCATCACCGCCAAAGTGCCGACTGGTGCCCTCGAGGCGAGCGGCGGCGAAGACGGCAACAACAAATAGAAGCGAAGCGGCGCACGTTTTTCCCTGGAATTTCCCCGATCGGGGGATGGCGGGAAGGAAAAGGTGCGCCGCCGTCGTTTGTTGGGGGTGTCCTGAACGCCTCGCCGCGCCCAGACAAAAGAGCGGCGGCAGGGCGTCTCGAAGAAACGGAAGAAGCGAAGGAAAGCCAAGTCCGAAGGGAACCGTCGAATGGACAAAATGTTTTATGTGAAGGCCGCGCTCATCGCGCTCGTCACGCTGCTCGCCGCCTGGCTGCTCGTGCCGACCATCTACTATTTCAAGCTGCCAGCCGATGAGCGCAACCAGCCCGAGAAGCTGGAGTCCGTGCTGCCCGCCTGGGCGCCTCCCGCCAAAATCCGTCTGAACCTGGGCCTCGATCTGCAGGGCGGCATCAGTCTGGGCCTGGGCGTGGACACCGACACGGCCCTGCGTGGCAAGACGACGCGCCGCGCCGACGAGCTCAAGGCGTTCGCCGAGGAGAAGGGCATCGAGGGCATCACGACTTCGCCCGACCTGAGCGGCAAGCGCCACGCGGTCGTCGTCAAGGCAGAGACGCCCGCGGCACTCGATCAGGCCAAGAAGGTCCTCCTGGACTACTACCAGGACATGAACCTCGACGACTCGGACGCGACCAGCTTCCGCGTCAGCTTCGACGAGCGTGAGATCCAGGACGCCCGGACCAAGGCCGTGGATCAGGCGCTCAAGGTCATCACCAACCGCGTCGATCGCTGGGGCGTCACCGAGCCGATCATCACCAAGCGCGGCAAGGACGAGATCCAGGTCCAGCTGCCCGGCTTCAAGGATCCGGCGCGCGCCAAGGATCTGCTCGGCAAGACGGCGCAGCTCGAATTCAAGATCGCCGACGACAAGGGCACCTACTTCGCCGATCTCTTCCAGCGGCTGCTCGGGGCGCCGCCCGAGGGCGTGAAGGTCGAGACCGAGTCCGAGGCGGGCAAGACCAACCAAGTCCTCGTCCTGCGCACGAGCCGCGTCTCTCTGGGCATGGAGCCCACGACAGGCGGCCTGTCGCCCTACCTCATCGCGATGGGCGAGCAGGGCGCCGACGCGCTGGCCGAGCTGGTCGCGCTGAGCGGAATGCCTCTGCCCGAGGGCCGCGAGATGGGCATCGAGTGCATCCCGTCGAAATACAAAAAGAACAGCTGCGAGGGCTACCGGAGCTACCTGCTCAACGCCAAGGCGGAGCTGATGGGCGACGCCATCGTCGATGCCCGCGCGCTGCTCGATCAGGGGCAGGGCGGCGGTGGTCGTCCCTATGTCGCGCTCAACTTCGACGCGAACGGCGCGCACGTCTTCGAGCGCGTGACGGGTGAGAACGTCGGCAACCGTATGGCCATCGTGCTCGATGGCACGGTCAACTCGGCGCCGGTCATCCAAGCGCGCATCGGCGGTGGCCGCGCCCAGATCACGCTCGGCAGCAACAAGAACTACCAAGAGCTCATCCAGGAGGCGAACGACCTTGCCCTCGTGCTCAAGGCCGGTGCCCTGCCCGCGCCCGTCACGATCAGCGAGGAGCGGACCGTCGGTGCCTCGCTCGGCCCTGAGCTCATCCAGCGCGGCGGCTTTGCCGTGGCCTTTGGTGTGCTGCTCGTCGTGCTGTTCGTCGCCATTTACTACCGGGTCTCTGGCGTCATCGTGAACATCGCCCTGCTCCTCAACGCCTTGATCGTTCTGGCGGCGATGGCGGCGTTCAACGCGACCCTGACCCTGCCCGGCATCGCGGGCTTCGTGCTGACGCTGGGCATGGCCGTGGACTCGAACGTGCTGATCAACGAGCGTATCCGCGAGGAGCTGCGGCTCGGGAAGACGCTGCGGACGGCCATCGAGGCTGGCTACGACCGCGTCTTCTGGACCATCTTCGATTCGAACCTGACGACCCTCTTCGCCGGTTTCGTCCTGCTCAGCTACGGCTCGGGCCCGGTGCGTGGCTTCGCCGTGATGCTCATCGTCGGCATCCTGGCCTCGATGTTCACGGCGCTGGTGGTGACGCGCCTCGTCTTCGAGTGGCTCGTCGTCGGTCGCGGCTGGAAGAGCATCTCGCTCTGATCTGGTCTTCAAAGTCTTCCAGCCAGCCTCGTTGAGCCGCCAGGCGCCGTCCAAAGCGCCGCGCGGCAGAGGCTCGTGAGAATCGAGAACAAGGGAGTTTCTTCAAATGGGATTCAAACTCTTCAGCGGCGAGACCCAGATTGACTTCATCGGTCACCGCAAATTCTTCATGTCGTTGTCGGGGATCCTCTGCGCGCTCGTCCTCTTGGGCATCGCCATCTTCGGCTTCAACTGGGGCGTCGATTTCGCGGGCGGCTCCGAGATCGAGGTCCGCTTCGAGGCGCCCGTCGATGTCGCTCAAGTCCGCAAGGTCATGGAGTCGGCGGGCTTCGACGACGTCACCGTCCAGGAGCTCGGCGCCAGCGAGCAGAACAGCTTCCTCATCCGCATCGGCCGCATCTCGATGCTCTCGATGGCCGACGCCGACAAAGCCAAGGCTGGCCTGACCGAGAAATTCGGTGCTGGGGCGCTCGCGAGCTTCGACTTCAACCCCGCCTATGGCGACAAGTTCGAGGTCCGCTTCCAGAAGGCCGAGAGAGAGATCGCGGCTCAGGACGTGCGGGAGACCATCGAGAAGGCCACTGGTCTCACCGTCCAGGACATCCATGCCGTGGTCGGTGGCTACAGCGTCATCATGGACGGCATCTCGGCCAAGGTGGAGCAGGCGCTCCAGGCCGCGAACAAGCAGGACGGGATGGCCAAGGCCGAGCTGCGCCGCGTCGAGTTCGTCGGTCCCCAGGTCGGCGAGCAGCTGCGCAACCAGGGCATCATGGCCGTCATCCTCGCCTCCTGCGCCATCCTGGTTTACATCGCCCTGCGCTTCGAGACGCGCTTCGCCCCAGGCGCCATCGTCTCCATGGTGCACGACATCATCATCGTGCTCGGCTACTTCCTGGTGACGCGCCGTGAGTTCAACCTGACGTCGGTCGCCGTGCTGCTGACCATCGTGGGCTTCTCGGTCAACGACACCATCGTCATCTACGACCGCATCCGCGAGAACGCGGGCAAGCTCAAGGGGATGAACCTCGCCTCGCTCATGAACCTGTCGATCAATCAGACCCTGTCACGGACGCTCCTCACAGGCGTCACGACGATGGTCTCGGTGCTCGGCCTCATGATCTTCGGCATCGGCCAGCTCTTCGACTTCGCCATGGCGATGATCATCGGCATCGTGGTCGGGACCTACTCGTCGATCTACATCGCGAGCCCGACGACGCTCTTCCTGGAGGATCTGCGCCACGACAAGGCGCCGCCATCGGCCTCTTCGGGCGAAGGGCAGCTCGACGACAAAGCCCTCGCCGCCGCGCGCAAAGCGATGTGACGGCGCCAGGTGATTCGATCCACAGACAGCAGACAGATGGATGTAGATGTGCGAGCGGCGCGGATCCCCAAGGGGTTCGCGCCGTTTCCGCTTTCACGAAAGGCTTTGCCCCATGGTCGATCCGACCTCTCCTCCCCCGGCGATGGCCGACGCCTCTGGCGCCGGAGGAGATCCGCGCCTCGAACTCCTCGAACTCGCCTGGGATCTGAGCGCGCATCTGAGCTGGCTGCGCGAGCTGGGGGTGGGGGAGCTGCCCTGCTCGCCGCCCGCCATCCGGCCGCCATCGAAGGCCTCTCCGATACCGACCCGAGCGCCCGCGCCGTCGAAGTCTGCGGTAGTGGCCGCGCCGCGCGCGCCAACGATCACGGCCGCCGAGCCCACGCCGTTGCTAGCCAGCGACCTGAGCCAACTGCTCGAAGAGGCAAAGGCCTGCGCGCGCTGTTCACTGTCGAAGAGCCGCGTTGGCGTGGCGCTCGGCAATGGCGTGGCGCGCGCGGAGCTCATGTTCGTGGGCGAGCGACCTGCCGTGTCTGGCGATGGCGCTGTCCAGCTGTTCGACGACGAGGTGGCCGCGCTCCTCGACAAGATGATCCGGGCGATGGGGTTCGAACCGGCCCAGGTCGCCTGTGCCAATGTGATCCAGTGCGCCTCACGCGACGAGCCGCCCTTCGAGACACCTGCCGCCTGCCGAGCGCTCGTCTGGACCCAGATCGCCCTGATCGAGCCCAAGGTCATCGTGGCGCTCGGCAAGGTGGCGGCACAGGCGCTCCTCCAAGTCTCGACGCCCATCACGCGCCTGCGCGGTGAATGGCAGGATTGCGCTGGCATCCGGCTCATGCCCACGTTCCATCCGGCCTATCTGCTCAAGCACCCAGACGCCAAGCGGCAGGCCTGGAACGATCTGAGGGAGGTCGCCCGCGCCTTGAAGAGGTGACTTCATTTTGACCGCTGCCGCCTCTTCGTGGCACCCGCCCCCGCAAGTTTTGCGAGGGAAGAGAGCGCGGATGATTGGGAGAAGTTTTTCTCGAATGAAACAGATCCCAAGAGTCCCTCTCCCAGTTTGACGGGAGAGCGTGCCTCGAAGAGGCGGCAGCGGGCACAAACAGGAGCCCCACGAACCGGGGGCTCGCTCAACGCGGCGTGGCTGAGGACCTTCCGCTCCGATCGGTCGGCACTGCGGTGTCGATCGCTGGAGGGTTCGCTCGTGGCCAAGCGCGTCGTCATCATTGGGGGCCGGGGCGGTGGCGCGGTCTGCGCCGCTCGCCTGCGTCGGCTGGACGAGTCCGCAGACATCACGCTCGTCGAGCGGGAGGCGGCGCCCTTCTTCGAGAAGTGCGGCCTACCTTATTCGCTCGAAGAATTCTCGCGCACGGCCTCGCCGACGCACGAGACGTGGCGCCAACACTTCCGCATCGACCTCCTGACCTCGACCGAAACCCTGCGGATCGAGCGCGAGCGCAAGGAGGTCGAGGTCCGCAACGTCGAGTCGGGTAAGACGCAGCGCCTGCCCTATGATCTGCTCGTGCTCTCGCCTCGCGCCGTGCCCATGCCCCTGTCCGTGGAAGGCGCTGGCCTGCCCGGTGTGTTCACGTTGACCGCGCCCGACGCGCTGCCGCAGCTCTCGGACTGGCTGGCCACCCGCCAAGGCGCGCTTCGCCGCGCGGCGGTGATCGGCGCTGGCGGGCTCGGGCTCGCCGCAGCCGAGGCGCTCATCGCGCGCGGCCTGGAGACGACGCTCATCGATGGGTGTCTCCAGATCCTGCCCGCGATGCTCGATCGCGAGATGGCGGCGCTGCTCGAAGAGCCACTCGTCGCGCGTGGGCTCACGTTGAGGCTGGGGGCGCATCTGGGCCGGATTCGGAGCGATCCATCGGGGCAAGGCCTCTCGATCGAGTCGTTCGAGCCAGCCGTGCCGCACATCGGCGCCGACGTGATCGTTCTTTCACTGGGCACGGTGCCGAACGCCGATCTCGCCCGTGGCGCTGGGCTCGACGTGTCGCCCTCGTCGGGCGGCATTCGTGTCGATGGCAACTTCAAGACGAGCGATCCAGACATCTTCGCGGTGGGCGACGTGATCGAGGCACCGGCGCGTCTGTCCGAGGGTCGGGAGCGGCTCGCGATCGCGGGGACATCCGATCATCAGGCGCGCCGCCTGGCCAGCATCCTCCACTATCGCGACGTCTCCTATGTCGGCTCGCTGCGCACGAGCATCGTCGAGAGGTTCGGCGCGGCTGGCGCCAGGGTGGGGCTGAGCGAGCGAGAGGCCCGGCTGCTCGGCATTGCCCACCGCGCTGCCTGGTATCCAGATTCCACGGGCGATGGCGCGGGCGGGCTCCTCGCGCTCAAGGTGATCTTCTCTACTGCCGATGGTCGCGTCCTGGGTGGCCAGGTGATCGGGCACAGCAACGCGCTCTGCGGCGTGGAGCGGCGCATCGACGTGCTCGCCACGGCGCTCGCCGGTCGGATGAGCGTCTATGATCTGGAGCTGGTCGAACTGGCCTACGCGCCCACTTCGGAGCACTCGGGCCCGACGCGTGACGCCATCAACCAGCTGGGCAGCATCGCGGTGGGCATCCTGCGCGGCAATCACCCCTCCATCGGCTGGGACGAGCTGCCAGCGGCGCGTCAGTCGGGCGCCTTCCTCATCGATGTCCGCACGCCCGAAGAGTTCGCTCAGGGCAGCATTCCCGGCGCGGTCAACATCCCGTTCGAATCGCTGCGCCAGCGGCTGGGCGAGGTGCCTCATGGCCGCCGGATCATCTCCTTCTGTCAGTCGGGAAAGCACGGCTACAAGGCCACGCGCATCCTCCTGCAGAATGGGTTCGATGTGGTGAATCTGCTTGGCGGCTACCTGATGTTCGAGGGTGCCGGAAATCCGATCGGGATCGCGTGACGCGGTTCGATGTCGATTCGAGCCGGGATCGTGGGGCGTCGTTCATCGCGCTCAGCGATGCGGCACGAATCGTCCGCCCTTTCGGCCAGCCTCGCGCAGCGTGAGGCCTCCGGCCTTGGCCTTTCGGGCAGCGTCCGGCCCGATGAAGAAGCCAGGCGGGTTCGAATGGACCGCGCGCCGCTTGAAGTAGGTGCGGATCTCTTCGAAGGCGACGTGGAGCAGATCGGGCTTGCGCTCCCTGCGCGTCTTGTCGCCCACGGCCACGAGCTCCGCCCACAGGCGCCCGGAGCGCAGCGCGCCATCCTCGTCGATGAGGCTGCGCTCGTAGTGGAAGACGGCAGAGGCGACCTCGTCGAGCTCCAGCCTACCCGCGTTGGGCCCGCGCCGGAGCACCCGGGCAACGGCTTCCCCGGCGGCGGGCAGGTGTAGGTAGCAGGCGCTCGCGCAAGCGCTCTCGTCGAGCAGCGGCTGGTTTTCGGCGCTCGCCGCGAACGGGATGAAGTCCGCGTCGAAGATCTCTGGGTAGACCTCGAAGGCGCGCGTCTCGAGCTGACGCAGGAGCACCTGCTCGTCCTCGGGTGTCATGAAAAAAAAGAGGGTCGCGGCCATGTCGGTCACCGCTCGATCGCTTCAGGAGCGATCGGCATCAGAAGCGCTCCCAGTGGATGACGTCTTCGAGCGGGCGCTTGGGCGCGATGTCCACGTTGCCCTCGGCATGGCCCACGCCGATGAGCGCGACGAGCTTCGTGCCCGAGGGCGCGCCGAGCAGGGCGCCGACCGCATCGACATAGACCTTCTTGTCGCCAGCGACCCAGCAGGTGTCGAGGCCGAGGCCCGTGGCCGCGAGCAGCATGGTGACCACCGCGCCACAGCAGTCTTCGAGGTAATACTTCGTGGGCTTGGTGAAGACGGCGATGCACGCGACGCCCGGCGCGCCGATGAATTTTCCGTTGGGCACGAGCTCCGCGAGCGCGCTGCGGCGCTCGGCGTCGGTGACGACGACCATCTCCCAGGGCTGCGTGTTCATGGCCGTGGGCGCGAGGCGTCCGGCGGCGACGATCTTCTCCAGTTCCGCGCGGGTGGCGGGCGCGTTGGCGTAGGCGCGGCAGCTGTGACGGGCGGCGATGGCTTCGAACAGTTCCATTTGAAGAGCTCCTTGATCTGCTGGTGGCGAGGAATGATGCATGGCGATGGGCCAAAAGGCGCGTGCGCCTAGCACGAAGCGGCGTGCCGTTGGAGGGTTTCTTCGCTCGAGTGAGGGGCGCTCGGGGGCTGGCGGTTTCGACGGATCATCGATGCGTTTCGGAGGGCGTTGCGTGTAACGCCCATCGCCTTTGTGTCGAACGACGACGAACGCAGGGCATGCGCACGACGCCCCTGCACGTCTCGCCTCGACATCGAAAAGCAGACCCCGATCCCCCCCTCATCCCTCGCTCCTTCCACTTCTTGACACTCTCAGGACCCCTGACTAGAGACCGCCGACTTTTCGTGAGGCGCCCGATGGCCTTGGCTGTCGGGCTCTTTTTCTTGTCAGCCTCTTTCGCTGCGGGCGAACGGGCGGAACGAGTGAGTGAAGGGAACCACATGGCCCAGGAAGGCAGCAGCATCGGCAAGGGGACGCTGGTTCGTGGGGACGTGGTGGGCGCCGCGGCGCTCTCGATCGAAGGCCGGTTGGAAGGCCGCCTTCAGCTCTCCGCGAGGCTGACCGTCGAGCCGACCGGGCAGCTCGATGCCGAGGTCTGGGCAGAGGATGTGGCGATCCACGGAGTGGCGTCGGGCTCGATCGAGGCCAACGCCACCATCCTCGTTTCGGCGGTGGCCACTGCCCGCGCCGCGCTGCGGGCCCCGCGCGTGGTCATCGAGGACGGCGCGCGCTTCAGCGGCGACATCGACATGGGCTTCGAGCTTCCCGAGGCCATCTAACGTTGGAGATTTCAGACATGGCGAACACGGTCATCGGCAGCACCTTCACCATCGAGGGCGAGATCCTGGGCGAGGACGAGCTGCTGCTTCAGGGAAACGTCAAGGGCAGGATCGCCGTGAAGGAAAAGCTCGTCATCGAGCAGACCAGCGTGGTCGAGGCCGATGTCGCCGCCAAATCGATCGACATCGCTGGCCAGGTGATGGGTGACGTCGAGGCAGCGGAGCGCGTCGAGCTCAAGGCATCGGCGCGGCTGCTCGGCGACCTGCGCACCCCGCGCCTCAACATGGCCGACGGCGCGCTCATCTCCGGCAACATCGAGATGAGCCGAGAAGAGCGCGTGGGCTGAGCCGCTCACTTCAGGATCAGGAGAGCCGAATGGTGAATCCAGCCAAGACAGAGGTGCCGACCCAGGCCGCGGTCATCGCTGAGGCGACGTGCGTCAAGGGGAGCGTTCGCGGCGCGGCCGACCTCGTCGTGCTCGGGCGTGTCGAAGGACAGATCCGACTCGACAAGGGGCTGTTCGTCCAGGCCACGGGCGTGGTGAAGGCCGACGTCGTCGCCGAGAGCGTCATCGTCCAGGGCGTGTTGGTGGGCGACGTCATCGCCACGCAGAGCGTCCAGATCACGGCCGAGGGCAGGGTCGTCGGCAACGTCAGCGCGCCGCGCTTCAGTATGGCCGAGGGCGCGCTCTACCGAGGACACGTCGAGACGGACGAGGCCGTGCTCCAGAACCTCGCCGCGCGACACGGCCAGCAGGCGTCAGAGGCGCAGCCGCCCGCGCGGCTCACCTTCCAGCGGACCGCGCCTGCCCCCGCCGCCCCGGTGCCCATGGCGCCTGCTCGCCCAATGGCGTCCAGCTTTTCCTCGAGCTTCCCGCGCAGCGGTGGCACCCCGCCCGCGCCACCGCCCGCGCCGACCAAGCTCAGCTTCAAGCCGGTCGAGGCCAAGCCGCGCTTGTCGTTCTCGCAGCCGCCCGCACCTCCGCCACCTCCACCACCATTCCAGACCATGCTCATGATTGAGGAGGGGATGGAGGAGATCCCGGGTGATGACGACCTGACGCCTCGGCCAGCCCTCATCGGCAAGCGCAGGGGCGCGCTCAAGCGCAAGAAGCCGTGACCTCACGCGGCGAGGCAGCGAAGGAGATGCGGGTGCCGAACGAGCGCAAGGACAGACATTCCACGGTTGGGAAAAAGTCAGCGTCGCCGCCAGCTTCGGCGTCGATGGCGGTGACTGAATCGACCGACTCGACTGATGAGACAGCGCGATCTGCCGAGCAGGCGCTGTCGCCCGCGCCTGCCGAGGTTCGAGCCGAATCCCCCACGCCCCCTTCTGGCCTGTCGTCGGATGTCTGGATCGATCTGGAGGCGCTCGACGCCTCGACGCGCTTTCAGCTGTGCCCTGAGGGCAGCGTGGATGCGCTCGCGACCTCGCTCGTGCGGCAGGGCCAGCTCTTCGCGATCGACGTGCGACCGTCACCAGAAGCGGAAGGCCGCTTCGAGATCGTCTGTGGCTTTCGGCGCGTGGCTGCGCTGCGGCTCTTGATGCGGCGCAGAGTCTTGGCGCGCGTGCACCGCGACCTGAGCGACGAGGACGCGCTCTCGCGCTCGCTGCTCTCGATCGTCGAGGCGCGTCGTGTCGATCGGCCGCTGCTGGAATCGCTGCGAGATCGGCTCGACGCACAGCAGCGACTCACCCCCGCGCTCGCCGAGATCCTGACGCACGCCATCTCGCCCGAAGTGCTCGATCTCCCCCCCGAGACGGTCGATGGCGCCGAGGTTCTGCCGCCCATCGTCGATCCGTGCGTGCTCGTGCAGCGCATCCTCGATCGGCTGGCGCCTCTCAACCAGGACCTGAGCCAGCTCGCCCAGTGTTGGGACGCGCTGCCGCGCGAGGTGCGTGAGGCCGTGCTCCAGCAGCTCGTCTATCCCTCGGACATGGCTCGCTATCTCAAGCGCCTGCCGCTGGGTCTGTTCTGACGGTTGGGTGTCGTCTCCTGCCTCCCAAGGCAGGCGGCGTGTGCTTCATTCACAAAGAGGTGAAGACCTAGGCTAGGTGTTCACCTCTCGCGAATCCGCGACGCGTTCGAGATGCGCCCTAGTGCTGTTCGAACGTCTGGCAGTCGCCGTGATCGCCGTGGATGACGACCTCGATGCCGTTGGCGCTGCAGCGCATCTGCGAGTTGTGGCGGCAGTCGGTGACGTGGCAGGCGCCGACCTCTGCCTGAGAGCTCATCGAGGAGTGCACCGAGCTCTCGGAGAACGTCTCGCAGCGCGGCTCAGAGCTGCCCACCGTGATGGCCCCGGCGTGGCATTTCTGGTCGCTGTTGAAGAAGCATCGCTCGACATCGCAGTTCACCACGGGCGGTATCATGTTCATTTGGTCTCTCCGATTGGAAAGAGGTCACTGGGGCCTCGGCAAAAGAGGTCGGAACATGGGGTGCCAGCGCGTCGATGGCAGCCACCCGATGAGGGGTCAGTCGATGCCTTTGGGAGCCGTGGCGCGCGCGGAGCGCTCCCAGGCGGCCTTCTGTCGCCCAAGGACAAACCGGGCAAAGCCCTGCGCCAACGACACGTTCATGCGGACGAAATAGTGCGCGGCGCGCATCAGCGCGAAGAGCTGCCGCACAGGACCAGGGAGCCGCGCGCCTTCGCTTCGTTCGGGCAAGAGCGCGCCGACGAGGGCCAGGCCATAGAAGAGGCACTGGAGCATCAGGAGCGTGAGCCACGCGTGGCTCTGGCTGGCGAGCGCCGCGTTGCTGAGAAAGGCGAGGATGAGGAAGAGGGGCGCGCACCAGCGCAGGAGCTTGTGTGACCAGAAGGCATAGGCCCACAGGCCTCGACGCGGCGATAGGAGTGGCCAGAGCCAGGTCAGGCTCTGGAAGTTGCCAGCGGCGATGCGGACACGGCGCCGCGACTCGTTCGAGAGGGGCCCGGCGGTCTCTTCGAAGGCCAGCGCGTCGGGCGCATAGCGCAGCGCGTGCCCTTCGATGGCTAGGCGCAGCGGAATCACGAGGTCGTCCACGATCGTGTCGGGCGCGAGCGGCGTGAAGAACGCGCGACGCACGGCGTAGAGGCCACCGTTCGCGCCCAGGAGGATGCCGAGCTTTCCCTCCAAGATTTTCAGTCGCGTCTCGTAGCGCCAGTAGAGCCCTTCGCCTTCTGTCTCGACAGCTGCCTCTGCCTCGGGCGTGGCACTGCCTGGCCTCATCAAGACGAGGCGGCCAGAGACCGCGCCCAGCTGCGGCGTGCTCACCATGTGTCGGGCGAGGCGTTTGAGCGCGTCGGGCGCGAGCATCGTGTTGGCATCGGTGAGCAGGAGCCACTCGCCGCGCGCCATGGGGACACAGCGGTTGAGGACGGCGCTCTTGCCAGAGCGCGGCGCAGCAGACAGGCGGATGCGCTCATCGGTGGCTGCCAATCGCTCGACGATCGCGTCCGTTCCGTCCTTGGAACCGTCGCTGCCCACGATGAGATCGAGCCTATCCGTTGGGTAGTCGAGCGCCTGGAAATTGCGCACCTTTGCTTCGATGCAGGCAGCCTCGTCGTGTGCAGCCACCACCATCGTGACGCGGGGGAGAGGCGCGTCGTCGTCTGGAATCGGAGGCGGAGGCTTGGATGGGCACAGGCGCACGAGCAGGTGGAGCGACAGGCCATAGAGCCCGAACGTGTGGACGAGCAGCAACGCCGAGAGCGCGAACAGTGCGATCATCGAGGACCTCCCTCCCAAGGGTCAGGTCAAGTTGGGGCGGGAATTCCTCGGGGGAAAGCGCCTGTTTGATCTGCTTGGCGCTCTGCCTTCGACAGGAGAATCGAGTTCTAACGATCCACCCCACAACTCCCCTTCCTATCGGCTCAGCCGACAGCCCCCTCGGTGAAGCGGACTTCTCCAAAAGCCTCCCTCTCGCCCAGTCTGCCCTCGACAGGGGATTTGACTTTTCGAAGGGCACTCCCCTATAGCGCCGCGCCTTTTTGGGAGGGCTGTCGACCGTGACCCTGCCCCAACCTCAACCTCTTCACTTCGCAAGAGAGAGAACGAGAGGACTCAAGCCCATGACGACCATGTCCACTGATCCCAAGGTTTTCGACAAGCGCCTCGTCGAGCGCCTTCTCAAGAGCGGCGAGATGACTGCCCAGGATTACGAGCGGCACCTGGCCTCGCTGCCCGACCTCGCAGAGCAGGCGGCGCCCGTCGAAGCCAGGCTGGAGGCCCAGGTGTTCGAAGCCAAGGGCCATCACTCCGAAGAGGACTGATGGAGGTGAGGTGAAGCATGAGCGACCAAGGCAAACGCGAGAATGGCAACGAGGAGATCGTCGAAGGGCCTGGCTGGCAGATGGAGAAGAAGCCGGGCGCTCCTGACCACGAGCCAGATGCGACGTTGCCCCCGATAGACTTCACGCGCTTCTGTCTGAGCTTGGCGAGCTCAGTGCTCATCCACCTGGGCGACGCGAGCGATCCCGAGACTGGCGCGACCCAGATGGATCTCGCGCTCGCCAAGCAGACGATCGACGTGCTCGCGATGCTCCAAGACAAGACGCGCGGCAACCTCACCGACGCCGAGGCCAAGCTGCTTTCCACCATCCTCTACGATCTGAGGCTGCGTTTCCTCGGGAAGTCGAAGGCCAGCGGCGAGGGCAAAGCCCCTCCTGGTTGAGCGAGCGCCGCACATCGCCGCCGCGTTTTGTTTGATTTTTATAGGCGCTCTTCATCGAAGCAGATGGGGAGCGCTTTTTTGCGCGAGGCCTGGCGTCCATTCGATTTCGGAAGTTCAGATTTTCGAAACACGCCGTCGTGCAGAATTCGAACAGTATCTTCTCGAATCGGCACCCAAGGCTTTCGAGCTGAACCAATCTGAGGACTTATCCCTTCATTATCCCGTCGCCTCACTCGTCCGTGAAACGCCAGTCTTCGTTGCGTCGCTCTTCACTTCCGTCTGGAAGCGCCCGCCTCGCGCCTCTTCTGGCTTTCCCCGTCCTGCGCAGTGCTCGGTCCTAATCAAGGGATAAGTCTTGAACCAAAAGGTGACGGGAAAGGGCTTTTCTCTGGAGGGCTGCCCTGCCAAGGCGCCGCGCCTCGCCGCTCAGCGGCCAGAGGGCCTGACCCTGCCTAAATTGGCGGACATGGTGCTCCTTTTTCTTTTCCTGATGGTTTCAAACGCGGCGCGGCCTCGTGAATTCGAAGGGACGAACGGCCTTGGGCACGCCCGCTTCACTTAGCGACTCGCTTCCTTAAGGTTGGCATGGGGATTGCCAGGGCGCCGCGCCCAAAAACGAAGCTCAGATACAAGGGCGGCTTCTTCTGGACCTTCAGGAGCGCGGTAAATGATGAAGATGAGAGACATGGAGTCCTTTCGGCAGCGGACGTTGGCAAAGGAGATCGGGTGTGAGGGCATTGGACTCCATACGGGCAAGCAAGTTCGTCTGACGTTCAAACCGGCGCCTGAGAATTATGGAATCACCTTTCGCCGGACTGATTTGCCCGACTCCCGGGAGATTCCAGCGCGCGCGCAATACGTGGTGGACACGGCGCTGGCCACCACGCTGGGCCGCGATGGCGTCCGAGTGAGCACGGTCGAGCACTGCTGCGCCGCGCTCCACGCGATGGGCATCGACAACCTCCGCGTCGAGGTGGACGCACCCGAGATCCCCATTTTCGACGGTTCGGCGCAGCCGTTCGTCCGCCTCATCCAAGAGGCCGGCATCGCCGTGCAGCGCGCGATGAAGTCGTTCATCGTCATCCGCCGCCCGGTCCGCGTGGGCGACGGCAACAAGTCTGCGGAGCTCTCGCCAGCCAATGGCTTCAGCCTCCGCTGCCACATCGACTTCCGTCACCCGCTCATCAGCAACCAGGAGATTGGTCTCGATTGCTCGGCAGCCAACTTTTGCCGCGAGATCGCCTCGGCCCGCACGTTCGGTTTTTTGAAGGACATCGAAGCGCTCAAAAACGCGGGATTGGCCAAGGGTGGCTCGGTGAACAACGCCATCGTGGTGGACGGCTTCAGCATCCTGAATCCCGAGGGGCTGCGTTTCGCCGATGAGTTCGTGCGCCACAAGGCGCTCGACGCGGTGGGTGATCTCTTCCTGCTCGGTCGCCCGCTCATCGGACACCTGAGCATCGACAAGTCAGGGCATGCCCTCAACCACCAGCTGGCGATGCGCGTCCTCTCCGATCCCCATTGCTATGAGATCGTGAGCGCCACGCCGAGCGAGATGGCGCGCATCGAGGCAACGCTGCCCGCCTTCACTCCGGCAGAGGCGCTCGCCTGAGCCTAGGGCATGTCCTCGAATTCGGACTGAGCCGCGCTGGTCCGTGAAAAGCCAGACATCGTTGCTTCGTCGGTCACTTCCTCAGAGTTTCGAAAGCCCCGCCAACGCCCTGTTGACGGGGCTTTTGATTTCAGGCGCTGGCGCCCGCGCGAAAGGGCGCTTTCGATGGCTCAGGAGTCCATCGACCCAAGGGGCGGTGCTGAATCGCCCGTCGTCGAAAAAACGATGGATTCGACCATCGCGGACCAAGCTGCCGGACATCGGCGATCGGCCAACAAAAGCGCCAACAAGGGCATTGACTTGTCCACGACGGCGCCTCTAGGGGCAGCCGCGCCAGCGTGTCAGAGGCGCTGCCTCACGGGAGAGCAGCCCGCCTCGACACGCTTCTTTTGTTCGTTCGCCCGTTGATTCGATGTTGTTTTGTGAAGACCTGCCCGCTCCAGTCGGCACCGAGAGGCGCGCATCATGACGACGCTCATGCTTGAGGACTACGAACAGACCCTTCGCTCCGATCCAGGGAATCTCGTCTTCCTCGAGCTGGCCGAGCTCCTGATCGAAGCGGGACGGCATGAGCGCGCCCTCGAGGTCTGCCAGCAAGGTCTCCAGTTCCACCCGACCTCGGCGCACGCCTACCTCCTGTGCGCCAAGGCGCATCTGGCCCTGAGCGACCCTGAGGCAATGCGCGCGTGCCTTCAGGCCGCCGTGCCGCTCGCCGCGAACGATGGCGAGCTGCTGCATCGCCTGTCGCACTCAGGGGATGGCCTCAGCCTGATCGCGCTTCTCGAGCGCGAGGTCACGCGCGTCCCAATCGGGGTGGTCGCAGGAAGAGAAGTGGCACCGCCAGCGCTCGAACCCACGCTCGTGGAGGCCATCGCTCGAGCCGAACACGCCGATCGCGTCCAGCCTGCCGAACAGACGGCGCTCACGGATGTGGCCGCCATCCCAGTCGATCCCTTTGCGCAGCTGGCGACGACCGATGTCGAGCATGCGAGCGTGAGTGAGGCCGAGCCCGAGTCGCCGACGATGGTCGAGATCGAGGCCTATGTCCCGGCGGACGTGCCCGAGCACTCGGCAGCCTCGGCTTCGGAGGTTCCGGCGCCTGTCTCGCCCTTCGATCGGGTGGTGGAGGGCGTCGAATCCGATCAGACCAATGTTCCGACGATGGTCGATGTCGCGGCATACCCAGAGCCAGCCGCCCCCGTCTCATCCGTCGACTCCGCCGCGCCTCCCGCCGCTTCGGATGCGGCGCTCCTCGATCTCCCGGCGCTGGACGAGTTGCCCGACCTCTTCGACGAGGACCAGCGCGATCTCTCGGCCATCTTCCGCTCGCTCGACAGCGACGAGCCCGCGCCTGAGGCCCCACGCGGCGATGTCGTCTCGGAGCCTGGCCTGTTGACCTCGCTCCTGAGCTCACCGGATGGCGTTCGGCGCACGTCGAGCGAGGGGATCCGCGCGTCCAAGGGGTGGCTCACGCCCGAAGATGCCGCCGCGCTGGCAGAGCGCAAGACCGCGCCTGCGCCCATCTGCGCGCGTCCGGTGGCGATGGACAGCGCAGGCACACGGACCGAGGCCGCGCTCGGAGAGTTCATCGAGGATGTCTCGCCCCCACCCCCCGAGCTCATCGATCTCCAGGACGCCTCGCAGGACGCTTCAATCGAGGAGGCAGAGGAGACGCACGCCAGCCTCACCCTCACGCCGCCACCGCTGCCGCCAAAGGCCCCAGCGGGATTGGGCTCGACATCGACGCCAGCGCCCCCACCGCTCCCGTCGGTCGGCCAACGCCCCTCGGGCCTGTTCGCCGATCTCCCGGAAGAGGCCATCCTGTCCGCGCCCCCTCGGCCAGCCCACATGCCCAGCGTGGTCGTGGCGACCGAGACGGCCGAAGAGATCGCCCGCGAATACGAGCGTGAGCTGCGCGCCAAGCTCCTGACCCAGCCGCCCCCCTCCTTCCTGCAACGCCATTGGATCAAGCTCGCCGCCGCCGTGGTGATCGCGCTCGTGAGCGTGGTCGGCAGCCTGATCTACCGGAACATCTCGAAGGAGACCCAGGGCGAGCGCGTCGAGCAGTGGCGCACGCAGGCCTGGCGCGCGCTGCCGTTGGCGACGCCACAGGCCTACCGCGACGCCATCGAGCTCTCGGAGCGCCTGCTCGAGGAATATCCGACGGATGCCGAGGCCCAGATCATCCGCGCGTTTGCCGGAGCCGCGTTGTTCCACCGCTTTGGCGGGCGTGCGGAAGATCGCGCCCTGGTCGAGGCGTTGCCAGAGGCCACGGCTGCGGGCGTGCCTGGCCTGGCGTTGGCCATCGCCTATCGGCTCGAAGGCAATGACGGTGAGCCCCCGAAGCCCGCCAAGAGCAAGGCGCTGGCACGGCTCGCCAAGCTCGACCTGAGCAAGCTCGGCGCTGGTTTCGAGCGCGCCGAGGCCCACCTCCTCTTGGCCCAGCGCGCCATCGGCCAGAAGAAGCTCGATGCGGCGAGCGATCACCTCAAGCGCTCGCTGACGGAGGACCCATCGCACGTCGAGACGCTGCTCGCGCTGGGAGACAACCTCCTGACCCCGAACCTCGCCGATCAGCGCGCCGAGCCTGAGCAGGCCTACGACATGTTCGATCGCGCTCGGCAGGTCTCGCCCGAGCACGTGGGCGCGCTCACAGGCCTGCTCCAGGCGGCGCTCGCCCGCACGGATCAGACGACCGAGAGCGACCAGCGCCACCTCGACCTCCTCCACAGGGCGCGCGAGCTCTACGAGGCCGCCGCGCGCTCTCCGAATGCAGCCTGGCCCGCCGCGCTCGTCTCCGCGCTCGATCTCGTCGAGGGGCAGCTGCGCACGCGGCTCGGCCAGACCAAGGAGGCCATCGCTCTCCTGACGCGCGGTGAGGCCAGCTCATCGGAGCGCACCGCCATCGAATTTCAGATCGCGCTCGCTCAGGCGCACATGCGCGCGGGCGACTATGGCGCGGCTGCCGAGCGCCTCGCGCGGCTCACGAAGCGTTCGCCTCAGGCGCGGCTTCTCCACGTGCGCGCGCTGATCGCGCTCGGCCAGGCCCAGGAGGCGCTCAAGATCGCGGAGGCCTCGAAGGGTGTCCGCGATCTCGCGATCCTCAAGGGCATCGCGCTCTACGAGTTGAACCGGCCCCAGAAGGCCTACGAGGCGCTGCTCGCGACGGCGCCCGCTGGCCAGAACATGCCGCTCCAAGCTGCCATC
This sequence comes from Myxococcales bacterium, assembly GCA_031262165.1. GTDB lineage: Bacteria > Myxococcota > Myxococcia > Myxococcales > UBA5297 > UBA1203. The sequence goes on along the minus strand of JAISIF010000212.1, from coordinate 9,035 downwards.
TATCTGGCGCTCATCGACGCCGAGACAGCGCCCGCCGACAAGCTGGAGCGCTCGCTGGAACTGCTCTCGGGCATCAAGCCGAACAACCGCTGGTGGCCGCTCGCACAGTGGGCAAAGGGCCGCCTCCTGTCGAAGCAAGGCAAGCTGGACGAGGCCCGCGCGGCCCTGCTTGCCGCTGCCGCCAAGGACCCACTCGACTTCGAGAGCCTCTGCCTCTTGGGACGCCTGGAGGCCAAGGCGGGGAATGCCGAGAAGGCGCGCGACCACCTCGAGCGCGCGCTCGAGCGCAACGGCTCCCACCTCGAAGCAGAGCGGGCGCTCACCCAACTGACACAGGCGGCGCGTTCGCCAGTGCAGGGAACGCCTTTCGCCGTCACCAACAAGGCCAAGGCCAAGCCCAAACCAAAGCCCGCGCCCGCCAACAGGGCTGGCAAGTCGGCGAAGTCCTCTTCCCAGGGCTCCAAGAAGAGCTTGCCGTCCAAGAGATCCAAGTGAGCGCGCTCGACGATTCGGAGCCAGGCCTCGCTGCTGGCAAAGCCAGAGATGGTGGCGGTGGTCCCGGACGTGAGCTGGGCGCGCCGCGCACCATGAGAGCGCTGCTCGGAATCGTCCTGCGCCAGTCCTTCTGGATCTGCCTGGGCTACCTGGGCCTGGGCATCCTGTCCGAGCTGCTGCGCATGGGCGGCTTCCCGTCGGGTGTGAAGCTCCAGCACTTCCTCGATGGGCTGCCCATCGCCCTCATGCGCTTGACGGGATTCATCGATCTCTACGTCCTCCAGACCGCGACCGGCATGCTCACGCCCTTCTGGAACCGCTGCCTGCTCGCGAGCCTGACCCTCGCCGTGATCTTCGTCCAGACGATGCTGATTGGCGGGCTCTTCTCGGCGGGCTTCTGGGCGCTGGAGCGGCGGCTCATGGGCGATAAACGCCACGATGCCAGCCAGTGAAGCTGGCGTGCCTGCTCTCGTTCACTGGAGAGGAGAGGGGGGCTTGGGATCTGCTTCGAACGGGAAGCAGAGGGCGCGTGTCGAAGGGCGTCCGTCGCTCTTCGCTCGAACCTCCTCAGCGCCCCTTTGCCCGAACGACCGGCGCGCCGTCGGCGAGGAACTCCTCGGGCAACTCACCCCACCCCTCGTGGCCTCGGAAGAGCACCTTCTCGCCACAGAGCCAGCGCATCAGGTTGAGGACGAACACCGCGTAGCCTTCGCCGACTTCCAGATGGGCTTGGGCATCGATCGCGAGGCGGTGCCTGGTCGCCCCCCACTCGGTCAGGCCGCCGCTCCAGGGTGGTCCGAAGCTCGTCGCGAGCGCCGCGCCGCGGCCCATGGCCCCGTCCACCGATTCGCGGACGACCAGCATGGGCAGGCTTTCCTCCGACACCTGCCACCCCGATCGTCCCCGTCGTTCGAACGCGCGGCCGCACAGGATCTCGCTCGACAGCGCGCATCGCTGGAAGCGGTTGTGGCCGACGATGGTCAGCGGCTCGCGCAGATCGAGGCCGCGCAGGAGCGGGTGGTGCGGCAGTTTCACCTCGAGGAACACGCCGCCCGCGGCGCGGACGCGATCGTCGCCCTGCGTGAGCTCGACCGGCAAGAGCGCCGCGAGCGCACTGTCCGCATAGCCGCCGCGCCCGAACGAATTGGGCCCACCGGCCATGAGCAGGCCTGCCCCGGCCTGAGCGCTCGCCTGCACGATCAGCGGCTCGAGCTCCTGGAGCAGGAGGCGGGGGTAGTTCGAGATGACGACAGCCTGAAAATCACTGAGCGAGCGGGGGAGTGGCTCTCCGGGAAGGATGGCGCGGTGATCGACGCCCATCTTGTGGAACGTCCCCGAGAGGTAGCGCATGGCCACCCTATCGCCCTCTAGATAGAGCACGCGCATCGACCAATGCTATGGACGATGGGGTGGTCGCGCTACTGAACGCGAGGGGGACCGACGGGCCTGATCGCGTCAGGTGAATCGAGAACGAAGGTCGCCTCGCTCCTCATGACAGGGCAATCGAGTTCTCAATCGAGTTCTAATGATCCACCCCGCAACGACGCCCCCTGTCGGCTTCGCCGATTTTGAGGGAGGTGGCGCACCGATTCGAGGGCGTGGTCGTGTCAGGCAAATCGAGAATTCGATTGCCCTGCCCCTCATGAAAGATGCCCTTTTGAAAAAAATGACATCTGCCTAAGAGGCCGCGCTCTTTTCCCCACGCCCCTCATCTCGATCGGCGTCTTTCGAGAGGTTCTCTATGAAGCGACGACTGCTCCTCATCTGTTCGCTGTGTCTGTTCACCGCGCCCCTCCTCATTGCCTGTGGCGACGACGAGCCCAAGGGCTCCGACAAGCCTGATACGGGCGTCTCGACATGCACCCCCTTCACTCAGGAGCAGGCCCTCGCGCGCCATTGCGGCACGGGCGACGAGCAAGCCGAGTGCGGCACGATCGAAGTGGACGACGGCTGTGGTGACCAGCTCTCGATCACCTGTCCGAGCTGCGGCCAGGGCCAATACTGCGACGCGAGCAACACCTGCCAGGACGACGACGGCAGCTGCGTGCCGACGCTCACCGTGGCGCAAGCCGAGGCCCAGGAGTGCGGCACGGGCGCGGGCCAGGCCGAGTGTGGCCCGACCACCTTGGACGACGGTTGCGGTCGCCCCTTGAACCTCCACTGCGGTGGCTGCGCTCAGGGCCAATACTGCGACGCGAGCAACACCTGCCAGGACGACGACGGCAGCTGCGTGCCGACGCTCACCATGGAGCAGGCCCAGTCCCTGAAGTGCGGCACGGGCAACGAGCAAGCCGAGTGCGGCACAATCATCGTGGATAATGGCTGCGGCGTGTTCCTGAACGTCAACTGTGGCAGCTGTGGCGAGGGGCTGAGCTGCGACAGCCAGAACACGTGCGTCGAAGGCTGCATCCCGCTCAACTCGAACACGGCCTATGCCCACTACTGCCATCAGCCGCCGACTTACTGGGAGTGCGGTGGCCCCATCGAGCGCGACGACGGCTGCGGTGGCAAGGTCATGGTGAGCTGCGGTGGCAATGAGGTGAATCCCGACCCCTGCGCCGACGGCTTCGCGTGCGACTCCACCACGCTCCGATGCGTGAAGCAGGACTGCACGCCGAACGAGGAGACGGATGCGGCCTTCTGCGAGCGCTACCACTCCGAATGCGGAACGGCCTCGGGCAAGGACTCGTGCGGGCAGGTGAAGACCGTGACGTGCTCTGCCTGCGAAAGTGGAGAGCTCTGCATCGGCAGCATCGGCGGCAGCGGCAACGGCACGTATCTGCAGCAGACATGCGAAGCCCCGCCCGCGGCCTCGCCGCTCGCGGCCTGCACCCCGACCCAGGGCGACACCTCGGCGAACAGCGCGACGAGCATCATGTCCCTGGGCGAGGGCTTCACGAGTTACAGCTACACCGCGCCCGAGGTGGTCTATGCGTTCACCGCGGCCACGACAGGCCCAGTGACAATCTCGGCCACACCCTGGAACGACGAGGACTACGACCTGGTCCTCTACGTGGTCTCGTCGCTGAGCAGCCGCACGGCAATCAAGCTGAGCGACTCGGGCAGCTATGGCGAGGCTGAGTCCCTCACATTCAACGCCACCTCGGGCACGACCTATTATGTGGTGGTCGATGGCGGCGATTGGGCGTCCCACAAATACGATCGCGGTCCATTCCAGATTGAGATCGACGACGGGAATTGCGTCGCCCCGACCGGAAGTCTCGTGATCACGGGCGTCTATGGTGGCGGTGGCAGCAGCAACGCGCCGCTCAATCAGGATTTCATCGAGCTGCACAATCAGGGAAATACCGAGGTCGATATTTCGGGATGGACCGTCTTCGTCGGGCAATCGCTCACTTCGACCGTCTGGCAGAAGAGGACCAGGGTCGTGCCGGCCAATACGAAGGTCGCCGCTGGCAGATACTTCCTTCTCGGCGACTCGCTTGGAAAGACGGATCAAGAGATTGAGCAGATGTCGGCGACCGAGCGCGCCAAATACATTCCTCGCCCCAATCTCGAGATGGGATCCGCGGCGCTGAAATTCGGTGCGGATGCCGCCAAAGTCTTCATCGCGCCACCCGATGTCACCCCGACTGGCCAATGCCCAACCGAAGCGGGCCTTCTGGCCGTCTATGGCGGGTCGTATTGCGCGACACCTCACACGGCGCAGTTGGGGCCCTCGAATTGGCTCTATGATCATTCAGGCTGTGCCAATTCATTGATTAAAGAGATGGTCATTCAGAATGGGACGACCCAAAAGCCGCGCAATGGTTCCTCTCTGGCCAATGTTTGTCCGTAAATTAACGAAGGCTGGCATTTCACGGACAAGCGAGGCGACGGGATAATTGAGGGATAAATCCTAAAGACAGGCCTTGAATGAAAATCCCCGCTCGGACGACCCGAGCGGGGATTTTTTGTGCCTATTCGGCAATCGAGTTTCCCTCTTTTTCCCGGGCTGTTAAAGGCGCCCGCCCTTCTGGCCCCTGACATCTCAGGCGACCGAATCCAGGGAAGAGGAGACCGCCATGAACGACAACCAGCAGCCCACCGGAACCCTGCTCGACAAAAAAGAGCTCGCCCCCAAAGTCCACCGCTACGTGTTCCGCGCGCCCGACATCGCGCGGCGTCGCAAGCCCGGTCAGTTCGTCATCGTCCGCACGGGCGAGGGTGGCGAGCGCATCCCGCTGACCATCGCCGATGCGGATTCGAATCGAGGGACGGTGACGCTCGTCGTCCAAGAGGTCGGACGGACGACCGCCGAGATGGCGCGCGCGCTCGAACCAGGGATGAAGATCGCCGACCTCGTCGGTCCACTCGGCACGCCCACGCACATCGAAAAATACGGTCGAGTGGTCGTGGTCGGTGGCGGCATCGGCGTCGCGCCGGTCCACCCCATTGCACAGGCCATGAAGGCCGCAGGCAACGAGGTCATCGCCGTCATCGGTGCGCGCACCAAGGAGCTGATCATCATGGAGGACGAGATGCGCGCCGCGAGCAGCCGCCTCGTTGTCATGACCGACGATGGCTCTTACGGCGCCAAGGGCTTTGTCACGGACGCGGTCAAGGCCGAGGCAGAAAAGGGCAAGATCGATCTCGTGGTAGCGATCGGCCCAGTGCCCATGATGCGCGCCGTCTCCAACCTCACGCGCGAGCTCGGCATCCCGACGATGGTCAGCCTCAACCCAATCATGATTGACGGCACGGGCATGTGCGGCGGCTGCCGCGTGAGTGTGGGCGGTGAGACCAAGTTCGTTTGCGTGGACGGCCCGGAGTTCGACGGCCACAAGGTCGATTTCGACGAGCTGGTGCGTCGGCAGCGCTTCTATGCGGGCGAGGAGAAGTCGAGTCACGAGACATTCGTCGAGTCACACACGCGCGATCCCAAGACCTGCAAGCTCTTGCGACTTGCGGATGACACCTGAGGATCGCCAAATCGAATTCGGAGGGGCAGGACCCTGTGCCTGCCCATCGTGTTTCTGTCGTTCGATCTTCGTGTTCGACGTTCGACAGGGTGGCCACAGGGGGCCGCCCCTACGCCCGAGGCATCCATGACCACCCCCGCCAACCCCATCGACATCGATTTGCCCGAACACGGCGCGCCAGCGCTCACACCCAAGCAGCGCATGGCCATCCCGCGCCAGAGCATGCCCGAGCAGGCGCCCGAGGTCCGCGCCACCAATTTCGACGAGGTCAACTTTGGCCTCACGCCGCTCGCTGCCCGACTCGAAGCGCTGCGCTGCCTGAACTGCAAAAACCAGCCGTGTCGCGATGGCTGCCCGGTCATGGTCCGCATCCCTCAGTTCATGACCAAGGTCGCCGAGGGCGACTTCGCTGCCGCCATCCGCATCATCAAGGGCGACAACGCGCTGCCAGCCGTCACGGGCCGCGTCTGCCCTCAGGAGGTGCAGTGTGAGAAGCTCTGCACACTCGGCAAGAAAGGCGAGAGCGTGGCCATCGGTCGCGTCGAGCGCTTTTTGGCTGACTGGGAGCGAACGCAGGGCTCCTCGGCGATCATCGAAGCCCCTCAGAAGACGCACAAAAAAGTCGCGATCGTGGGGGCTGGCCCAGCTGGTCTGACAGCCGCCGCCGATCTCGTGCGCATGGGCCACGAGGTGGACATCTACGAGGCGCTGCACCGGCCAGGTGGCGTGCTCGTCTATGGCATCCCCGAGTTTAGGCTGCCCAAGGCCATCGTCGATGCCGAGGTCAAGGCGCTCGAAAAGGCGGGCGTGCGCATCCACACGAGCGTGGTCATCGGTCAGACCATCGGCGTGGACGAGCTGCTCGAGACGCACGACGCACTGTTCGTGGCAACGGGCGCCGGCCTGCCCACCTTCATGAACCTGCCCGGCGAGAACCTGAACGGCGTGTATTCGGCGAACGAATATCTGACGCGTGTCAATCTCATGCGTGCCTACCAGTTCCCCTTCGCAGACACACCCATCGCCAAGAGCAAGCGCGTCGCGGTCGTGGGAGGCGGCAACGTGGCCATGGACGCGGCACGCACGGCCAAGCGGCTCGGCGCCGAGCACGTCTATCTCGTCTATCGGCGCGCCCGTGCCGAGATGCCAGCGCGCGTGGAGGAGATCCACCACGCCGAGGAAGAGGGCATCGAATTTATGCTGCTCCACAACCCAATCGCCTACGAGGGAGACGAATCGGGCCGCGTTCGCCAAGCCAAGTTGGAGGCGATGGCGCTCGGCGAGCCCGACGCGAGCGGTCGACGCCGCCCCATGCCGACCGGCGAGATCGTCGAGCTGCCCGTGGACACGGTCGTGGTGGCCATCGGCAATGGCCCGAACCCGCTCGTCCCGCGCACCACGCCCGGCATCAAGACGAAGCGGCGCGGCAACATCCTGGCGGAGGAGGGCACCGGCAAGACCACGATGAAGGGCGTGTGGGCCGGTGGTGACATCGTGCTCGGCGCGGCCACGGTCATCCTGGCCATGGGCGCTGGGCGGGCAGCGGCGCGCTCCATCGACGACTACCTGACGACGGGCGTTTGGACCGAGCCGGTCATCGCGGAGTCCTGAAGCATCGAATTCGAATTAACGAATTAAATCGTAGGGACGTGATTAATTAATCGCGCCCCTACAAAAAATCGACATGCGGGATGGGATTCAAGAAATACAAAATATTGGTCGTGGATTATGATTTTAATTATCAATTCACAGTAGGGGCGCGATTCATCGCGCCCGTTTCGATTCATTCACATAAAATAGAGGACGTGATTAATTAATCGCGCCTCTACAAAACATCGACATGCGAGATGGGATTCAAGAACCTGCATTCAAACCTTGAACAGCCGTCTCAAGAGGAGCGAGATATACGAGATCTCTACATAGCTCTCCTCGGAAGTCGTTGTGAGCTCATAATCCTTGGCTAATCTTCTATAATTATTCAGCCATGAAAATGTTCGTTCGACACGCCGATGCTTGGGCAGTATTTTGAATTCATATTTTATTTGCTCAGAATTTGTATTCGATGCTTGACTATATTATCCTCGCGGAGTTTAAAGAAAACGCCGAACGGATGGGCCGGGAGGCGTTAGTTGCTTAACCAAACTGTTCGCCGAGAGGAATCTCGGGCAAGGGATATTGTTATGACAGAAATCAAAATTGAATATTCGTCGGAGTTTGACAACTATTTTAAAGAAATTCTGAAAAACTATCCTCATATTCTTGCCAGGGGGGGCTTAGGAGAAAATCGGTGTGGTCTGATCAATGCGCCTCTTGGGTTCTGCAACGCTGTCCAACTCTCTCAATTGTTAGTGACTCTGACGCCTGCGCTGATTCCCGCAATAGCCAGTATTATTATTGCCCTGATAAACAGGCAAAGCTCTTTTAAGTTGCGAGTGAAAACAAACGAGGGTGAGGAGCTTGAGATTGAAGCTCAAGGTCTAGAGATGGAACACCTAAGAGATGTCTGGGAAAATGTTCTAAAGAAAATTGCTAAGGATACTAATGTTCACGATCTCATGACAGCGGTTTCAAATGGACTCAAAATGGGTGTCAACCTTTCCTGAAACCGCTGTAACGCGACTTTGCCTATTGCAACCAATTCAGAGGATAGTTGTGATAAGTAATAGAATCCCCCCCCCCCCCCGGGCAAATTCTATTACTTCAGTTTCCTCCGCTGGGTATTGACCCTGATCCATTTCGGATGGACAGTTTGTTACAGCGGTTTCAGGAAAGTTTGACACCAACTTGAGCCTTCTGTCTCTCTTTGAGGAATGCGTCATTCTTTTTTGAAACCGCTGTAAGCGATTAGTGCCTCCCGGTCCATCCGGTTGACACGTTTTTCAAACGCTCTTTCAAACTTTGCAGGGCTGACATACCCCAGCGTCGAATACAATCGCTGCCGATTGTAGAATACCTTTATCCCTTCGCCCCGCTCGTCCATGGATTGGATTTTTCAGTTTTAGAACCTGTATGCAAGCCTTGAACAGCCGTCTCAAGAGAAGTGCGATACACGAGATTTCCACATAGCTCTCCTCGGAAGTCGTCGTGATCTCATAATCCTTGGCTAATCTTCTGTAATTGTTCAACCATGAAAATGTTCGTTCGACACGCCGATGCTTGGGCAGTATTTCAAATTCATGTTTTATTCACTCAGATATTTCGACCTTCAATCCTAAACTCTTGACGGCATTCTCGAATGTTTTCCGATAGCCCGCATCCGCGCAAACGCCCAAAAGATTTGAATATTCACTCAATGCCTTCTGAAATATTGTTCCACCCTGCATCGTATCATGGAGATTTGCCGCGTGAACAACCACAGCCAATATATTTCCCAATAGATCCGTCACAATGTGCCGCTTTTCCCCTTTATCTTTTATCTTTTTCCCCCATCGACCCTCTGCTCTTCAGCGGCCCCCGTCGTTTTCACACTCTGAACAGGTGGCGCCACGACGCGGATCCATCGGACTGCGCTCTTGATTGTGGGAGGGGCGTTCGTCGGGTCGTTGGCCTACTGGAATTTGATCGGGCTTCAGCGCTGAAGTTGCCGAGGAAGAGCGGTCCAAAGGGTGCGCTCGTGTC
>JAISIF010000206.1 GCA_031262165.1 Myxococcales bacterium | reverse complement strand
CTTAGTGAAGCATATGCTTTGATTAATATTGTAGACACTCATACTTCGCAGCTAGCGATAAACGACCGAATGCTGCTTACTGTGATTCTTGACTACAATTGAAAAACACCCCCCAAAGCCGGTAGAAGGCTTACTGCAGGTATGGTGTGCTGTCGAAAATTTAGGCGATGAGATTGCTATGCTTCATGTTGTAAATACTGTAATATCAAATCGAGAATGAAGCTCCGCGAAGGAAGGGCGGCGAGCTTCAAAAAGGCGAATTCATTACAATGACAGCAAGGTGTATACTGTGAAAGGAAAACATCTTGGCTCGAGGAATCCGATCACAGGCGAAATTTATAAACCTGCTGTCCCTGGGCGTAAAATAAATATGTGAGGAAGCAAATGAGCAAGTTTTGCTGCGACCGAATGGCAACTGAGCTAGAGAAGGAATGTGAGAGGCACATAGATAGGAGCCAATGCCCTGATGTTTTGGTCGGCTATCTATCAAAATTCAATGAGTATGGTATTCTTGTTCATGACGGTGGTTCATCAATCGTTGAAATTCAATTCTGCCCATGGTGTGGAACTAAACTCCCACCATCCATGCGTGACAGATGGCTCGAGGAATTGAAAGAGAGAGAAATTGACCCATGGACGGATGCCATACCAAAAGAATTCCAGAGCGATGAATGGTTTTCAAAGCTGTAGCGTCAAAGCAAGACTACAGCCTCTATTTCAATTCTAGAAGCGGCAATAGGTGTATTCCAAACTCCGGCTATTGTGGGGCTGAGAACTTTTTGACAGTGGCTCAATGGATCTGTTTATTTTAATAGAAAAACTCCCGGTGTTGCCGGGGTTTCATTACTCTTCAGGCGCAGGAACGCTTAATCTTTCGACAGGTATTTTCACTAGAACGAGACCAGCTATCAATCAGGCTGTTATCTATGGAGCTGATATTGGTATCAGCTCAGCATTGAGTCTGGCACTGCGTGCTCCGGCGAAATTTAGGAAATCAGCTTTAAACACCAGTTCATCGCATTGAAACTTCTATCACCAATTTCAGAGGGAACAACAAAATGTTTTAATCAAAAACATCCGACACCCTAGAAGTTGAAATTCTGAAAAATAACTTTGGAGGCGCTTGTTGATGAAATTTCTAAAAAAAATAGAATCAGTTCCTATCCTCTGCGCGATAGGAGTTATTTATTGGTTGCTAGCTTCTGGAGGAGTTATTTCTGCATTTTTTGGATACAAACAACTTGTGGTCATCTCTGTCTTATTTATTTCAGTCTCAGTTATTTTATTTTTCATTCCGACAATCGAATTGTTTACAGAGCGCTTCTTGCTTATTTTGGTTGGCATTGGTTGGTTAATGGCCATTTTAGGCGTAATTGCTACGTTGATTTCCAGAGATAGTCGGTTCTTTATAGTTTCGGCATTTGTGTTTGTCAGTTCATGCATTTTATGGAGTATCCCCCCTCTTCTGAGTATTGTGGCTTTACTAATCATTACGGCAATTAAGAATGTAACATCAAAGCGGGAATGAAGCTCCGCGCGCTCGTGGCGAAGGCTGACCCGACATTACGATTGCGAAGAAGAAAGCCTGATTGAGTCGAAAAAAAACCAACAATTGCCTCACCTGAACCCGAATCGGCGATGGCTTCAACCAAATCGAAAACTATATCCACGACGTACACGGCAATATGACCTCGATGCCGCATCTGTCGGCAATGAATTGGGACTCCGAAGATCGATTGCACGAAATCAGAAGCTGTATTCATGCCTGTCCCCTCCCCTCTCATCCTGATATAGATGGGCGTCTCTTCAATACACCTGAGCATGGAGAACATTTTGTTTGAGTTACTCTACAGATTTGACGGACGCACAATGGCAAGCGGTTGAACCCATCTTTAAAGAAAGGGTGGACAAGTATTTCAGAAGGCATTGAGTGAATATCCGAGCCTTTTGGGTGTTTGCGCGGACGCAGGCTATCGGATGATTTCGACATCTCTCGCCTTACCCCAGCAAGGAGCTTTGACGCCGAATCGTCTTCGACGACTCGAAGCTCCGAATGACAGCCTGTCTATGGATTTTGTTGGGGTGGACTTGTCGATGCCATGACGAGGCGAGCCCGAACCTCTTCCAATAGCTCTTGGAGCAGCGCCTCTGGCGCATTCACGTCCATCTCCTTCAGGACGTCTTGGACCAAGGGCTGTCTCACGAAAGTCGCTGGATCCGACTTCGACCAAAGACCGGCGCTCTGCATTTGTTCGCAAGCCGCCTGCATGAGCTCTGGGGTGGGCTCGTTGTGGGCGACGTCGTTGCGAAGGTCGCGGATGTCGTCGGTCAGAGCCTTCCAGAGGGCCCACAACGCCGGTTTTGCGAGAATGGGCAGCCACGCCTGAATGCCAGCGTTGAAGTCGTCGATACGCCACACGTTGTCTTTCTTTCGGAAACGGAAGCGCGTCTTGTCCGGCTGCGACGCTTGGAACGTGAATCCCGTTTGGATGCTGCCCGCCGCTCCATCGTCAGTGGCGAAGTCTCGTTTGCGCAGCCAATCCCACAGCGCTGCCTCGAAGAACGCCACGGTGCCGTGAACGGCCCTGGGGATGTCCTCCGCACGCAGGGCCAGTTCGACACGAAGCGCGGCGCGCACTGCCATCTTCGGGTGACGCAACACTTTGAGTTCGCAGTCGTCTGGCAGAGGCATCGATGAGGCGAAGAGCGCGAGCGATTCGACGACCTTCGTCCAGTCTTGACCAGGCTCGCCCTTGAGGTGGCTGACCGCACCCCACGCGCCGAGCAGGCTGCCCTTCTCGATGAGCTCGAGCGCATGCCAGCGCGCGCGAAAGCCCGAGGCCGGGTGGAACTTCTCGGGAACGGCGCGCTCTTCGGACTTCTCCCCCTTGGACTCAGGCACCTCGAGCGAGGTGACCCTCGGTCCATTTACGGAATGCAGCCGAACCAGTTCGTTGATGAGCTCGTTGGCCGCAGCAAGGCCGCCGGTTGTGGCCACGAAGACCTGATCGCCCTTTGTGAGCGGCCCGATCTGGTTCTCGATGGCACTCGAGAGCTTGGCGACGATGTCGCGTCGAACTACGGCGTCTTCGTCGTTTGTCGGGTCTTCGAGTCGATCATCGCCGCTCAGAAACGGCTCGCGCGTCACCTGGCTGACCCTACGATCGCGCAGGCGCTGCTCCATCACCTCCCCTGCCCTCCGAGGATCTTTCTCGTCCGGTCGATTCGTCTCGAAGATGAGCGCCGAGAGCTGCTGGGCATTTTCGTCAGGGAGGTAAGCGAGGACTGCGTCGAGCTTGGGCGTGCAGAGCGTCAGGTCGCCCTCGGGAAGCTCCTTGATGAAGTCGCGGATCCGAGTGCTCGGCGTATCGACCACCGACCACGAGCGCGTTCCGATCTCGTCGTGCAGTTTTCCGCAGATGTTGCCGTCGAGCTTTTTGCGCTGGTCGTTCACGACGATCTGCACATCGGTCTGGCCTGTGGTCATGACAAGCAGCGTCCTCATTGAGCATCTCCCTTCCTGTAACGACGATTGCGCGAGTGTTCGGAGCGTAGGTTTGAGTGGAACTTGAAGATCTGCCCGTTCTCGTCGCGAGGGTAGTCCGCCGCCTCTGGATGGTTGCGACGATGGATAGCGAGCCAGCAGTCGACTTGCGTTGCGGTCTTCCAGGGATTCGTCTTCACCCACGCTTCGAGATCAGGCTCTAGCTTCAGGGTCGGCGCATTGTCTTTCTCCTCGTCGAGGAAAAGGAGCTGCTTGGCCTTGATGCACACGCTGCCCCAGCCCAGAGGACGCGCGTAGCCGAGCTTCGAGCAGTAGCCGTCGCCATGCGTGCCTTCGAGCACTCCCTTGAACTGGTCAGGGCAGAGCGCGACGAGAATTGCTGCCAGTTCTTCAGAGTCGAGATCGCGGAAGCGAACGGTGAAGCGGAACCTGCGCCCCGGCTGCGAGGCCTCGAGTGCGAGCGTGCTGCGTTCGTTCTGCCTATTCGACTCTGAGGTGTCCTCGGCTTGGGCATTCCGACGATCCAGATAGAACTTGCGGCCTGCCAACTCGCCGGGCGTGTCGTAGCCAGCAGCGTCTCCGTAGGTCACGAGCGTGGCGTTGTCTGACTGACGCGGATTCGGATGATGCGGCTGCTTCAAGTAGTGCTCGACCGCGCTCGGATGAGGCATGCCGAGCTCTTTGAGGAATGTCGGCTTCAGGAAGCGCTTGTCGTCACTGTCGTTGTCGTCGACCACCTCAAGCCCGGCATTGACGAAGACGCGACCCATGAGCTGCGAGTGGTCGCCCTTGCCGATGCCCTCGCTGCCCTCGTTGTCGCCGACGTAGCCAAAGAGCCGCCGAACCAATGACAACTTGCTCGGGGCTCCGTCGGCGTCCAGCGCACGTTCGTTTTCATGCGGGAAGAGGCCAAACCGCTCTTCCAGGTTGAGGCCCTTCTTACGGACCGAGTCGGTGTAGGCCCAGCGGTAGTAGTAGTGCCAACCGAACGAGACGATGCGGTTCTGCCCTTTGTCCCACTCGACCCAGATGAGATCGCCGGGCTGGAAGACCACCGTCTTTGCCGCGTCAAGAATCCGCTTTCTCGCGTTCGCCCCGTGCTCTTTCGCGTCGGGATGGCGCTCGGAGAAGTGACCGTGGGCGAAATCGACGAGATGGCGAACGGTCGCGAGGTAGGCGTTTTGAGCAGCCTGCGACACCTCGAAGGTTCCCGGCTCTTCCTCACAGAGAACCTTGAGCGAAGTGTGGATTCGCTTCTTCGAGTTGAGCTTCTCTCCAGCCCCTTGTCCGCCTCGATAGGGTGCGCCGCCTGGCCGATCGAAGTGGTAGTCGAGCTTGTTCGCCTTCTTGTTGTACTCGAGCCCCTCAGGGAACAGCGTCACGTGCGTCGGCACGAGAGCCTGATGATCGCTGATCCCCAGAGGAAGCGCTTTTGATTTCAGCACACGCGCGATTCGTGGAACCAAGAAGCGATTCTCTGCATTGTCCGGATAGTTGGCGTTCGGTCGATACGAGTAGGACCGTTCAGCAACTCGCTCCATCGGAGCGCCAAGAAGGGCACCCAGCTCATGTCGAAGTAGGCCCTTCAACGAGTCACCAGGAATGATGACGGGGCGCTCTCCCCACGGCGCACGCAACGGGCAGAGGACGGATTTCGAATCGATGCTCCAGCCAGCGCTCTGAGTCTGGACGTCAACGATGTGGTCCTGAACTCGTTGGATGAATCCGGCGCGGGCTGTCTCGACCTTCTCCTGCTCCCTCTGCCGCTTCTGTTCGTTGGAATCAGTGGCGTCGGGATAGGTGGCATACGCAGCTGCTTGAACGAACTCAGCGCACTTACTGCGAGGCACCTCTCGAACAGGGATCGTCCAAGGCTGATCGCTTTTCGTGAGCATCTGCCTTTCCCAACCGACGAGGAGCGGCGTGAGCGTCTCGAGTTCGAAGCGAATCTCGCCGGAGAGATGGTCATTGCTGCTTGTGCCATCGTGCCAGATCGGCGCTTTCGTCCCGAACTTTTGTGGGAGCTCAACGAAACCGTAGGGCTTGCCAGGAAGAGGCTTCGCGTTGTTCGCCGAACCGGTTGTTGAGGCCCCACCCGGAACGCGTTGCTGCTGAAAGCCTCTACGTTGCTGTTGGGGCCAGCGCTGTTGCTTCTGTGGAGCTGGCTTCGGTGCATTGGACTTTGGGATAGCTATTTCCCCACCATCGATCTCCTCAAGCCTCGCGCCCTGAAGCTTCTCGCGCACCTGATCGATGTGCGTGTCCTTCGCGGCACAGATGATGAGCTCGGTGGCGACGCTGGTTCTGACGATGTCGAGGTGTGGCATCTTGAGCTGGTTGCTCTTCAAGTTGTTGAGCTCTTTCTGGTCACGCGGCTTGCCGTCGACGGCGAGAACGCGGATGCGATGTTGCTTGTCTGGTTTGCCGGGCATCAGCCTTCCTCCTGCAGCTTGGTGAGAGTGAAACCGAGGATCCCGTCGTTGCGGTGCCATTCGCGCAGGAGCACCTTCCCTGAGCCGGTGTCAGCCGAGGAGAAGCGTTGGAAGCCGTGCAGCCGAGCGGGTGTCTGCTCCACACGCACAGGCTTCGACGCCGCGTCGATCTCCTGAGGGTCGATCTCCTCGATGAGAACGAAACGAGGCGCTCCACTCGACATACGGACAGCCCGCCAGACCGCGCGCTCTGCGTAGAACGCGACCTCGTCGACCTGGAGCCTGCCTTTGTCTTCAGTCGGCCACTCGTGCCCGAAGGTCGCGGGTGCCTTGCGCAGCTCGAGGTCGATGGTTGGATCGCACCACCACGCGACGGGCTGCTCGACCTTTTCACCAAGTGCTGCCTTCGCGAGCTTGGTGGCGGATTCGAGTGTGAGTGGCCCGTCGTTCGGGATCGTGCCGGTCTTGGTGCGAACCCGTGCCCATGCATCGGCAGACTTTTCGGGTTCGATGAAGTCTCGACTCTTCGAATCAGCTTCATTCGTCGGCTGCGGCTCGTTCGGCTGCGTCCAATCCCGAGCCTTGGTCACGACCTTGGTCCACTCATTGGGCTGCCAGTGCCCAGCACCAGCACCACGCGTCTTGTGACCGCCGATCAACAGATGGCTCAGCGCACCGAGCGCGACCTGGCGATCGATGAGCTTCGTGAGCTTCTCGACCTCATTCGGATCTGCGCCCTCGACGACGATGCGCACCGGGAACGTTCCCTTGAGCAGGCGCACGGCATCTCGTTTAGCGCTGCCGTAGGAGCCCGCCGAAAACTCGTCCTCGGCGTGCATGTGCAGCTTGGCGGCAGACCATTCGTTTTTGGCGAGCGCGTCGCGGATGAGGATGCGGCTGCTCTGCCTGACTGTGCCGAATGGCTCTTCCGCAGGATCATCCTTGCCAACATCGCCCTCATCGTCCTGACGGAGGTGCGGATCCTTCACGACGAGCCGACCTGCTTGCTCGTTCGCATGTCGCGAGAACGCATGACGCAACGGCCCGCGCACACTCGAACCGGGGAGCAGTGGACGATTGCCTTCCATCAGCAGCGCGCGATCGGTGCTCAGAACGTCGGGCGTCTGTTGGTTCGTCGCCCACGAGGGCTTTGCCCACTGTCCGTCACCGGTTGGTTGCATGGCCCGCTCAGTGTCGTGCGGTCCGACGGCCAACATGTCGAGGCCCCATGGCGCCTCATTGGAATCTCTGGAATCTGTGGGCCGGTATTCACCGAACGAGATCTCCACATCGAGCGTTCGGAAGCACCACGAGCGCGTGGGTTCGAAGATGGGAACAGGGACCTGTAGCTCAGTCGGCAATGTCTTTCGCCCCGACTTCACCCACGTCTCGTAGGCCGCCTCGTCGAAGCGATATGCCTTGAGGTCTTCGAGGTGGCACCAGCCGAGGCCGCGCGCAGCGCCACCGCCGATCCAGCAGCGCTCCTTTGCCCAGTGCTCAGCGAGCACGTAGCCAAGAATGCCCTCGGCCTGTGTGAACTCGTCGTCATCGAGCGCATACGAACGATCGACGCGGATGGTGAGCTGCCAGCGCGTGCCTGCGGGGATGACCTCGCGATCGTAGAGGACACTCTCTGCGCGGGCTCCGGTCTTGTGGCGAATGCCGACGCCCGCACGAAGGCAAGGATGAGGGGCGCTGTTCGGGATCGGGCTCGTGGTCGCGTCAGCGAATTCCCAAGCCGAGCGGCGCAGTGCCCCATTCTTGATGTCGTCGGAGACAGCACGCGGCAGCGGGTCGAAGAAGCGTCTGGCCATCGAGACAGCCGCGCCCTTGAGGCCACGTCCAACGAGCGTCGGAACGCCATCGACGATGGCGAAGGGTTGGTCAGAGCTGGTCTCGCGATCGAATCCCGAAACCGAGAGCGCCGAGTCCTGAACGAGGGTGGCGGTGAACAGAGTGAGCTTCGTGGTCATCGCTTCTCCTCCTTGTTCTTGCGCATCTCGGCGCGAAGCCAGCGCACGAAGAAGCGTGCGTAGAGCTTTCGTTCGTCTTCTGGGACCTTCTCCAGCTTCACCAAGATCTCCTTCGCGATTGGATGCTCCCAACTCCTGCCGCCCGCCGTCGTCGGGATGAGGCGGCGCGTGAGTGCGCCCGCATCACCACGCTCGATGTCACCGACGAGGTCGTTCCACTGCGAGAGGCTCGGCTTGCGCTCACTGCCGCTCCCGGAGCTCGCCAGCGATTCGTGTTTGGCGAACCACGACTTCGTCTCAGCGGCGATGGCCTCTTCGTCGACGTCAGGAACAGGACTTGGTGAATTGCTCTTGCCGATCTCGTTCGTCACACCTGGCAATGCCGCATCGAGTCGGAAGCGCCCAAAACCCTCATGCGTTCGCTCGCCAAGCCAGTTGTTCTGGGTGACGCGCTCCGCGAGCTTCGCGATGCCCGAACCAGAAATCTTGAAGACGGAGCCTCGTCGGATTGCCGCAGCAGGCATGCGCCACAAGCGCGCGGTGCCGTTGAAACCGTGAATCCTCGTTTCGTCTTGAAGCTGGTTCTGAGTCTGATTCACGAGCTGAACGTCGTCGCCCAGCAGCTCCTTGAGCGACTTCTCATCGAGCGAGGTTCTCCAGCGCAGGAACTCATCGCGCACGAGCAAGTCCGAGGTGAGCGTGAGCAACATCGTCTCCTCGAGCTTCGCCTCGGGACGCTCGCCCACCCACGCCAGACGCACCACTTCGACAGGGGCACCCGCGCGTCCGACGCGAAGCCAACGGCGCCCTTCGAGCACGGGCCCGAGCTTCTTGGCGAGCCGATTCAGCTCTTCGACCGGCCCCTGAAGCTCCGCGAAAAAGTGCGTCTCCTCGACGATCTGCTCGATGGCGAAGAGTGAGGCGTCCTCCTGTTTGGGATCGGGCCTGCCATTGCGAAGCCGCACGCGACGAGCGGGTCGGAACGGCTCCCACGCCTCGGCCTCGTTCGCTCGAAACAGAAAGAGGTCATCCTCGGGACGCTTCAGCTTTTCTTTGGAGGTCGATGCTTCGGAGGCCAACAAGGCATCGAGCCGCTTCTTTGGCGTGCTCTGCTGGGCCCACCAAGGCAGCTCATCGGCCGATCCCTTGGGCTTCTCGCTCTGGAGGGAGAGCGGCGCGGGGAGCACCTCCATCTCCTCGAGATTCATGTCCTCGAGATTCGGTGGCGCACTCGGCAACGGAAGTGCGTCGCTCACCGCGACCTTCCCCGAGGTGAGCAGCGAGGCAACATCGCGAGATTCTTCCTTGATCAGCCACGCGGCGAGGGCACCGAGCAGGGTGCGCCCGGGAATGAAGGCAAGACTCGGGATCAAGTTGTCCGGCGTCGCCGTCGCCGTGATGCAAAGCGGATCGCAATTCTTGAGGAGAAGGACGAGGCGACCCGTCGGTGCAGCTGCCTCCCGATCGGAAGGCGTGACCCCGGAATTCGAGGCGGGAGCAGGATCTCGGTCGGACAGCGACAGCTTCACGCGACCCGATCCGGACGATCGACCACTCCCCAGCCCATCGACCTCCTTCACGAGTCTCTCGAGCGCCTCGAGTTGGCTCTCAGGCAGCTCGACCTTGCCGACGAACTGGGTGCCCTTGGGCACGTATTCGACGACCCGCAGCGCCTCGTCCTTCGGCGCCCGATTATCGAAGGACGCTCGAGCCGTTGAACGCCAGACGTGACGCTCTGGGTTCTTCGAGTCCTCTGTGTAGAGCGAGGTGAAGATCGCGCTCTGCTGCTGGCCACCTGCTTTCCCAAAGAACGCCTTGGCCTCTTCATCGCCTTTCAGCCGTCTTTGGGCATCCCGCAGCACGCCTTCGAGATGAGAGGCCCAGATGACAGGACGGTCATATCGGTCCCGCGCGATGAGTGCGTCGATGCCATCTCCACCCGATCCCGAACCGAAGTGCGCATCCGAGAGCAACTCGGCGGTCAGTGTCTTGCGAACCCATTTCTCACTCATGGGCGGACCTCCTTTTGAGTTGTCGAGCTGTCCGTCGAGGGTCCCGTGGGCTCGGTCTTGCGGCCAAGCCGTGGGATTTCGAGGACCTCGACGAGGTCGAGGAGCGAGGTCAGCCAAGCCCCGCTGTTCGATGTCTGGCGCCAGGGGTTCTCGATGCCCGCTTCAGCGAGTGGAGCCCTCGCCTCTTTCGAGAGTTCTGCGAACGTAAGCTCAGAGAGAGTCCGACCGCGCGAGAGCTGTTCGACGAGGTAGCGCAGCTGAGAACGAGGCGCGTTCTCGAGCTTCTCTGCGCCCTTCACGAGCCCTTGCAGCGAGTCGAGCCCATCTCCGAGCACATCGACGGGACGCTGCGAGAGCACGCGAAGTTCATTGTCCTTGCCGCACAGCCAGTCGCGTCGCCGCACCAACTCGGGATCATCGACCCAGGCGGTGCTGAAGACCGCCCAATCGACGACGGAGCGATCGGGCTCGCCGTTGCCCTTCAGTCCGCGGAATCGGCGCTTTGCCGAGCTGGCGAGCTGCTCTGCGACCTCGTGCAGTCGGTAAATCGGGACGGTGTAGGGGGCGAACACGACGCCCACACCGAGCGTGAGCTTGAAGCCGTCAGTGTTCTTCTGAAGATCATCCAGCGTCGCGCACATGGTGACGATGAAGGGCAACGCAATCTCCGCGCGGGCCAGCAGCAAGAGGTCATCGCCGCCGAGCATCAGCGGGATGAGGGGCGCCCGTCCGGTATCGGGGCAGTGCGTGTCGATGGCCTTCGCGACCGCCCGTCGGAGCAAGACCCGATTGCGATGGAAGAACGCCGCACGCTCGTGGTCGGGCTTGCCTTGGCCGAGACCGCTGCCAACGCCGTTGCCGTCCGCATGGATGAGCGCGAGGTAGCCGTTGCCGACCAGCTCCTTCAGCTCTTGGGCGCGATCGAGATTTTGGAGCTTCGTCTTCGCGCTGAGCAGACTTGCGATGTCTTTGGCAGTGCCGTCTTCCGTGCTGTTTTCAGTGTTTTTGGCCTCGTCATGTCGCGCCTTGATGTCGAGCGAGACGGCAGGGCGTTCATCACCCTGTTCGATTGAGCAAGAGGCGAGTCCACGCCCGGTCCACTCACAGGGCGCCAGCACGGGCAGCTCTGTCGAGAGATGCGTCTGAGTCTGGAGGATCGGCTTTTGGTCGATGGAGATTCGAAAGCGCAGTCCCGGAAGATTCTTCCGCAGATAGCGAGCAGCCTCTTGGGCGAAGTCCTTCGCACCGCTCTCGAACTGGGCCTCGAAGTGGCCTCCATCGCGCGAAAGGATACCCTCCTTTGCATCCCTAGCCGGGTCGTCGTCCTCGCGTCTCTGGGCGCTCGATGAGGCCGAGGCCAAGGAGTCGTCCTTTGCATCCGCAGCCGGGTCGTCGTGCTCGCGGATGGGATCGTCTGGGTCGGCAGTCGGATAGCGCTCGCCATCCTCGAGCGGAGCGAGCGTCCAACCAGACTCTTTTTTGCGCGCCAACTCTGCCAGCCCGCCGCGCAAGCACTTTCCGAGGAGCGCATTGGCGCCGACCATTGCCCTCAGACGCGGCGCCGCAAAGAGCCACGTTTGAACTCTCTGAAACTCGATATGAATTCGTTCCATGAAATGTCCCCATTATTTGAAACGATGAACGACTCAGGTGTTTCAAACTGAACGTTCGTAAGTTCATGAGGAACGTTTTGTTGCAAATTTTTATCTGAAATAATTTTAGTGTTTATTCGAAAACACTAGAAATGTTGAATAAAAAAACATAGCAATAGAATCCCCCGACAAAGTCGGAAGTTTCCTTTTCATAATGACGTCTTTATATCTTTCGATTCGACGGGAAAGGCACGCTGCGCCCCTACGAGAGCTTTGATGAATGGCATCAATCATTTTTGAAAATATTTGGAGATAAAAAAGAGGGGCTCGGAATTTCCGGGCCCCTCCAAATTCGAAATTAAAGGTCGTCAATTATTGGATCACGAAATCCGCATAAGAAGCCCCCACTCCAAGCAATTCATCCGAGCACGCATAGATGGCATTCGGAGCCTGAGAGATGAGCTTCTGAATCAGGGCTTGGAGCTGCTCCTCCGTGAGTCCCTCTGGGTTTTCCTTCGTCATGGCATCGACGAAAGAGAGGATGTCTGAACACGTGGCGGCCGTTTCCGTCGAACCCGCTGGGAATTCCTGCTCCGCCAAATTGATCAAAAGGCAGGAGGCCAGGCTGGCAACGGAATTCTCAAATCTGTTGATTTGAGAGATCGGAATGCCGGATTCTGCCATTTCGCCTGTGACGTTATTCAAAAGACCACCGAAATAATCGACGCACTTCGTGGCGCTCTCCTGTCCACAGCCCTGGTATTGTTCCTCACAGAAGGATTCGAGCGTGCTTTCGGGCGTATAATTGTCCTCGACGCAGACAGAGGCGCGAAGGGCATTCTGCATAATATCGTATTGCCTCAAACAGAGACTCGATGTGTCGTCGCATTCATCCCTCTTGTCATAATATTGATCCATACAGGGTTGATAGCCGGAATTACAGGTGGTGTATTCAGCGAAACAATTGACATCCGTTGCATCGGGCTCATTCGCAGAATTGTTCGCCTCGCATTCTATCCGAGCAGTTTCACAGCCCGTTCGAATCGCATCACACTCAGCTTCTTTCGCATCGGCTTCTTCTTGGCATTGCTTTTCATCAGGGGCGCAATTTTTCAAATAGCCCTTCAATGAATTGAGAAGCGTGATTGTTTTTTCATCACAGAAGGAAAGATTGGTGAGGAGTGTTTCACATTTATTCACGCTGTAGATGTCTTCTGGGTGGATTTCGAACTCCTCGGACGCATCGCTGAGAGCGCTTTCGAGCAGCTCGAGAACGCTCGGCGAGATCTCCTCACAGATGGCCTTTTCCGCGTCGGTCAATTCCAAAACATCATTTCCGGCGTCCATCACATCGTTGCCAGGGTCCTCGGAGGGATTCGGGCAGGTTCCAGCATCGCTCTCTTGGCAAGGCTGGCACTTTTCGCAGTCGTCGCTGGAGCAAGCGAAAAGGGTGAGCGACAACATCGAAGCCATGAGTGCGGACAAAAACAGATTGTTCTTTTTCATCGCGTCATTCCCTTCATTGTCATGGGTGGAGAGAATGCTTTCGGGAAATTCCGAAAGTATTCTGTTTGAGCACAAATGTATTGATAGATTGTGATCAAGAAAGAATGAGACAATTCATTTCATTTGGGAAGCGGGCGGGCACGGGGGCCCGCCCCTACGGAATTCTTGATGAATCATGTCAATCATTTCTGGAAACGTTATAAATGAATTCTCTTCGAAAATTCTCCGCTATCTATTGACGATCAAATTCGACGACCACCTTGGATTGCTTCGTTTGGGCGCTAAATAAAATCGATCTCGCGTTTGATTGATTCGATTCATTTGGCCTTCGATGGGCGGGCACGGGGCCCGCCCGTCTACGTAATCTTTAATGAATGGTGTCAATCATTCTGAAAATCGCTGTGGTGTTTGCGCCTCTTCCAGCCGAGCAGCGCAAAAGGAATCACGCCAAGCAATGAGAGCCCGGTTCCCGCAGCAGAGCAGCCCGAGGATTCGTCTTTTTCTTCATCCGTCGTCTCTCCCCCGGCTCCCGCGTCGCTGCCTGGGGTTTGACCCGAGCAATTGGCATTCGGGTCCATCGTCGACCCTTCGGCCGGGCAGGCCTCTGTAGCGATGGGAATGTAAAAAGGCGCGCTCAGGATCGTCCAATCCTCGGTCTCTTCCTCATCATCGTCTCGCACACCGGAGACTTCGACCCAGAGGGTCAGAGTGCCCGCTTCGGTTGGGATGATGTCTGAGATGCCATCAGCGACACTGCTGCCATCGCCATAGAAGACGATGCGGCGCTTCGGAATGCCCGGTCCTTCCACGATGAGGGTGATGGTGTTGGTCTGTTTGACCGCATTGATCTGCGGCATGATTTGGATGCTCTGACCAACGACCAAACGATTGTGAAATTCGAAATCCGAAAAACTGAAGAGCTGGATGCTGTTGATGACCGGAGGAATCGAGATGTAGCCGGTCGAGCCAGTCCATCGGACGGGGTAGCTCTGCCAGTTGGCGCTGGGGTCCGCTTCACAGCCGTTGATGGTCATCGCCGCCTCATACCGGCCTTTGTAGCGGTGGCCCGGCGTCACCGTTCCTGTGTGTTCGAGGGTGATTTCGGGGGCGGGGGACTGGCCGTGTGAGAGCTTGGCATCATCGACAGAGCAGGAGAATTCTTGAGGATTCTCGAATTCGAGACCGAGCATGGCCCCTCGGGTCGTGCAGGTTCCGCCAACGAGCCCCACGCTCGCAGCCGTCTCGCAAGGCGCCTCATCCTCACAGCGAATCGGCGCGGACAGGCTCATCTTGACCTGTGCATAGCCACCATCCATGCCCGTGTATTCGAGTGTCGCTTCGGGATTTTGGAATTCGCAGGTGCCAGCGTGGGCATTCAGCGAGGGCACGAGAAAGGCGGCAGAGACGGCCAATCCGGCGAGATATTTTTGCATCTTGTCTGCTCCTTGTTTGATGAATGCGCCTCGAGATGAGGTGCTCGTTATCCGGCCCACCATGATGATGATTGTTTTGCAGCGGACTCAAAAAAGAACGGGGCGATTTATTCTATTTGAGAAATGGGCGGCCACGGGGGGCCGCCCCTACGGCTCGACTTTCGAAACAATAAAAATTGTCATTCCGAGCAAAGTGAGGCCGATAGGCCGAACGAAGGTGTTTCGCGGTTGGATGAATTGGAGAGAATCATTTCTTTCTTCGATCTCGAGATGTCTCGCCAGACCCCATCAAGGTCCTTCGACTCCGAATTGTCTTCGACAACTCGAAGCTCAAGATGACAATTTGTTTTTTTAATCTACAGCGGTTTCAAGAAAGAATGAGACCATTCATTTTATTTGGTAGGCGGGCGCAGCACGCTGCGCCCCTACAAGACCTTCGATGAATAGCATCATCCATTCATTGGACGCCCAATACGCGGTTGATTCACGTCTTCGAGGATTTCGAGCAGCGGATTGAAATAATCCGATGCCTTTTCGACGACGCCATCCAGACCCTTTCCGCCCGTCTCGGTGCGGGCAATGTCGCCGAACTTGGCCGCACCAATGGCTGCCATCAATCCACTCTTTGAGACTTCTTCGAGGAGTTCGAGGGCCTCGCCAAACACCTGCTGGGCACGCGCGGCGATCTTGCCGTCCGGTCGGATTTGCACCTCGTCGGCAATGCCGTCGAAGGCTCGATAGACGTAATCGGCGCCCTTGAGCGCGATGTAGCGGTCCATCATCAGCGGCGTGTGCATGGCCTCGGTCATCATGCCGAGCAGTTGGATGCCCTGGCCCGTCCACTTGGCCACGATGTCGGCCATCAGGTCGTAGGCGTGGCTGAAGAAGATGTCGCCCGTCTTGTGCTTCGTCGGTGGCATGTATTTGAGCGGGGCATCCGGGAAGCAGCGGCGCACGAGCAGGGCCTGCGCGAGCTCCAAGAGGAAGGTCTGCGGCAGCGCTGGGTCGAGCTCGTAGACGTGGCCAATGCCCAGCTGCCAGTCCTCCAGGCCCGCACGGTGGGCGAACGCCTCGTTGATGAACTCGCTGGCCACGACCGTGTGTGCTGCCTCGAAGGCGTCGGCCGTGGTCACGTAGTTGTCCTCGCCCGTGTTGATGATGATGCCGGTGAGCGCGGCGATGCGGCGTGAGAAGTATTGGTCCACGAACGTCCGGCGCATGTTGATGTCGCGGAACAGGATTCCATACATCGCGTCGTTCAGGAGCATGTCGAGCCGCTCCCAGGCCGCGCAGAAGGCGATCTCGGGCATGCACAGGCCCGACGAATAGTTCGTCAGCTGGATGTAGCGGCCCAGGCGCCGCGACTCCTCGTCGAGCGCGTCGCGCATGATGCGGAAGTTCTCCTGGGTCGCGTAGGTGCCGCCAAAGCCCTCGGTCGTGGCGCCGTGCGGCACGTAGTCGAGCAGCGACTGCGCCGTGGAGCGGATGACCGCGATGATGTCCGCGCCTGCCTGAG
>JAISIF010000197.1 GCA_031262165.1 Myxococcales bacterium | reverse complement strand
GCGTCATTGCGATGAATCATCTGAATACAAGATTTAGAATGAGCAGATTCATAAGAATCACAAGGAACACGACATTCCTCTTCGAGGAAAAGAATCGAATCCGAGTCCCCTGCCAATTCACATCATTCGGATTCATTCAGCAATTCAATGAATCGCCGCTCGTCGATGATCTCCACGCCGAGCGATCGCGCCTTGTCCAGCTTGCTGCCCGCCTCCTCGCCCGCCACGACGACCGAGGTCTTGGCCGACACACTCGAAGAGACGGTCCCGCCGCGCGCCTCGATGGCTGCCTTGGCCTCGTCGCGACTCATCGAGTCGAGCGTTCCAGTCAGGACGATGCGCTTGCCCGCGAACGGACCTCGAAGCGCATCTCGATGATGATCTCCTGTCATCGGGTGCTCGTCGATCGGATCGATGCCTCTGAGCTTGAGCGCGTCGATGACCTCGCGGTTTCGCGGCTCGGCAAAGAACTGGACGATGGCGCTGGCGACCTCGGGGCCGATGTCCGGGACGGTCTGGAGCGCCTCGACGCCCATCGTGGCGAGCTCGTCGAGATTCCGAATGCGCGCGGCCAGGTTGCGCGCCGTTGCCTCACCCACGTGCCGAATCCCGAGCGCGAAGATGAAGCGCCGCAAGGAGGCCTGCTTGCTGCCATCGATGGCCTTGACGAGGTTTTGCGCGCTCTTGACGCCCATCCGAGGCAACGCCGCGAGCGCGTCTTCGTTCTCGACGAGGCGGTAGAGATCGGCCACCGATCGCACTCGCACGCGTTCGTCCTCAGCCTGGATGAGCTGGACGATGAGCTTGTCGCCGAGGCCCTGGATGTCCATCGCGTTGCGCTGCGCGAAGTGCGCGATGTGGCCTTCGAGCTGCGCTGGACACGACAGGTTCGTGCAGCGGCGATCGACCTCGCCCTCTGGCCTGGGCGCTGTCGCGCCACACACGGGACAGTGATCCGGAAACACGAAGGGCTGCTCGTCGCCTGTCCGTTCGTCGGCGATGACCGCGACGATCTCGGGGATCACGTCGCCCGCGCGCCGGACAAAGACCTTGTCGCCGATGCGCACGTCCTTGCGCCGCACCTCGTCCTCGTTGTGCAGCGTGGCGTTCGAGACCATGGCGCCACCCACCATCACGGGCCGAATGCGGGCCACGGGCGTCAGCTTGCCAGTGCGGCCCACCTGAACGTCGATGGCGAGCACCTCGCTTACCTCTTCGACCGCAGGGAACTTCCAGGCAATGGCCCAGCGCGGCGTGCGCGATAGCTCGCCGAGCGCAGCGCGCAGCGCCAACTCATCGAGCTTGACCACCATGCCGTCGAGCTCGAACGGAAAGTCGTCGCGGTGGGCGAGGAACTCCTCGTAGCGGCGCTCGACCGCCGAGGCGCCGAGCGCCTGTTCGAACTTCGCGGTCTTGAAGCCGAATGCACTCAGCTGCTGGAGCTTTTGGGCGTGCGTCTCGAAGGCGATCGATGATTGCCCGACCTCATAAAAGTAGGCGGAGAGCGGTCGCGTGGCCGTCACCTTGGAATCGAGCTGGCGCAGCGAACCAGCTGCCGCGTTGCGTGGGTTCACGAAGGCAGGTTCACCCTTCTGTTCCTGCGCCGTGTTGAGCCGGGCAAAGTCAGCCTTGGTCAGCACCACCTCACCGCGCGCCTCGAAGATCGAAGGCGCCGTCTCTCCAGGCGGCACGTGGAGTTGGAGCGGAATCGAGCGGATTGTCCTGACGTTGGCCGTGACGTCCTCGCCGATGGTGCCATTGCCACGTGTCGAGGCGCGCACGAGGCGACCGTTCTCGTAGAGGACCGAGATGGCCAGGCCGTCGAACTTGGGCTCGCAGTCGTAGAGCAGTTCATCTTTGACGAGCTCTTTGCGAAGACGTGCATCGAAATCGAAGAACTCGCCTGCGCTCATCGCCTTGCCCAGCGACAGCATGGGCTGCGCGTGCGTCACCTTCTCGAAGCGGTCGAGCGCCTGGCCACCCACGCGCTGCGTCGGCGAATCGTCGGTGACGAGGTCTGGGTGCTCGGCTTCGAGCCGCGTCAGCTCATCGAAGAGTCGGTCGTAGTCGGCGTCGCTGATGAGCGGCGCATCGAGCACGTAGTAGCGGTGGTCGTGGGAGCGGATGAGCGCGCGCAGTTTTTGGATGTGGTCGATGATGCGGGAGTTCTCACCCAAGGCCTCGACGCGCTTGCTTGGATCATCACTGGGCTCCCTGGGCTGGAGCCGACTGGATAAATCCGCGCCCAACTGCACCATTTGCTCGCCGAATGGGGAGAGGGACGCAGGCTCATGGAGCGGTTTGGGCTCGAAAGCGGGCTCAGGCTCGACCGCGCGCGGCGGATGTTTGCGGGGAAAGAGATTGAGCTGGAGCGATTCGTCGGCTGGTGGCGGTGTCGGCGTTTTGGCGTCACTCACGGCGCGCGCTCCAGAGCATCCGAATCATTATTTTTATTATTATTATTCTCATTGAGCCGCTTAATCCGTTGAATTGCATTCGGCTCCGGCATGCCTGCCGTCTCCTTCATGCTGCTCAGGACGAAATAGATGCCCGCGCCAATCACGACGCCCATCATGGAGAGGATCGTCAAGATGGCGGCCACCCGTTTCCAGAGGGGCAGCACCTGCGTCTCGTAGGGCAATCGGGGCGCGTCGAGGCGGCCCTCTCTGACGCGCGCCTCGTAATTGTCGCAGATGTCCTGCGCTGGCCCGGCTTCGAGGATTTGTCCGTGCGAAAGCAACAGCGCCCGGTCACAGAATCGGGAGACATTCCCGAGCGCATGGGTGACGAAGAGAATGGTGCAGCCCTGACGCTTGAAGTCGAGGATGCGCTGAAACGATTTCTCCTGAAACGCCGCGTCACCCACGGAGAGCGCCTCATCGACGATGAGGATCTCTGGATCGACCGAGGCGGCCACGGAAAACCCGAGGCGCGCGAGCATGCCCGACGAATAGTTTTGAATCGGCTCGTCGATGAATTTTTCGAGTTCGCTGAAGGCGATGATCTCATCCATCCGGGCTTCGATTTCAGCCTTTGTCAGGCCCATCACGATGCCATTGATGAGGATGTTTTCCCGTCCAGTGAAATGCGGGTGAAATCCAGCGCCCAATTCCAAAAGGGCAGAGACGCGCCCTTCGACAGTCAACGACCCTTCGGTCGGAAAGACCGTCTTGGCGATGAGCGAGAGGAGCGTGCTCTTGCCAGCGCCATTGGGGCCGATGAGCGCGACCGATTCACCTTTTCGGATTTCGAAATCGATGTTTCGAAGTGCCCAGAAATAATTCTTTTCGTATTTGGAGAACGCCATCTTGGCAGCGTCATGGAGCAACATGCTGCGATGGCGGTGCATCTCGTAGCGTTTACCGACACCATTCGCCCGAATCACGGCGGGGCAATCCATCTTTGATTTTGAATCGATGGATTCGGTGGGACGTGTTGCGTCGGCAATTGAATTGGCGTCGGTCATTTCAATCTCTGTTCAATGTGCAGAACATTAGGACTCATCCATCGATTAGGACCGAGCAACGCGAAGGACGGGGAACGCCAGACTTTGACGCGAGGCGGGAGCTTCCAGACGGAAGTGACCAAATCGAACCAAGCTGAACTTTTAGAGATAATCAGCGAAGAGCTTTTCATATTTTTTGAAGACATATGTGCCGATGAATAGGAGGAGGGTGCTGGTGATGGCCGCGACGCCCAGGAGCTGGAACGAGGGCGGCGCTCCCTTCAGCAGAATGGCGCGATAGCCCTCGACGACGCCGACCATGGGGTTCCATTGGAGAAAAAGGGCGAGTTTGCGCGGGACGATGGAGAATGAATAGAAGAGCGGGGTCATCCAATAGAGAATCAGCAAAACGCTGTTGAGCATGTATTGCGTGTCCCGATAGCGGACATTGAGCGCCGCAACGATCATTGCCACGCTCTGAATGAAAAGACATTGAAGGGCAAAGACGAGCGGCAGCCACAACAGATTGATGGAAAGATGAAACGCCGCTGGAAAATATAAAAAGAGCCCCAGGACGAGGAGCAATTCGATGAAGAAATGCCGCATGTGCGAGAGGACGCTCGCGAAGGGCAGGATGATCCTTGGGAACGCGACCTTTTTGACGAGCTGCGCGTTGTCGAGCCCAGAGCCAGCGGCGGCATTCACCGAATTCGTGAAGAAACGGTAGGGCGTCAGGCCGAGCAATAAAAAAATCGGAAAATACGGCTGCCCCGTTTTGAAAATGTATTCGAAGACGATGGTGAAGACGATGACCATCACCAACGGATCTGCCAGCGACCAGAAACGGCCCAGCGCCTTGTCCTTGTAGCGGGCCTTGAAGTCCTTCTGGACCAGCACGTCGAGGACTTCGCGCTTCTTGATGAGTTCGGCGAACATGAGGGGCGCGGCTTCTAGTCGAAGAGGGCTGCGTGGAACAGGGGGAAATACGGAGGGGGGCAGGGCAATCGAGTTCTGTATTTCGACCAAGATCGAGGCGTGTCTTCGTAGGGGCGTTGCGAAGAGCGCCCTGCGGTCGTCAGTCGATACAAACACGGCGGGCGTTGCACGCAACGCCCCGACACATCCCGATTCGAGATCAAAAAAATAGAACAAAGGCCGCCCTGGCGGAGGGGGTTCGAGTGGCAGAGCTCGTCGTCGCAGCAAGAGAATTGGCCGGGGACGACGGGTGGGTCGGAGATGTATGGCGCGTGGCTTTTTTCAGAGACGTCCTGTCGAACGACGGGCGTTGCTCGCAATGCCCCCACGATTCCATTCGGACGCGTCAGGGGAATTGGAGGTCTTCCGACATGGCTCAGAACGACAGTCTGCACTCATCGAGCTCAACCAGACAGGCGAAGGCATTGCCCGACACGGCCATGGCCCTTGCGCGGGCTGAAATGGACGAGGGGTTTTTGGCGGCCAAGGACGGCTTGAAGCTCCGGTGGCGCAGCCATCGGCCAGCTCAGGACGGCGCTCATGGAGAGGTGGTGCTGGTCCACGGCTATGGCGAGCACTTGGGGCGCTACGACCACATCGCCGCGCAGTTCCTCTGCCGCGGAATCGCCGTCCACCGCTTCGAATACCGGGGGCATGGCCTGTCTGGCGGCAAGCGGACACACGTCGAGCGCTTCTCCGACTACCTCGACGATCTGGATGTGTTCCTCGCACACCTCGTCGCGCGCGGCGTCCAACAGATCACCCTCATCGGCCACAGCCTGGGCGGCCTAATCAGCGCCCGCTGGCTCCAGACGCGCGGCAGTGACAGCGATGGCGATGGCGCTGGTGGCTCGGTCAGCGGCAATGCCGTCGAGCGCGCCGTCCTCTGCTCGCCCTTCTTGAGGCTCTCACTCCAGCCGCCCCTCTGGCAGCGCGGCTTCTCCAGGCTCGCGAACCGCCTGTTTCCGTCGCTCGCGGTCGGTAATGGGCTGAGCGTGGCGCAGCTCACGAGCGATCCCACGATTCAGGCCGCGACCGCGGCAGATCACCTCTACCTGCGCACCACGACGCCGCGCTGGTTCTGCGAGGTGAGCGCGGCTCAGGAGGCCCTGTTCCAGGACGCGGGCCGACTCACGAAGCCGCTCCTGATGCTCCTGGGCGAGCGCGATCCCATCGCTTGCCCAGAGGCTGGACGCCGCCTGTTCGGACTGCTGCCCGGCGGTGGACATCAGAAGCTCATCGCCTTCGACGGGATGCTGCACGAGCTGTTCAACGAACGGGAGCGGGCCAAGGTCTTCGAGGTGGTGTTCGACTGGCTCGGCTGACGGTTGCTCCTTGCCGTGTCCGACCTCTCGCCCTCGAAGATGAAGATCTCTGCGAGGGGCGGAGCGACGGGGGAAGAGGCGCGCCGTCAGGGCAGCAGACGGGGAGCGCCGTCGGCGGCGTTCCCTGCAGCGGGCGCCTTCTTCTGAAGCCTGAGAGGGACGCTCAGCACGCCGCCGTCCTGGAATCGAATCAGCGCTGGCGCGCCGACGATGTCGCGCGACAGGCCGACGGCGCTCATCCACGCCGTGGACCTATCCTCAGACAGGCAGATGAGCAGCGTGCCAGGCTCCACGGCGCTGGGGAGCACGTCGATCGGGCCCGCGCACCGCTCGTGGACAGTGACGTTCCAGAGCGTGAGCTTCTCCCCCTTGTGCCAGTAGGGCGGCGGAGTGTTGGTCGTGGCGTCCACGTAAAACTTGGGCGTGGTCGGAAAGAGGCCGTCGTCGCTCTTCAGCGGGTTGAAGGCCATCGAGGCGAACATGTGGGGGACGAGCGCGCTCGGCGGTAACATCGGGTTCTGGATCGATCGGATGAACATGAGGTGGGCCGCGATGAAGATGATCGTCGCGATCGGCACGAGGCGAAAGGTTCGGTCTGCCCTGTCGGCGCCTCTCCGGATCAGGCGGTAGATCGCCAAGAGGCCGCAGACGGCGACGGCGGCCAGGCCCACCGCGTAGAAGGGCCATGGCGACGAATAGGGCGTCCCTCGGAAGAGCGAGTCGTTCTGGTGCAGGCCCTGGAACAGGGGATCGAGGCCGAACCAGAGCGCGACGGCCAGGCCCACGAGGTTGCTCAGGAGCAGGGAGGCATGGCTGGGCAGGGGGGGCGGCGGCACTTCGGGCAGTTCCTGCTCGAGAGCCGCCTCAGGATCAGGATCGGGCTCGGAGGTCTCCGCGTCCGCAGTGACCTGGGAGCGCTCGGGCGCGTCCTGGCGCTCGCGCCTCTCGTTCTCGGCAAGAGCGGTCTCGCCGGATGATTCGACGGCAGCGTCAGCGTCGAGGGCAGGGGCAGTGTTCTGTTCGTCGGTCATGGTTGCATCCCGGTTCATGGTGTCGATGTGTCGATGTCATCGGTGTCGAGGGTCGTTCGGCCCAGTCGTTCGAGCCAGGCAAGTCACAGCGTCGCATTCATGCTGCCCTGCCTGTAGCCACCCAAATCCAGCGAGACGTATTTGAAGCCCAGTTGGGACAGGCCCTCGTGGACGATCTGCCGCATGCGCTCGTCGAGGACGCGAGCGAACTCTCTGGGCTCGAGCTCTATGCGCGCCTGATCGCCCGCCACGCCATGCACGCGGACGCGCACCTGCGTGAAACCGAGATCGAGGAGGAGCTGTTCGGCCTTATCCACGCGCCGCAGTTTTTCCGCGCTGATCGGCTCACCAAAGGCGAAGCGTGAGGCGAGGCAGGCAAAGGACGGTTTGTCCCACGTCGGCAGGCCGAGCGCTTTGGACAGCGCCCGAATCTCGGCCTTGCGCAACCCCGCTTCGCGCAGTGGGCTGTGGACGCCGAGCTCGGCCACGGCCTTCAGCCCTGGCCTGTAGTCGCCCTCATCGTCCAGGTTGCTCCCCTCTGCCATGGCCGAGATCCCCTCGCGCGCAGCAGCCTCGGCCAGGCTCGTGAACAGCGCGGATTTGCAGACGTAGCAGCGATCTGGACGGTTCTCGGCAAAGCCCTCGATATCGAGCGTCATCGCGTCGAGCACGAGGTGGCGGATACCCATCGCCTCGCAGAGGCCGCGCGCTTCGTTCAGCTCGCGCTCGGGGAATGAGCAGGCGCGCGCCGTCACGGCAATCGCGCGCTCACCGAGCGCGTCGTGGGCCGCGCGAAGCAGGAACGTCGAATCCACGCCACCCGAAAAGGCGACGGCGAGGCTGCCGTGGCCCTTCAAAATCTCGGTCAGGCGTTCGTATTTCTTCGAGAGTTCCGCGTCCAAAGTTGCTGTCTCCTCTGCCATCCAGCGTCTGGTTCACGATTTTGGACGGCGGCTTCTTCCAGATTCTGGCCGCGCTGAAAACAGGCGCGTGGCTGTTTTCGTGGCGCCTCAAGCCGCGGCGCTCCGGCGGTCCGAAGAGGGCGCGTGCCCGCTCCCACGAGCGGGGGGAGGGCGCTTCGAGCATCGGATTCTGACGTCGAATCGGGACGTCTGAGGCGTTGCGTGCAATGCCCGTCGTGTTTGTCGGGATGTCGATTCGGGGGTCGATTGTCGCTATATGAACACGACATGTCCCATCAAAAGCCAATCGCCTCTCTGTCGGTGTCGCGCCTCGCGCTCGACTTCCTGCCCAAGATCCTCAGCGCGCTCGCGCTCTCGGCGCTGCTCGTGGCTGGGCTCGAGCTCGCCCGTATCCTGTCGGGTGGCGATGGACCGTTCGCCGCCGAGCTGGAGCTGCTCGAGTTCAGGCCGATGGCCATCACGGTGGTCCTCGGCGCGCTCGCGCTCCTCGCCCTGCGCGCCTCGTTCAACCGCCTGTCGGTGGCCCTCCTCTCGTTGGCGACCTTTGCCGCGCTCCTGCTCATCGCCCACCGCATGAAAGAGACCACGCTCGGCAAGCCGCTCGTGCCCGCCGACCTGGGGCAGCTCCACGAGCTGTGGGACGTGCGCGAGACGTTGGTGGCCGGCCAGGAGCTCGAATTCATCGCGATCGGCCTCATGGTGCTCGCGGCCCTCGTGGCCATCGCCGTCTGCCTCATCCGAAAGGCCACGTTTCCCATGCGCCTGGGTGAACGCGCCATGGCGCTCGCTCTCGCGGCCCTGCTCATCGGCTCCGAGCTCCAGTTCGCCTGGTTCATCCCAGCCCTGGAGGGACTCGGCATCGAGAACAACGTGTGGAGCTACGGCTACAACCTGCGGGTGAACGGCTTCGGGTTGCCCCTGGCCATGAACGCGCGCCAGGTGCTCCGCAAGCCCAAGGGTTATGGCCAGGAGCGCCTGGATCGGCTCTTCGAGGGGCTGCCCGAAGAGGCGCGCGCGGCCCTGGCCCCAGCAGAGAAACCGGACGTCGTCGTCTATATGGCCGAGGCGTTCTGGGACGTGACGAAGCTCCCGGTCCAATTCAGCCGCGACCCGCTGCCCAACTTCCGCGCGCTCGCCGCCAGCCACACGCTTCTCCCGATGACGAGCCCGCAGCGCGGCGGTGGCACGGCCAACGTGGAGTTCGAGGCGCTCACCGGCATCTCGCACGGCGTCCTGCCCGTCGCCTCGGTGCCCTACCAGCACTACGTCCACAGACCCCTGCGCGCGCTGCCGACCCTCTTCCGCGAGCAGGGCTACGAGGCGCGGGCCATCAACAATTTCCACCGCTATTACTTTTCTGCCTCGTCCGTTTACCCGCTCTTCGGCTTCGAGCGCTTCATCGCGCTCGACGAGATCGAGCCACTCGATCTGGAGGGCCGTCGGCCAGAGGGCTTCGTGAACAACAAAGGCCTGCGCGACGTGTCGGGCACGCTGGCGCTCGTCGATGGCCACTTCCCCTCGGACGAGCCGCTCGTGCGCCGCATCCTCCAGGAGCTCGACGCCGGGGACGTGGCCAAGCCGAAGTTCATCTTTGCCCTGGGCATGGTCGGCCACGGGCCATTTCTCTACGAACCCTGGCCCGATCCGGACGTCACGGTCGAGGCGCGCGAAGGCCAGCCGCCGCTCACCGAAGAGGCCGCGCGCGACCTGGAGAACGTGGCCAACGCGGTCTTTCGCGCGGACAAGGCGCTCGGGTTCCTCGTCCGCGCCCTGGAGAAGCGCGCGCGCCCCACCCTCCTCGTCTTCTTTGGCGATCACCTGCCCTCGCTCCGAGAGCACACGTTCG
>JAISIF010000158.1 GCA_031262165.1 Myxococcales bacterium | reverse complement strand
GATGACGCGAGCGAGCGTCGTCTTTCCTGTGCCGGGCGGTCCCCAAAAGAGGAGCGAGGGAATCTGATCGCGCTCGATGGCCCGACGCAGCAGACGACCTTCGCCCAAGAGGTGCGCCTGGCCTGCGACCTCGTCGATCGTGCGTGGTCGGACGCGCTCGGGCAGTGGGGCATTGGACAAATCACGCTGGGCGGCTTGGGTGAACAGATCGGACATGCCTCGACTCTTTGGATGACGCCCGGCTCCCCGGGCAAAGGGCGGCGCGTTCAAAACGATCTCGGCGCGGGCGTCAATCCAGCGGCGATGGAGCGACTGGGCGATCTCTGTTCTCCCTCTCCCATGAACGGGCAAGGGAGACGGTCTCCGATGATTCAGACGCAATCTGCCGAACGAAATACCGCCTAAAATCCTCGCCCGTGGGAGAGGGCTGACGCGAAGCGACGGGGAGAGAGAAGACGGCAGACGACAAGCAGATGGCTGCCATCACCCCGGAATCAGCACCAATCCCATCAAATAATCGGTGAGGAAGATGAGCACGGCCGTCATGACCATGGCCTCGGTCGTGGCCTGGCCAACGCCGCGCGCACCGCCGCCCGCGTTGAAGCCCTTGAAGCAGGCGATGAGCGTGATGATGAGGCCGAACACAGCGCTCTTGATGAGGCCCTGTGTCACGTCGTCGAGGGTGACGTAGTAGGTCGTCTTGGCGAGCAGCGTCCCCTCGGAGATGCCCTGCATCAGGACCGCGACGACCCATGTGCCGAAGATGCCCGCGGCGTTGAACAACATGCAGAGCACCGGCGCCATGAACACGCCGGCCAGCACGCGCGGGAACACCAGGTATTTGACCGGATCGACGGCGAGCGTGACGAGCGCGTCGATCTGCTCGGTGACGCGCATGGTGCCGAGCTCGGTGCAGATGGCAGAGCCCGCGCGCATCGTGATCATGAGCGCGGTGAAGACCGGGGCGAGCTCGCGGGTCAGAGCGATGACCACGGTCGGCCCGACGAGGCTTTGCGCGCTGAACAGCGCAAACGCGGATCCGACCTGCTGCGCAAAGACCATCCCCGTGAAGAAGCCGGTGAGCATCACGAGGAAAGCCGAACCAACGCCGATGAAGTCCATCTGCTGGAGCGCAAGGCGGATGCGCCAGGGCGGTCGGAACAGCCCAAGGGCGAGCTGAGCGCCCATGATCGCCATCCCGCCCCAATCGGAGATGAGCTTGATGATCGCGCTGCCGATGGCCTCGACGGGGGCGCGCGCATTCAGGCCTTTGTGGTGGCGAGCTGCCGTGGACACTGGCGATGGTGGCGCGGCGTTCTGGGGGGAGGGCTCTGACATGGGCGCTGTTCGCTCCCGTCACGTTGTCATCTGGGCGCAGCAGGCTGCGCCCCTACAATTCGATTCGGACGCATCAATTCATCTCATCCGTCTCATTCGTCGCGCGACCTGGGCGTCTGGGATTCGTCCGAATCGACGACCACACGCGGCACGCGCGCGCCGACCGAGGTGAGGATCTCGTAGGAGATGGTCCCGATGCGCTCGGCGAGCTCGCGGGCGGTGATCTCCTGCTCGCCCTGGCAACCGAGCAGCACGGCCTCGTCGCGCAGCGACACGCCGTCGATGCGCGTGACGTCCACCATGCACATGTCCATACAGACCGTGCCCACGACGGGCGCGCGCTGGCCTCGGATCAGGACCTCGGCCACGTTGCCAAAGCGGCGGTTGTAGCCATCGGCGTAGCCGACCGGGAGCGTGGCGATGCGCGAGCGCCGGGGCGCTGTCCAGCGGCCGCCATAGCTGACCGGTTGGCCCTCCTCGATCGTCTTCAGATGTGTGATCGAGGTCCGCCACGAGAGCACGGCGCGCAGGCCCGAGACCTCGCTCAGCTCGAGGGAAGGCGCCTCGCCGTAGAGCATGATGCCGGGTCGGACCAGGTTGAAATCGGCACCGTCTCTGGCCTCGCCGAGCTGGAGCAACGCGCCGCTGTTGGCGATGTGGCACCACCTCGGATCGTGGCCAGCGGCCTTCAGGACGGCGCGCGCCTGCCTGAAGAGCGCGAGCTGCTCTGCGTTCTGCGGGTGCTCGAGACACTCCGAATTGGCCAGGTGCGAGGCGAGCCCCTCGACGTGGACGCGCCGAGCAGCGCTCAGAGCCGTCAGGAAATCGGGCAGCTCGGCCAACGTGATTCCGATACGGCTCATGCCCGTGTCGAGTTTGAGGTGGACGCGCACCACGCTGCCCGCGCGCGCCGCGGCCGCGTCGAGGCGAACGAGCTGGTCGCGCGAAAACACGAGCGGGGTGAGCGCGTTGGCCACGATCTCGTCGTCGTCTGACCAGGCGCCACCGAGCACCACGATGTCGCCCTGGATGCCTGCCTGGCGCAGCTCCACGCCCTCTTCGACGAGCGAGATGCCAAAGCAATCGACGCCAAAGCGCGCGAGCTCCTGCGCGATGGGCACGGCGCCATGGCCGTAAGCGTTGGCCTTGACCACGGCGAGAAGGCGGATGCCGGTGCCCGAGACCAGCTCGCGGCAGCGCCGAAGGTTGTGGCGCAGGGCCGCGAGGTCAATCTGGGCGCACGTCGGCCGACTGAAGCTGTTGTCGGACGAGAAGGCCATCTGAGGCCGGGAGATCGAGTGCGGGTTCGTGGCGAAGGCTCCTGTTGATGCCCATCAATTCTTTGTGATCTGATTCATCGCCGTAGGGGCGATTACAAATCGCCCTTGCGCAATTCATTCACGACATTTCTTTGTGATCTGATTTATTGCCGTAGGAGCGATTACAAATCGCCCGAACACAATTCGTTCACGACATTTCTCTGTGTTCTAATTCATTTCATTCACGACATTTGAATCAATCGTTTTTCGACGACGGGCGATTGATAATCGCCCCTACGAATTCTTTGAAGCACCTTAAACAAAAACAGCAGAGACCCTCGAAGCGAACCCCGAACGTCTCTGCTGCGATGAATCAAGGCCTGCTGTTTAGGTGAGGCTCGCCTGGATGATCTCGATCTCGAAAGCCTCGACGACATCGCCCTGCTTGATGTCCGCGAAGTTCTCGATCGACAGGCCGCACTCGTAGCCCTTCTCGACCTCGCGCACGTCGTCCTTGAAACGGCGCAACGAGCCGATCTTGCCGGTGTAGATGACCTTGCTGTCGCGCAACAGACGCACCTGCGACGAGCGCATGATCTTGCCGTCCGTGATGAAGCAGCCTGCGATGGTTCCGACCTTGGGCACGGTGAA
The DNA here is from genome assembly GCA_031262165.1 of Myxococcales bacterium. GTDB lineage: Bacteria > Myxococcota > Myxococcia > Myxococcales > UBA5297 > UBA1203. The sequence continues at coordinate 3,736 of JAISIF010000158.1, read as the reverse complement.
GATATTGCGGACCTCGGCGTGGCCCAGGAGCTTCTCACGACGCGTGGGTTCGAGCAGGCCCTCCATGGCCTTCTGAACCTCGTCCACGGCCTCGTAGATGATCGTGTAGAGTCGGATGTCCACGCCCTGTTGCTGCGCCATCTCGGCGGCCTTGAGCTCGGGGCGCACGTTGAAGCCGACGATGATCGCGTTCGAGGCAGAGGCGAGCATCACGTCGTTGCCGTTGATGCCGCCCACGCCCGCGTGGATGACATCGACCGCGACCTTGGAGGTGGAGAGCTTCTTGAGCGCATCGCTGACCGCTTCGGCAGAGCCCTGCACGTCGGCCTTGATGACGAGCTTGAGCTCCTTGAGCGCGCCCTCGCTGGCCTTGGAGAAGAGATCTTCGAGGCGAACCTTGGCCGACTTGGTGAGCTCCTTCTCGCGCTCCTTTTGGAAGCGATGGCTCGCGATCTCCTTGGCCGCCGCGTCGCTCTCGACCACGTCGAACTCGTCTCCCGCGTCAGGGACACCTGCGAGGCCGACGATCTCGGCCGGGAAGCCAGGCAGCACCTCTTCGATCTTCTCGCCGCGATCGTTCTGCATCGCGCGGATCTTGCCGGACTGCGTGCCGGTGACGATCGCATCGCCCACCCGGAGCGTTCCCTCGGCCACGATGACCGTGGCCACTGGGCCGCGCCCCTTGTCGAGCTTGGCCTCGACGACCGTTCCCTTGGCCTTGCGGTTCGGGTTGGCCTTGAGGTCGAGCACCTCGGACTGGAGCAGGATCATCTCGAGGAGCGAGTCCAGGCCGACCTTGGTCTTGGCCGACACGGGCACCATGATCGTCTCACCGCCCAGGCTCTCGTCGATGAGCCCGAATTCCATGAGTTGATTCTTGACGTGCTGCGGGTTCGCGCCCGGCTTGTCGATCTTATTGATGGCCACCAGGATCGGGACCTCGGCTGCCTTGGCGTGGTTGATGGCCTCGCGCGTCTGCGGCATCACGCCGTCGTCGGCCGCCACCACGATGACGACGAGGTCGGTCACCTTGGCACCGCGCGCGCGCATGGCCGTGAACGCCTCGTGGCCCGGCGTGTCGAGGAAGGTGACGTATTGGCCGGCCTCGGTCTGGACCGAGTAGGCGCCGATGGCCTGCGTGATGCCACCGGCCTCTCCTGCGGCCACGCGCGAGTGGCGAATCGCGTCGAGCAGCGAGGTCTTGCCGTGATCCACGTGGCCCATGATCGTGACGACCGGTGGCCGCGACACGAGGTCCTCGGGCGCGCTCTCGGTGTCGCTGATGTAGTTCTCGATCTCGAACCCCGTCTTCTCGACGCGCCAACCGTAGTCGCCCGCCAGAAGCGTCACCGTATCGACGTCGAGGGGCGAGTTGATGGTGACCATCGTCCCGAGCCCCATCAGCTTGCGAATCAGCTCGTTCGCCTTGACGCCGATCGTCTGCGAGAGTTCGGCGACGCTGATGGTCTCATCGATCTTGATGACCTTTTTCTCTTCGGACATTTGCGTGATCTGCGTCTTGACGCCCTTCTTGACGGGCTTTCTCTTTTTGCCAGCGCGCAAGGGGGGAAGGGTGGTGCGACCGCGCGCCAGGTCGACGAGCTCCTGCTTGGAGAGATTCTCTTTGATCTCCTGACGGGCGCCCGTCGTGCGCTTCTTGGCCTGCTGATCGCGCGAGACGTCCGTGAACTCACGGCGGCCAAGGTGGTTGGTGCCGACCGTCAGCTCGCGGACCGGGCCGATCGCGCGTGGGCCTGGCGCCTGCGGGATGCGCTTGGAGGGGTCCGACGACGTCGGTGGTGTGACGCGACGAATCGGGATGAGCGGCCGACTGATGACCACGGCCTGGTTCGCCGTGGGACGCAGCGTCCTGGGATCGACCTGGGCTGGCTGTGGGAGCTGCGCCGCGGGCTTGGGCCTGAGGCCCGGCGTCTTCGTCGTTGGCGCGCCCGTGACGACGACCTCGCGCTTGGGCTCCAGCGCTCGCGGCGCCGTCGTGGGCGGCTCTTGCGCAGCCTGGGGCGCGGCGGAGGCGGCCATCGCGGGCGCCTCGTCTACGGCAGGCTTGGCAGCGACCTCGGTCGAGGGGGACTCGGCTGCCTGAATCCTGGAGGGCTCGCTCGCGGTCGCCGCGACCGAAGTAGTGGCCTCGGCGATGCCCACGTCTGGCTCGGGTTGGCGCTCGGCCCTCGGCGGTTCGATCGCCACCGTCGCGGGCATCGGCACGCGCTTGATGGGCGGGACGACCGCTGGCGCGGCTTCGACCTGGAGCGTCTGGGCGGCCTCGCGCGGCGCGTCGGCCACGGGCGGCGCTGCGCGCTTGATGGGCGGGCGGGGGATCGGGGCCACGGGCGCGGGCACTGGGGAAGGGGCCTTGCGTCGAACCACGAAGCCAGCCGCCTTGACTACCGGGGTCTGGGGCTTGTGCTTGCGGAGAATCTTCTCGACCGCCGCATTGGCCAGATCCTCGTCCAGCGTGGAGGAGTGGCTCTTGACCGGAAAATCGAGCGCCTGAAGCTCATTGAGCAATTCCGTGGGCTTCAAATCGATTCCCTGCGCTTTGATTTCCTTGGCGATTTCATGAACACGCTTTTTTGCCATTCAACCAATTCCTCACATCACAAGACGGAAGGGGATTCAAAAAGGCGGCGCTTCTAGCGCCCTTTCGCTCCCTGCGTCGCTCGTTTTTTTTGATTCCCTGCCCTGCGAATATCCGCCGATGAAAAGGCCGATCCTAGAGACCACCCGGCGCATCGCCAGGCAGACTCTGCCCGCATGTCTAAGAAGGCGGGCCTTTGATTTGAAAGGTCGGACCGCCTTCGCACGTCCACTCGCGCCGGTAAGGGCGCCCAGCCTCACTCGTCGACAGAGGCCTCGGTCGCCAGCTCGGCCTGTTCGAGCGCCTTGGCCGCAGCGCGCTCGGCGTTCAGCGCCTCGCGCAGCTTGGCCTCCTCGACGAGGTAGGCCTCGGCCGCCGTCTTGAGCTGGCGTGCCTTCTTGATCCCCAAGCCCGACTTCTCGGCGAACTTCATGAGATCGCGCTCGGCGATGAGCTCCTCGACAGTGTTGCAGCCGCCCATCGCGAGCTGCTCGACGATCTTCTCACCGACGCCCCGCACACGCATGAGGCGCTCGGCGGGCGAGAGCTCGTCTGGATGGCGGCGAGCCTCGGCCAAGCGCGCGGCCTCGCGGTCCGCCTCCATCTGGCTGAGCGCCTCGGCGTCCTTCGACATCTGGACTTTGGCGGCGCTCTGGAGGTCCGAGATCCAGGCGGCATCGATCCCCGGGATCTGGACGAGCAGCTCGGCAGGCGCGTCGGCGATCTCGCGGGCCTGGCGCAAGCCGTGCGCGTAGAGCGTCTCGATCAACAGCTCGCTCATGTGTGGCAGCGCGCCCAGCGACACGGCGGCGAAGTCGCGCAGCGCCTTGACCCGGCTCTCGGAGTTGATGTCGAGCTTCCAGCCCGTGAGCTGAGCTGCCAGGCGGACGTTCTGACCGCGGCGGCCAATGGCGAGCGAGAGCTGGTCATCGGGCACGATGATCTCCATCGCGTGGTTCGCCTCGTCGATGAGGACGCGGCTGACCTCGGCCGGTGCCAGAGCGGCGCACACGAAGCGCGCGGGGTCCTCGTCCCAGGGCACGATGTCGACCTTCTCGCCCCGCAGCTCCTGGACCACGGCCTGGACGCGGCAGCCCTTCATGCCCACACAGGCGCCGACCGGATCCACGTCCGGGT
>JAISIF010000135.1 GCA_031262165.1 Myxococcales bacterium | reverse complement strand
TTTTTTGATCAAAAAACCTAAAAAATAGAACTTAGAAAAAACGCAGTGGTTTTACCTGCTTTTCTGAATTTTTGGACCGGATAGAACCTAAAAAATGAACGCTCTCCTGTGGGTCCTGCTCTCTATCGGTGGTAGCGCGACGCTGGAAGAGCTGCGCATGATGCTCGACCACAGGTCTAGGGATCACACGGGGGACATCGTTCGTTTGGCGGCCGAGCAGGGACTCGTGATCCCCTCTGGGAGCACTGGCCGAAGCGCGGGGCTCGTCTGTCTGGCTCCACTCGGGATGGCGTTTCTGCGCGGGCGTCTTGAGGCGCCTGAAATCCAGGCCCGCATCAAAAAAAATAAAGAAAGGCTGAAAAAAAATGAACGAGTTGACTGACACCATCGAAAAAATAATCGGCGAAGAGGGCGCACCCGGGAACCCAGCAGTTCTGGCTCAAATAGAAATTCCAGCGGAGGACCCTCCAAAAAATAATCAGGAGGAGCCTGCTTCAGAGCCGAAAAAAAAGAGCAACTACAAGGGAAGGCCAAAGGGAGCGAAAAATAAAAAGAAGTCAGAGCCCAAGCGCGATGTGGTGACCGAATCAATGGAGTGGCGCGATGTGGCCACCAAAGAGGCTCTGCCGATGGTGGAAGCGCCTTCCGCGCCTCCAGAGCCTCTGCCAGTACCCGCCGAGCAGGAGGACGATGATCTCGATGAGAGGGATCCGTTTGACGGGATGTCGCAGAGGGAAATCCGCGAGATCAAGGCGGACAGCTACGCGGACCTTGCCGAGCAGGCGATCCTCGTTGTGGGCGGGATGTTCGACGCGCCCGAAAAGAAGCTCGCGCTCAAGCCACGTGAGCGCAAGGCACTGCGCAAGGCGATCCTGCCTGTCATCCCAGAGGACACAGGCGCCGACCCATGGGGCAGTCTTGTGATTCTCGGGATCATGCTCCTCGCCCCGCGCGCTGCGGTCATCTACACGGCTCGCGAGGAGCAGATCGCGAAGGCCCAGGCAGAGTCCTTGCTCACCGGGCAAAACGCTCTGGAGACGGCGGAATGCCACGCAGCCGCCTGATCATGTTCGTCGTCGGGGCGAGCGAGTCGGGCAAGACGGTGCTCGTGAGGAAGATCGCGAAGTTGGCGAACCAACCGATGCTCGTCATCGACCCGGCGGGCTCCTGGGGGGACCTGGGGATTTGCGTCCGCGATCCCTGGGCCCCGATAGCGCGCGCTCTCAAGAGCGGGTTCAACGGCACCCTGATTCTCGACGACGCGGACGCCTACCTGTCGTCATCTGGCTCCAGGGATACCTGGGGGCAGATTTGGACGATGCACAGGCACTTCGGGATGGACTTGATCGCGATGTTTCGCCGCCCGCAGGAGATCCCAAAGGTCGCCTTCACCTCATGCTCGCGTCTATTCGCGTTCCAATATATGCCAGGGACACCTGAATATAACTATTTGAGGAAGCGCGGCTATGTCCCAGAGTCAATTCCGTTTCCCTCAAAGCGTTTTGAATACATCGAATGTGACATCAAAGCGCAGAGGTATGCCAAGCGTAAGATCACGGCGCGAGATCTACAGCTCTACGGAAACCCAAGAGGATTCTGATTTCCTTGCCGCGTTCTGGCTCGACAGTCTCTCGATGTCTGACGCCATCGCTCTGGAGGCGGTCGGCTCGATGATGGTCCACTTCAGGCGATCGTGGGAAAGGCCATGGATTCCCCGGAGAAATCGGAAAAAATCCAAAAAATACGAGCAACAATTGCTTCTGTTTTAAGCCACGGTTTCCGTGGCTTTTTTATTTCTATGCTTCTGAACTATTATTCGAACCTGCCGAACAACTCGAACAAACGAATCAGGGTGCAATGAGTTTTCTATCAGGAGCTCTGCGGCGATGAAGGATGGAGAAGGGCTAGATGCCCGAGGAACCACCCGCCGCCGCACCTCCCATGAAAGTCCCATGAAATAAGACAAAGACCTAAAACCATTCGTCTTTCTCTTTGCCCCCTGTTTCGTTTGTTCGATTCAATTGAAAACCTGGAGAACAAAACAATGAATGTAATCAAAAAGTTCGTCAATGACCATCCCGTCCTCGTCTCCCTCGTCGGGACGTTCGCTCTCATCGGGCTTTACCACTCGGGCAAGCTGAACGCTGTGTTCTCGAAGGCTGGCCAGATGGTTCTGCCTCCCGCCTCGCCAACCCCCGGTGATGGCAGTGGGACCACGCCGACCGCCTGAAAACAAATCAGAAACAATCAATTCGGAGAAAACAATGGCTCAGATGAATAGCAACGGACTTGTCCGTCAAATGCGAAATCCAACCTCTCGCGGGCGGCCCGCGCAGACGAACATGAACACGAGCGCCTTCCGCGACGTGGACAAGATCTCCCTCCCCCTGGGCGGTATCGGCGGCGGCACTGAGCTCGCGTTCAAACTCCGCCTCGGCCATACCCAGGCGTATGGGACGGATGCCGACGATCCGTTCATCGACATCCTCGCCACGGGCCTCTCCCAGCGCGGTGACGCGGCTGGAGTGAGTGGGATCATGACACCCTCGAACCTGCGCTACTGGCGCTGGCAGCACTACTTCCGCAGCAATCCCGGCCTGCTGAAGGAAATCCAGATCCAGGCCTCGGACGAAGCAGCCCTCATGGGCTCTCGACTGCTCGTGCGCCGCGACTCTCCCTGGGCGCCGTTCCAGGCAGAGGAATACGCGCTGTCGAGCTTCATCCGCCCAGAGAACCTCCAGCGGAACAACGTCATCATCCCCTGCGATACGGAATTCGACGGAATCACGTTCCTGCGCCTGCACCACCAGCTCTTTGGCGATTCGACGACCCCGGACGACAAGTTTCTGACGATGACGCTGCGCTTCGAGAAGATCGCCGAGCTCCGGCGCTCTGTTTCGGCGGGAGGGTGAGATGGTCGATCGATTTACAATCCCCCTGATCGTCAATCCGGCAGCCGATGAAGCCGCCGAGGCGAATCCGACGGGCCCGTGGAAAACAGAGCTCTTGCGCAACCGCGTGAGTACTGAGGTCGAGAATCCATACGGCGAGATCGGCGAGGCATACTCGCACGGCCCAGAGGTCATCCCGTTTGACGATATCTATGTCATTTCGGCGGAACAGGGAGTCAGGCACGAATACGAGCGCCTGTGCGAGTTCCTGGAGGGCAATCCGCAGCGTGCGCTGCGCCTACTCTTCTCGACTGGCCGCCCCAGCCTGATTCGCGACCTCTCGTTCACCGTCGTTCGTGATGAGCCGTTCCTGAAGTATCGCCGCCAGGCGGTCCCGCTGGCGGCCTACGTCACACAGGACAGCGAGAACAATACCGCTGTCTCAATCGACCTGAAGGATACCGTTTTCGACTCCTGGACCTATCTGGAGCTCTCGCTCTCGACGCTCCCGGCGGCACGAGAGACGGTGACAATGATCGTCGAAACCAATGGAGGCGTTGATGTCCGCAAACAAATCCGCTGAGGCTATCTACGGCCTGCCGAATCTCCCAGAGTCGATCGAGATCGCCTCTCTCCAGCTCGCCATCTGGGCCGACAAGGCCAAGGAGGAGCTGAAAGGCCGTCGCCAGATCCTGGCAAAGGGGATGGTGATCATCATCCCTCAATCGACAGGAGGGCTCCTGCGAATCCGAGAGAAGGGTGTCGAGAAGGACGTCACGAGCGTCAAGCTCGCGGCCGCCGCGCTCTACGAGGCGACAGTGATCAGCCCTCGGAAGATGATCGCCGCCCAGGGAGAGATGGAGGCCCGGGCGCGTGACATCGCACAGCAGGCCCCCACACTCAGCGAGCGCGAGCGCGCCGAGGCAGCGCTCGCCGAGGCAAGGAAGCAGGTCGAGCTCGCCGAGGCAGCGCTCGCCGAGGCCAGCCAGAGCGAGGGGTAAGCCATGGGCGCCGAGGTCATCGCCGCCATCATCGCCGGAGGCGCGGCCATCATTGCCGGGGCGATCGGAGCTGGGGCGGCGATCGTGGCGTCCAAGAATGCGAAGAAGTCCGCCGAGGCGCAGGAGCGCGCTGCGGTGGCCGCTGCCATCGCGGCAGAGGAGCAGCGGCGGGCTGTTGAGGCAGCGGCGCTGGCGCAGGCGGAAAGCGAGAAGAAGGCCACGATGGTGGCGATTTTCACCGTCGTGGCTGCCGTCGGAGTGGCCGTTCTGGTCATGAATTGAGGAGCGCATGAAATACCTGAATGGATACGCAAATCAATTCATCGACGAGAATGGGAAGCTCGCCTATTTCGAGACCGATCAACAATTCGTCGATTCAGATGGAAACCTCGCATATTTCGACGGAAATCCCGAATTCATCGATGAAAATAATGAGCCGGTATATCTCGATAAGACGAGAGGCTTTTTCGATAGAGACGGAAAGCAGATCTATCTCAAGAATGGCCAGCGGCTCATCTATGACGGGGAGCCTTATTATTACAAACAATGGGAAAACGGGATCCAGGTCTTTGCTTTATTTGGAAATGAGGATCCAGACGCACCAAGCAGAGCAGTCGCATCGACCATCGGAATGGCGAGCGCAATGTCTCTCGCGACGACATGGGAACAGGCCGTCGCTGGGGCATCGTCATTCGGTTTCTTTGTCGATGTCTCTAATCTGGAAATCCCAGAGTTTCTTCAATCAGACAATGAATTGATGAATGCGATCAGGTCGATTGAAGGGAAGAAATTCTTTCGAACTAAACCAATGTCGAAGGAATACGTGATAAATATCACGAGAAATGTCTCGAAACTCGAAGCAATTCGTCTCCTCTCTCAGATCGCAAAAGTCGATGAATACTTCGGGCAGGCAACACCAGCAGAAAACGTAGAGCAGAGAAATGCACAGGAATTGCGCCAGATGCCTATGCAAGATTTCTTCAGAGATAATTTTTTTACAATAGGCGCATTTATAATCTTTGGATTGATTGAACTGGAGATGAAATGATTACATTCGATTCTGAATTCGAAAAACTTGGAAACATGTTCCTCGCGGCGGTGCGTGCGCAGTCCGGGGTCGTCTCGGTGGAAGGTCCAGAGGGGCGGATCGAGCTGCCGAAGTTCAATTCGGAGCAGACCGACCTAGAGGGAACCCTCTCCATCGATGACGGGATGGTGGCACTCCAGAAGGTGCGCCAGGTCGCGCCGGAGACGGTGCGCACGCTCGAGCCGCAGTTTCGGCAGCTCATCGAGCAGGCCGAGGCAGGCCAGGGCATCGAGTCGAGCGACATCCAGGGGTACATCACCTCTGGGAGCGCGCTGCTCGGCACCGTCTTCAGCGGCGTGACCGCGCTAGTGAACGCCAAAAACACGACGACGACGAACGCGAACACGACGAACGTCGGCAGCAACGTGAACGTGCAGCAGAGCACGAGGTCGTCGAGCTTGAACATGTCGTTTGCCGTCGGTGGGCTCGCCCTCTTCGGGCTCCTCGCGTTCGCTTACTTCAAGCAATGATCATCGTCTTGAACGATGAAACACTCCAGGTGCCGGAATTCAAAAAGGCGCCTGGGTGCAAAATGAATTGCTCTGGCGTGAATACGAATTCGATTCGAGTCGAATTCGAAAGCAGCAGAGAAAAGGCCGTAGCTTTCAGGCGGCCCCGGCGAATCAGGATGGATCCGGGATTCTGGGAATCCATTACGGCGGAGGCGAGAGCCGCCGTCCTCGGCCATGAGATCGCCCACGTGCTCGGCGCGGATTGCCATAGGTGCGCTGATTATTATGCCGGGAGATTTATTCGAAGCCTTGGAAATGATCCGATCAATTCGATGATAGAGATCAAAAGGTTCATCAAGCGGAAAGATTATTCTGATTTTGAAAGAGGGCTGCAATGGCAATTAATATAACATTCAAGGATCCTGATTTCCAAAGGAACTTCGAGGCCGCCAAGAATGAGAGTGGCCTCGACTATCTGCTCCAGTTCGAAATCGTGAATCGGGCGACGGATGCTGGGGAAACGCTCGTTTTTGCCTTTGGCGAATTCCAGGGAACATCACGGATCTCCACATTCCTCGGAAGCGCCGTGAATGAAGTCCATTTCTATGGAGTGACAAACGAAAAATTCCGCCTCATCAAAAAGGCCAATGTCAGAGAGGATACAGCTGCTTTCATTGAGTTCTCTGAAATTGGAATCGATGCCGAAGAAGTCACGGTATTTGTATTCGCTGATTACAATCAGGATTGCAAATACTCGGTCACAGAAAAGGCATCGCAGACGGCAACTGAGCTCGTCGCTGCGATGCGGGAATTCCAGGCAGAGAATAGCGGTGCCTCGAAAATGCTGGATTATATTCCGGGTGGCGAGACGGTCAGGGCATTCTCTCAATCGGTCGATACATCGATCGATAAATATAAAGAAGGGACTGGCGCCCTATCCGCGCTGGCCAAAGCGCTCGGCTCGTTCTCTCGAATGGCGACGATTGCGATCATCGCCGGTGGCGCCCTATTTATCTATTACAAGGGCAAACAAATCAGCAAAGTGATCATGGAGGAGTAATGGACTGGAAACTCCTCGGGATCCTTGCCGCAACTGGAATCATCATCGACGCGCAGCGTCGTAAAGCCAGACCTTACCATCCGCCGGTTGGGACAATTCGAATTCTGCGGGAATACGGTGGCACGCGGCGACGCGGCGATAGTGATGATCGATTTCATTCGGCGATTGATTTCGAATTACCAATCGGGACAAATGTCTATGCCGCCGCCGATGGAATTGTTTTGAGCATTACGATTCCAACAGGGACGTATCGTAGCAGAGGGGCGCGTAAGGGGTACGGGCGCTTCATCGATGTGCAGCACGACGACGGGCTGATCACTCGATACGCGCACATGAACGACTTCAGCGTCGGCGTTGGTGAGCGTGTGGGTCGAGGGCAGGTCATTGGCCATAGCGGAGAGACGGGCCACGTCTCGCGGCGGCCTCGACTGCATTTCGAAGTGCGCGAGCCCAATGGAACGACGCACGATCCGAGGAAATTCATTCGGTGGTGATTCATGAAAATCAAAATAAAAACCGAATATGTTGTCGCTGCTGGCGCATTGATTTTCATCGGATTTCTTGTTTATAAACGAAAGAAGAATCAGGTGAATGAAGATTCAAATATCGCCGGTGCAATCAGTGAAAAAACCGTGTCCACCGGCGCCGCGCGCCGACCTGGAATCCTGATCTGGCCGTCCGAGAGTCGGAATGTGAAGTCGCGGTTTGGGCCGCGCGCCGCACCGACGGCGGGCGCGAGCACTGAGCACAATGGAATCGATATCGCCATGCCACAGGGGAGCGAGATCGTCGCGACCGCCGCTGGAACCATCGACCGGATCTGGCTCGACACCACCTACGGCGGGGGCCTATCGATGCGGCTAAAGCACTCGGGCGGCCTGACCACTGGATACGCCCACCTCTCCAGCACGCTCTGGATGAAGGAGGGCGACGAGGTGGGTCAGGGCTACCTGATCGCAGAGAGCGGCGGCACGCCTGGATCCTACGGCGCTGGGACCTCTACCGGTCCGCACCTGCATTTCACCGTTCGCGAAGATGGAGTCGCGGTTGATCCAATGATTTTCTTACCGGAGGTCGCAATATCATGAAGAGTTTTGCTTTGTTTGTTCTTGGAATCGTTTTCAGTGGTTTGATCTCGATTAACTGTCACGCCTCGACGAATGACCCTGAAGCAATTCACGACCGTGGAAAACAAGTACTCGTTGGCGATCTGGAAATCCGCGCGCCGACTCAGACCACACCCAGTCGTGGGAGTGGCGCACTCGTGGTCGATGGTGGCGCCGCCATCGCAGGTGCGCTCACGGTCGCCGGGAAACCCGTCACGGGCGGGCCTCCCATCCTGAAGGGCGCGGTGTTTCCATTTATCTATCAGCGCCCGAGTGTAAAAATAACAAACCAAACAAACTACACCGGCGATACATCGTCACTCGATTCGCTTCGGAGTGCGCTGACCGCGTGGATGGGATTGACTGGATCGGATCCATTCGTTCTGATCAATCAAATAAAAAATTCGACGGTAGATTATTCTACAATCGAGTTTGAATTCGGTTCAGCATACTCATGCACAGAATTACAACTATCAGCGCAAAAACCGAACTTTGGAACGAGCGCCGTAATTCAATGCACTAATGGATATTTTTACAACACGGGAACGACTGTGGCGCCCGTGTATGAAGATTTCTGTGCGAATCAATCCGATGATGGATCGATTGGCGTTTTGCGGGGGTATGGCTCACCGGCAATTGTCGAATGCTTCTTGATATACTATTCGACCGTGACATTTGCCCCAAGCTATAACCTCTACAAACCGTTCGTCCCGGGATCGTCTGGTAGTGGCGGCGGGACTGATGGCGGTGGGACTGATGGCGGTGGGTCGGGCAGCGGAAGCACGACAGGGGGATGAGATGGATGATTTCTCTCTGGGATCATTCGTTGGCGCATTCGCGGGAGCATTGATTGCCACGCCATTCTGGCTACGAGCGCTCATGCGTCAAATCAAAAAACTGCAATCGTGTGCGCATTGCCACAAGGGTTGTCCAACAATTCAAACAATCGAGTTTGGAAATGAGGTGAATAAATGAGCACAGCAATCGTCGCAATATTGATCAAGGCTATTCCATTCATCGCCCCCGTGCTGCTCGGCGCGCTCGGCTGGCTAGCCAAGAAGGCCTGGAGCGCCATCATCGGCAAGATTGCCAATGAAAAGGTGGCCAAGGCGCTCGAAATCCTCGGCTCCAAGGCCGGGACAATCGTCGAAAGCCTGGAGCAAAGCGTCCGTCCCGAGCTCGCGCAGGTGGCCAGCGACGGAAAGCTCACCAAGGAGGAGGCCCAGCATCTCGCACGGCTCGCCCTCGATGGATTGATCGCCATCGCCGCGCCCGAGCTCGCCACGCTGAGGGAGGGCGGCATGGATGAGGAGGCCGTCAAGAAGCTCGCGTCGGCCGCGCTGGAGCAGGCCGTCTATCGCCTGCCGCTGAACACCTACTCGGGCAGCCAGCACGCTGCCCTAGCGCTGTGAGGTGAGCCATGAAGCGAGTCTTTATCAGCCAGCCCATGCGCGGCCTCACTGCAGAGGAAATCACGTCCAGGCGCGCCGCACTCATTAAGGCCATCCGGCGAGATTTCGGCGAGATCGAGATCATCGATAGCCACTTCAAAGAGGCCCCGGCTGAGTGGCAACGCCTCGACTTCCTTGGCGAGAGCATCAAGCTCCTCGGCAAGGCTGATCTGGTCGTCTTTGCTGGTGATTGGGCGAGTTTTGATGGGTGCAACGTAGAGCACTTCGTCGCGCAGCGCTATGACATCCCGTGCGATTATTACGTCGAAGAGTGCCCGTGCGGCTGCACCGCGGGCATGAAGGGTTCGAAACAATGAAAAACAAATCAATCATTCCAGGATGGAAAAGAAAGCCGTTCTATGGATGCACCTATAAACTCACAATGGAGCGTATAGGCGCAGGCAAGAAAACAATGATGCTGTATGCCATCCTGAGCAAGGATTCGAGATTCCAAAAATCCGCATCCGCCAAACCGCTGCTCGTGACGGTCGGGCAATGCGATGAATGGGTGAGGGAACAGGTCAAGCGCTTTGGAGTGCCCGGTGGCTATCGCGGGAAGGTCTGAACCTTCCCCCCCCCCGGCCACGAGCCCGCGCTCCTCCGGTATGGCTCGTCCGAGCCGCCGGATAGCAGTTCGGACGCTGGTTTGTCCCGACGACAAAACCACACACACCAGAGCGAGGTGTCCCATGTAGCCGCATGAGTAGGTCGCACCCATAAAAGCGTTTCTGCCCAGAACCATGCCAGGGGCGCGACGCCATGAACGGTTCGCAAAGTCGATTTTTGGCCTGGATCACTTGGATCACCACGACCTAACCACTTGAAATCATTGATATTTTTCGTGTCAAGGATTGATCCAGAGGTGATCCAAGTGATCCAATGTAGATTAGGCTAACAAAGAGTTGGATCAGTTGGATCACCTCTGGATCACATGCTTGGCAGAAAAATCCGAGTGATTCCGATGGGTTAGATGCGGCTGTTCCAAGTGATCCAACTGATCCAGGCCAAAAATCGACTTTGCGAACC
>JAISIF010000051.1 GCA_031262165.1 Myxococcales bacterium | reverse complement strand
CGCGCTCGACCTTCATCTCCGGTCGCGTGAAGCAAGCGAGCTCGCCCGTCATGCGGACGCGAAACGGTTTGCTGCGGGGAAGTCCCATGTCGATCTCTCCAAGGGGTTGGGGGGGGGTTAGGAAATCAGAGAGTCAGGTTCGAAGCGTCCGACGCGATCGGGGATGAGGCCGAAGCGCGCGTCGTAGGCGTCACTGTTCGCGGCCAGGACGGCCAGGCCATAGTCGCTCGTCGCGGGGTGGCGCTTGACCAGGCCTGAGTTGATCCAGGCGCCGAGGTCGCGCTTGGTCACCGAGACGCTGAAGGCGTGGAGCTTTCGCAGCGTGTCACGCAGCGGTCCGGGCAGATCGAGCCTCCGGGCGATCTCGATCGACTCGCCGTAGGGGATCACGAGCGACTCGGACCAGTCGTTGTCGATGAGCCTGTAGCTGCTGGCCACTGCCTCGAACTTGAGCGCGGCGCGATCTGGCTGGAGCCCCTTCTTGTCCAAGTCTTTCAGTCCATAGAGGCGCCGGAAAAAGCGGCGCTGAACGTCTGGATCGAAGAGGTCGCGATCATTCTGCATGACCATGCTCGAAGCCTCTTGAAAGGCTGTCTCCAAGATGCCCTGCGGTGGCTTGGTCTCCGCCAGAAAGACGAACATGGTCCCGAGGCCATCGAGCTTGCAGCGGCCCGCGGCCTGAGCCAGCGAATCGAACCCGGCCATGGCGCGATAGACGACGCGGAAGTCGAGATCGACGCCTGCCTCGACGAGCTGGGTGGCGACGAGCCGAACGGGTGCTCCAGCGTTTTTGCGATCCTTGATCTCAGCCAAGATCTTCCGTCGATGCGCCGGGCACATCAGCGCCGAGAGGTGGAAGGTCGATTGGTCATCGAGCAGTCGATCGAGCGTCTCGGTCAGCTTCCGCGCATCCTCGCGGCGATGGACGATGGCGAGCACATCCTTCTCTTCAGCCAGGCGCTCTGCCAACTCATCGTAGGAGAAGCGCTCCTTCGACGCGACGGAGCTTCTCCGACAGCTCGATCGGATCGGGCATCAGCTCGATCGTCTTCTCGAAGCCCGCTTCTTTGAGCTGTTCCTTGAGCAGCGCGGGTTGCGTCGCCGAGCACAGAACGATCGAGCAGCCGTAGTTCTGGACGAGCTCTTCGAGGACTTCAGTCGTGGCGGCGAGCAGGTGGGGCGGCAGCGTCTGGACTTCGTCGAGGACGATCACGCTGCCCGCGACGTTGTGCAGCTTGCGGCAGCGCGCGGGCTTGTTGGCGAACAGGCTCTCGAGCAGTTGGACGGTTGTCGTGACGACGATGGGCACGTCCCAATTCTCGGTGGCCAGGCGCAGGCGTGCGTCGTCCGCGTTCACATCGTCATCATCGCCATCTCTCGAAGCGAGGCGGTTCTCGAGATCGAACGAGGCGTGGTGTTCGAGAACCGTCGGGTCGTCGAGCGCCACATCAAAGGCCTTGCGATAGACGTCCGCCGACTGTTCGAGAATCGAGGTGAAGGGCAGCGCTGTGATGACGCGGCGAAGCCCGTGCTGTTCGGCGTGGCGCAGCGCGAACTCCATGGCCGCCAGCGTCTTGCCGCCGCCCGTCGGCACCGTGAGCGTGAACACGGAGCGATCGCGCAGCGCACCTTGCTGACACGCCGATCGAATGTCGGCGCGGATCTGGTTGATCCGCAGATCCTTCGCCTTCGATTTCTCGGTCAGCTCATCGATGTGCGCTGTGAGCTTCGCGGACAGCTCGGCAATGGTGAAGTTGCTGCCCCGCCGCGCGCTCTTCTCCGGGTCCATGAAGCGCTCGGTGTCGAGCCAATCCGCGTCGCACAGGGCGCTGAACAGGAAGCGGGTGAAGAGCTCGATTGAACGCCGGAAGCGATCGACTGCGCTCTTCGCTCCAGCCTTGCGTGCCTCCTCCAGCGCTTTGGCGAGAAAATCTGGCAGCGGCGGAAACGCATCGGCCTTCAAAAAGTCCGTCTGTGGATTCGCGAGGAGCGGCGCGAGCTTGGACTGTTGGCGGTGGAGGCGTTCGTGGAGATCGACAGGATCGCGAAGCCCACCGTGGTGTCCGGCAACGGCAAAGGCCACGGGATCCGCCATCGTCGAAGGCGTCTTCTGCGCGATCTGGATGGCGAAGTTCGCCCCAGCGCTCGTGTGATCGACCGACCCTCGGCGGCCAGGCGCTCCAACCTTCCGACCCTCGGCTTCTGCCTCTGCCCTCAGCACATCCGAGTTGGACTCGATGTAGCGCTGGAACTCGTCCGAGAATTTGCCGAGGTCATGAAAGCGACCAGCCAAGCGGGCCATTGCCTCTCCACCGAACGGGAGGGCGAACGCTTCGGCCATTTTGGAAACTTTCCGGAGGTGATCTTCGAGTGAATGGATTTCACGGGTCGTTTCCGAAACATGCGCGACTGGAACTCGTTGCTCTCGATTCAATTTTATTTCCCCCAACAATGGTGTGAGTAATTGAAAGATTATGTTTGAAAAGTTCGGAATTCAACTGGATTCCGAGGATTTCGATATATGTAAAAAGTCATCGAAAAGATGCGGTTCCGGCCGTCGTTCATTCGAGCGAGCTCGATTCAATAATCTTTATTAAATATGATGCTAATTCCGCCACGGCTCTCGTCGCCATAACCATAATTCGATTCGATGCTGATTGATGGCGTGAGCTGAAATTCTATTTTTATTTCATCTACGTTTTCTTTGGATGGATCCGCCCCAAAGTCGCGGCGGTAGCCCAGGTAGAGATCATCGGTGAGAAACGTCCCGGCCTCGATCCTGGCCGAGCTGAAGCCGTCCTCGCCCATGTCGAACTGGAGCACGTCGAGGGGCAGGCGCGATCCAATCCTCCGCCGCAGGCGATCGGCCAGGAAGGCGCCCACGATCGAGCCTGCGCCTTCGCCCGCTGCCACACCGCCCCCCGCGCCACGCTTCTGGTTCAGCCTGCCCGTGGCGATGAGCAGGGCGAGCTCTTGTTCGCTGTGCGGTGGCTCGCTCGTCAGCTCGATGCGCGGTCTGGGCAACGTGCCATCCACCGAGATTTTGACGTCGATGCCCTCGCGCTTGTTCTCGTGCCGGATCATCGCGTCGATCATGGGCTGACCCGCCTCCCCGCCATCCCAAGAGACGTGCGCCGAATCGAGCTCAAAGGCGCGGCCCAGGATCTCGGCGTGCCCCTCGTTCACCGTGATTCCCCCGCGCATCGTGAGCGCGCCATAGCGCTGCCGCACGCTGAGATCGACGTTCCCGTCGAGCCTCAGGGTGTTGGAGACGACGTCGAAGCGCCTCAGGCGCAGGGCCAGATCGAGGGCCAGCGGCGAGACGGTGATCCTGTGCTCGGTCAGACGATTTCGGCCCGCGTGGATCTCGACGCGCTTGTGCGGTTCGAGCGTCTGGAGCTCTCGCCCCAGCGCTGGCTCGATCAGATCGACGCGCAGCCGATCGAGCTCCAGCGTCAGATCGATCGCCTGCGGTGCCAGATCCCCGACGATGCGCAGCGGCGTGCTCGTGATTGAGCCCAGGCGCTGGCCATTGAGGCGCACAGGCAGCTTGTCGAGCGTCAGCGCCGCGTCCAGCGACACGGGAAAACCAGTCGCGCGCCACTCGGCAACGCCGCTCAGCTCTGCCCTGCCCCTGCCTGTTCGCGCGACGATCTGCTCGAAGCGGATGAGGCGGCCCTCGAGGGTGATGCGCGCGTCAAAGGTGCGCAGTCGCTCCAGGCCTGACACGGTGAACGCGCCGCTCTCGACCCGCAGGAAGCCATTGGCCAACGGATCGTCGAGTGGGCCATGCGCGCGAATCGAGGCGTCGAGCTGTCCTGACATGGTGCGCACGCCGGGCATCAGTCCAACCAGCCAGGCGAGCTGAAAGGCGTGGCTGTCGAAGGCGAGGGTCCACGGCAGCGACATGGGGGCGAGACGGCCGTGTCTGAGAGCCGACAGGCCCAGCTCGGCCTCGAGCGTGGCCTCGAGCTCCAGCACAGGCGCAGGCGTTGGTGCTGGTGTTGGCGTTGGTGCTGGTGCGCGCTCGACAGGGCCAGCGAGCGAGCGAGCGAACTCGTCCATGACGATGGTCGGCACTGAGCTCAGCTCGATGCGCTCGAAGCGATCGAGTCGTGTGTCGAGCGTGAGCCGACCGTCGGCATAGCCACCCTCGAAGTGCAGCGCGCCTGTGGCCTGTGGGCCAATCCAGAGGCCGCGCGCCGCACCGCGCAGGGACAGGCGCGGCGTGTCAGGCGTTCCGGTCAGCGCTGCCCGCATCGCGATCGAGCCTGTCGTTGTCTCCGAAGGGCCGAGCAAACGGTCGAGCCTGATCGATCCCAGCTCGAGCCTGACGTCGATGGGGGCCTGCCCCAGCTCGTCGAGGAGATCCTGGGCAGCCAGGAGCGTTGCAGGGCCACGCCAGAGCTCGCCCGACACGTTCAAAATTTTCTGGGAAGCGCTGGAGAGCGCGGCGTTCAGATCGATTCGCGCGTCCTTCAGGTCGAGGTCGAGCGCCAGATCGAGCGCCCTGAACTCGCGCAGCGCGCCGTGGCGGACCTCCAGGCTCAATGCCCCGATCGGCGCACGCACAGAGCCCGAGATCGACAGCGAGCCCGAGAGAGATCCCTGGACGCGCTCAGCAAGCCAAGGGCTCGCGATCCGCTCCAGCGCCAGGCCATGCCAGTGGGCGCTCACGGACATCGGTCGCGTGAGCAGCTCATCGAGTCCCCCAGCGAGCGCGTGATCGAGCGAGGCCTGCGCGTCGAATCGCCCCTGATCCAACTCGATCGACAGCGTGGCATCGAGCGCTTGGTCCAGCGACGCGCTGAGGTCGAGATCGAACATTGGGATCCTTGGATCGAGCGCCACGCCACGCGCCTCCAAGTCCAGCGCGGCCACAGGCGAGCCGAGCCTCCCAGAGACATCCAGGTGCCCAGTCAGCGTCCCTGCCTGGGCCAGGAACAGGGCATCGACGCTGTGCCGGAAGTGATGGGCGAGCGCACTGAGATCGAGCGCTTCGATATCGATCCGTGCGGTCAGGGACTGCGAGCGCCGCGCGCGTTGCCAGAAGCGCGGCAGCTCTGCCTGCGCGGTGATCGATTGATGCCCTTGCGCGATCCCGAGCTGGAGCTGGACGCGCTGGCCAACGTCTGCCTGGAGCGCGAGGTCGATCGCCTGGACTGGACCGACCTCGATCTGCCGAGCGTCGATCTGGATTTTTCCGGTCGGCGTTTGGAGTGAACCGCCTGCCTCGACGCTCAGATCGAACGCGCCTTTCAATGCTGGCAGATGGGGCACGAGCCACAGGGGCAAGGTGGCCAGCTCGATGGATCGTCCCTCGATGAGCGCGTGCAGCGCGTTGCGCTCCACGCCCCCGCGCACGGAGAGCGACTGCTGGCCAGCGCGAAGGTCGAGCAGATCGACCTGCACACCCTCTTTCAGATCGATGGCCGCTGGCCGCGCGAGCGTCCAGGTCAGATCTGGAAGAGACAGGCCGAGTTCGTCGAGGCGCAGCGCTTCGAAGTCAGCGTCCATCTCGCCTGACACATCGAGCCTCAGGCGCGCGCGCGCCGACGTCGCCATCCGCAGGCGAAAAGCGCGGCCATCTGATCGGAGCGAGGCCTCGAGCTCTCGAAAGGAGAGCGCCCCTGCCGCGCCGCGCCGCGCGTGGAGCTGCGCGTCGAACGTGAGTGGCTGCCGCAGATCGGGGAGCGTTCCCATGAGCGTGGCCCCTTCGACCTGGAGGCTGCCGATCGAGAGCTGATCGAACGCGGCGTCGAGCTCGCCTTCGAGCGTTCTTCGCGACTGAATCCGAACCCGCCCCGCCCCCTTCATCGCGGGCAGCGCGAGGCCTGACATGCCAGCGATCTGGGCCCTGGCCGCCTGGAGCGAAGAGAGATCGAGCTCGATATCCGAGGCAGTGAGCTCGGGCGAGTTCAGATCGGCCTCGCCTTTCGCGCGCAACGACATGCCTGGGAGCGCGAGCACGAACGAGGTGAGGCGCGCGCGATCTCGATCGAGCGCGATCGCCGCGCGGCAGGTGTCGAGCTGCCCCGTCCCAATGCTCGAAGGCCTCACGTCGAGGTCGAGAGAACCTATCCCGAACCGCGTCCCGCGCATTGGGCGCCACATGGCGATCAGCTGGCCATCGATCGCGCCCGTCGGCAGCCCGACGCGGATTTCCGAAGGATCGATCGACATCAGATCGATCGTGGCCTGGAGCGATCGATCCGTGGGCGAGCCTTGAGCGCGCAGCGCGAGCGCGCTGTGCCCTGTCGAGAGATCGAGTTGGATCGTTGCCTCGTCCTGATCGAGCTGCATCACGCTGAGCGCCCGCAGCCCGAGCGGGCGTGTGAAGGGTGTCCGAACCGTGGCCGAGACGTCGAGGGATGCATCCGATCGGGCCCGGGACAGCGCGCCTTCCAGCTCGAGCAAGAGGCCGTCGATTCGGACGACTTCGTCTGGAGCCGCGAACGTGATCGACGGCGCCTCGACGATGGCCTCTCTGACGATGAGCTCGGCGCGTCGAGGCAAGCGGTTCGGCGCATCAGTCGTGGGCGGCGATGGATGCCTGGGCGCGAGCGCCTCGATCAGGTTCAGGGTGCCATCCCGTTCGACGAGCTGAGCGACGAGTCCGCGCGCGCTGAACCGGACGACGTCGAGGCGCGTGTCGAAGAGCGCGGGCAGCCACACCGTGGCCTCGATCCGCGCAGCCCTGGCTATGGCCACGCCGTCCGCGCCAACGAGCTGCACGCCGTCGAGCGCCACGGTCAGCGTCAACGTCAGGCCTGGCGTGAAGCGGAAGTCGCCCACGGTCAGCGCGCCGATGAACCGCGCGGCGAGGGCTTCATTGAGCTTCGAGATGACGAGCCGACGGCCTGGCCGCGTCTGAGACAGGAACGCGACGAG
The DNA here is from genome assembly GCA_031262165.1 of Myxococcales bacterium. GTDB lineage: Bacteria > Myxococcota > Myxococcia > Myxococcales > UBA5297 > UBA1203. Next base: position 22,354 of record JAISIF010000051.1, on the reverse strand, counting down.
GAGCGCGAGCAACAGCAGGATCAGCGCGAGCGTCGCGGCGATCCTTCGCATCAGAAGGCCTCCCCCAGATTCAACAGGAGGCTGAAGCGTGGCACGTCCACGAGCCGGACAGGGCCACTCTCGTCCAGCGCCTCGACCTGGAGCGGTGGCCGCGTGACGCGAAAGCCGAAGTCGAGGCGGATGGGGCCGAAGACGGTCTGGTAGCGAAGCCCGAGGCCCACGGCGATCTGGAGCGCGTCGAGCCTCAGATCGCTCGGTTCGAGCATGACCTCGCCCGCGTCACAGAACGCGATGATTCCAAAACCGGCCGGGAGTGGGACGCGCAGTTCGAGGTTGCCCAGGATCATCGCGTTGCCGCCGATGGCGATGGCGTGTGCGTCGCTGATCTGGCCGCTGTCGGACACGTCGTCTGGCAGGGCCAGGCGAGGCGAGAGCTGCTGGCCGCTAAAGCCGCGCTGGCTCGACGCGCCGCCGAGGAAGAATCGGGTGAGCACGCTCGACGAGGCGTCGTCGTCGAACGTGTGGAGCAGGCCTGCCATGACGCGCATGGCCACGACGAGCGGGCCGATCGGCACGTAGCCGCGCGCCTCGGGCAGCACGCGCACGTAGCCATAGCCGCCGCCGAGGAAGCGGCTCCCCTCTTGGAGCGAGATGCCCAGCCAGAAGCCGCGCGTGGTGGCGAGCGGGTTGTCGCGTCGGTCATAGACGAGGCGCTGTTCGAGGTAGGCCAGGCGGCAGAGCGCGCCCTCGCGGGCGCAGGCGTCGAGCGCCATCTGCTGATCCACGTCGTTGCCAGTGAGCGCGCCGATCCCGGCGGGCAGGTAGAAGCGCGCGAGCGAGAAGTTGAACGAGGGGATGAACGTCAGGCGTCGGCTGATGCGCCACGGCAGGCCCACTCGGCTGAGGGCCACGTCGTAGGAGAGCTCGCGCTCCACGATGGCGCGCTCGTAGCCGAGCGTCACGTCGAGCCAGACGTCTGGGCCGATGAGCGCTGGCTGCTGGAAGCGCAGTTCGATGTTGCCCGCTGGCCTGGGGCGATCGAGGCCGTGGAGGAGGCTGCCGGTGAACACGAGCGCGATTTCGGCAGACGCCGTGAATCGCCTGAGGCCGCCGAAGAAGTCGCGGTGCGTCCAGCTCCCCCAGAGTTTGGGCAGCTCCTGGCGCTTGGGGTCGAGCTCGATGCCCGCGCCGAGCCGAAGGGTGCGGAAGGGCGCCTCGCGCAGGCGGATGTCGATGGGCATCTGGCCACGCGCACGATCGGCCTCGCCGTGGCGCACCCGCACCGAGCCAAACACGCCCAGGCCAGAGATGCGCATCTCGGCGGCGCGCAGGGCGCTCTCGCTGTAGCGTGTGCCCTCGGGCAGTTCGGCGCGGGCCTGTTCGAGGACGATGTGCTCGGCAGCACGTTCGAGTCCCGTGATGTGGAGCGCTCCGATGGTGAAGCGCTCTCCGGTCTGCGCGTGAAAGGCGAGGTCGGCCTCGGCCTCCTCCACGAAGATCCGGGCATGGTGCGTCACCTCGGCCTCCGCAAAGCCGAGCTCGCGCAACTCGGCGGTGAGGAAAGCCTGGGACTCGTCGAACACCGACTCGACCATGGGCGCCCCGACGCGGAGCGGGAAGCGCTTCAGGAGCGCGCGCCGCTCTGCCTCGTCGAGCGCCTCGATGCCAACGATGGCGAGCGCGGCGACATGGGTGCGTGGGCCCTCATCGATGGAGATGGTGACGTCCACCTTTCCCGGTTTGGACGGGTCAGGCCGTTCGGCCTGTTCGGCCTCTCGATCGGTGCGCTCTACGCGGAACTGGAGGATGCGCGCCTGGTAGAAGCCATTGGCTCGGTAGAGGCGGACGATGCGCTCGAGGTCTGTCTCGAAGGCGGCTTCGTCGAACCTGTGGCGACCCGAGAACGGGATCCACGACTGCCCCTGCGTGTGGATGTGTGCGCGCAGCTGCGCATCAGACAGGTGCGCGTTGCCTTCGAAGTCGAGACGGCGCACCCAGGGGTCGGGCGCAGGTGCTGGCGCCACCACGGACGTCGCCACCGCTTCTTGGGCAGCGGTGATCGACGGCACGAACACGCAGAGCGTGACAGCGACGATCGCGGTCGTGGATGGGCAGCGGCCCATGGCTCAGGCGATCGACGCGCGCACGGCGCCACATGCCGCCTGGCCCATGCTCAACGCAGGAGCCACTGCATCAGCGTCCCAGCGGCGCTCATCACCAGCGCCGCGAGGAAGGCCGGTCCCAGGCCGCGGATCTCGATCTTGTCGGTGATGAGGTCCGTCACCTTGAGCAGCAGCGCATCGACGATCCAGCGCGCCAGGAACGACAGGAGATAGAGCAGCCCGAGCGAGGTGACATAGAGCACGCCGCGCAGCGCCCAGCCGATGAAGTAATTGAGGATGCCGAAGATCGCGGCGACCACGAACGTCGCGAGGAAGCTCTTGACCTTGACGCCGGGAACGATGGCCGCAGCCAGATAGACCGCGACGGTCAGGATGAGCCAGTGGAGGAGGAGTGTCGTCATGGCGTGAGCTCGCTTTTCAAATGGGGAGGCGGGAGATCCGAGGCGCGGCCGCCACCTCTTCGTCTCGAGGTGGAGAACGCCAAGCCCGCCCGCCGCGCCGAGCGCTCTGTCGATTCGGGAAAGTGTGTCGGCGCGACAGGTTTGAGGACTCCCTCAAAGAAGAGGGGGAAGCGCGGAGCATTCCAGAGCGATCGAGTTTTGGCGATTTCACTCTGGGATTTCACGCTGGATCGATGCGTTTTGAGTGGGGAGGGCGGCTTGGCGAGGCCCGATCGAACGCCTTTTCAACACACGCCCGCCGCAAAACGCATCAATCGTCGGCCGTCGATAGAACTCGTTGGAGCTGGAAGGGGGGCAATCGAGTTCTCGATTGACTTGGCGCGACCACGCCCTCCGACCCTCCGGGCCATCTCTCTCAGAGGGAGACTTTTGAGGGAGTCCCCCTCACCGAGAGGGATGTCGGCGAAGCCGACGGGGGGAGATGCCATGGGAATCGATAGAGCTCATTCGGACCGGGGAGAGAGGCGCAAGGGAGCGCTCACAGGCCATCGCGCGCCAGGTTCGACAGCTTGCGCAGGATGGGCTCCAACGGCGCGTTGCCGCCGTGGAGTTCACAGCCGCGAAAGTCACTGCGACCGCCCATCAGCTCGCCGATGTCGCCCAGATCGAGCGACTCGTCGAAGGTAGCGGCGGTGATCCACGCGTGGTCGCCCTCCGTCTCGACGACGACGCCGATGCGGGCGCGCTGCTCGCCGATGCGCAGAAGTGTCTTGCGCTCGCGGCCTTGGCGCCGCCCCGTCACGCGCACGACGTAGATGCCGGGGAGTTCCATCGTCCCGGACTCGCGGGCCACGCGTTCGGCCTCGATCTGGGCCTGACGCGAGCTGGCCGCCGAGCGCTGGATCAGGCCCTCGAGCGAGGGCGAGAAGCTTTCTTCGACGAGCCCCTCGACGATCGACTGGAAGAAGTCCCGGCGCGCCTTGCCTGAAAACGTGCAGAGCGCCTCGTCGATGGCCTGCGACAGGCGCGCGCCCCGTTTGGAGAGCACGTGGCCGCGGCCTGGCGAATCGACGGCGCGGGCATCCTCGTCGGCCTCGGGATAGGGCGGTTCGCCCTGGCGCAGCAGCTTCACCGCGGTCAAGAGCCCGTCGAAGTCGGCGTGGACCAAGAGCGTGTCCGGCGTGCCCACGCGGGTGGCCAGCTCGGGCGTGATGAGCTCGGGGCAGGCGTGCGCGAGGCGGTTGGGAACGAGCACGAAGCGCGGGTCGCGCTGGTAGCAGACCCAGCCGAGCGGGTGCTCGTGGTGATCGCACCACAGGCGCAGGCGCTCGCCGAGAGCCCGAATGAAGGGCAGGGTCACCGAGTCGAAGTGCGCTGCCGAGGCAAAGGCCACATCGACGATGGCGACGGTCCCCTTGCCTGGCGGTGGCTTGGGCAGGCGCGTGGGCCCCTGGACGAAGATGAGAGTCGGAAAGCCCATGTCTTAAGGAGCGCCTTTGTCATTGCCCATAGTCGAAGACGCGCTCGTCGAGCGCGGTGGCAGCGCGCTTCATCAGGGAGATCTGGGCCTTCTTGCCGCTGTCGGAGAGAGGCCGCACCTGCACCTGGAGCACGTGCGTGTCCACCTGCTTGAGCGGCACCTTGAACGTGTAGAGCACGTCGCCCAGCACCTCGCTGCCCGTCTGCTTGGCCTCGAAGCCGAGCTTCTCCTTATAGAAGTCGAGCACGGCCTGGATGGGGACCTGGACCACGTAGACGGCCTGATACTGCTTCTTCGAGGCGTCGAGCGTCACGATGACCTCGTTGTCCACGATGCTGCCCTTGTTCGCGCCCCGCTTGTTCGGCTGGAAGATCGGCAGCGGTGCGACTTTCTGCTTCATGGTCGCCTGGTAGGTGGTGAACTTGTGGGCATCCTGGGCCGAGGCGATGGTGGGCACGGCGAGGAGAGAGCAGAGCGAGAGGGCAGTCAGGATCAGGGCGCGGCGCATGGGAATTCCTCGACGTCGATGATGTGGGGTGGGCTGGGCGAGCGAGGTCTATGGAAGAGGTAGGTAGCAAGGCGCGACACCTGGCCAGGGCCCCTCAAAATTCAGATTGAGGAATCGCGCGGCGCGTCCAATCTCTTCCGAGTCAAGGAGGCAAAGGCGGCGCGGGCTCTTAGCTGGTTTGGCCACCCGATCAAGCGCTCAAGCGATGAGCTCTCAGGGTGGCCGGGTTCCAAAATCACTTGACACGGCCACTCCGTCTGGTCCTCCGCGCCCCTTCCCTCGATCGCCCTATGGCGGCTTCTTCGACTCGAAGATTCGAAAGGATGGCTTCACGGATGAAGATGGAACGACGACGACGCACGCGGACGCAGCGGTTCTCTGGCCTCGTGGGCCTCGCACTGCTCAGCCTCGCGCTGGCTGGCTGCACACAGAGTCCCTCGAAGGTCGCCTGGGACTTCCACCGGGCGCTCTTCCTGCGCGACTGCGCGCGTGCCCTGCAGCTTCTGAGCACGCGCACGCGAGGTGAGCTCGAGCGCCGCGCTCGCGCTGCCTCCGAGGCGAGTGGGGGCAGTCTGCCGGACAAGCCCGCCACGATGATCTGCCAGGGCGATCTCTCGCTCTATCGGAGTGCGAACCTCTCTGGCCTCGACGTGGTTCAGGTCGAACCCGTCGCACTCCCCGAAGGTGCGTCGCGGGCCGTGGTTCAGGTGACGATCGCGGGTGAGCAGTACCCGATGGACCTCACGCGCGAGGCCGAGGGTTGGCGCGTCGATCTGGACCTCGCCCGCGCCCCTCAGCTCGTCCCCGCCGGAGAGGCGCCGACCACCCCTTGAGGCCTGTCTCTCCATCACTTCTCGTTGTGCCAGGCACTGCAGTCGTGGGGTTCATCATAAGAATGAGAAGTCGCTTATCGAGATTGATTCGGGCGTTCGACACATCTTTGCAAAGGTAGATGTTAGGGTTTGTTCACGTAAGACAGGCCGTCAATGATATAGCTGTATAAAAAATACTGGCTTCCAAGATATTCACAAATAAGCGTCTCCAATAATTCATATCATAAAACATTATCACGCAGCCGCCTCTCGAAATTTGCCCATGTCCTTTCGATCGGATTGAAATCCGGGGAATGTGTTGGCAAAAAATATCAAAACAATCCAGCAATCTTTTAGAAGCCGTCTTCCTGCCAAGACAACCTCTCTCATCCTGATATAGATGGGCGTCTCTTCAATACACCTGGGAAAGGAGAACATTTTGAGTTTTGACGGACGCACGATGGCAAATGGAGCAAGCGAGTTTTTATGAAGGCGGTGCTCTATCTGACAAAAACGGGCTGCCAATGGAGAATGATTCCGAAGGATTTCCCTCCCTATCAAACGGTTTGGTCATTTTATAGAAGAGTCAAGAAATCAGAATGATGGACGCGGCTCATGAAGGTATTGATCAAACTTGATCGCGAAAGGCGCGGAAGAAAAGCCGATCCATCATTTTTGCTCATTGATTCACAGAGTGTGAAAACGACAGGGCCCGCCGAAGAGCGGGGCTTCGATGGGGAAAAGAGATAAAGGGGAGAGCGCGGCACATTGTGACGGATCTATTGGGAAGTATATTGGCTGTGCTTGTTCACGCGGAAAATCCCCATGATACGACGCAGGGTGGAAAGTATTTCAGAAGGCATTGGGTGAATATCCGAGCCTTTTGAGTTTTTGCGCGGACGCAGGCTATCGGAAAATATTCGAGAATGCTGTAAAGAGTTTAGGATTGAAGGTCGAAATATCTGGTCGAATAAAATATGAATTTGAAATATTGCCCAAACGTTGGCGTGTCGAACGAACGTCTTCATGGCTGAACGATTACAGAAGATTAGCCAAGGATTATGAAATCACGACGACTTCCGATTGAGACGGCTGTTCAAGGCTTGAATGCAGGTTCTCACAATGTCGCGAATGATCTTCATTCCCGTCATGCCGGTGATGTCTGTGACGACATGGTGAAGCTGGACATTCATCTGCGTCATCGACTTCTGCAGGTGCTGAATGTGCGCGGCGGCATATTCATGGAGAGCCATCCCTCTTGAGGCGAATCACGCGTTGCGCTCGTGAAGGATGCGTAGGCCATTGAGCGTGAGGAATTCATCGACCTCGTGGATGGCGCGCGACTCCGAGGCGATGAGCGGGGCCAGGCCGCCTGTGGCGACGATCTTGGGGGCACCGTTCAGCGCCTGGGCCATGCGCGCACAGATGCCATCGACCAGGCCGACGTAGCCGAACACGATCCCCGACTGCATGCTGGCGATGGTGTTGCGGCCGATCACGTGATCCGGCTGTCTGAGCTCGACGCGGGGCAGCTTGGAGGCCGATTGGAAGAGCGCCTCCATGCTGATCGTGATGCCAGGGCAGATGGCGCCGCCCAGGTATTCACCCTTGGCCGAGACCGCGTCGAACGTGGTCGCGGTCCCGAAATCGACGATCACGAGCGGCATGGGCCAGCGCGCGTGGGCGGCCACGGCGTTGACGATGCGGTCGGCGCCCACCTCGGCCGGGTTGTCGTAGAGGACCGGCATCCCTGTGCGGATGCCAGGACCGACGAAAAGGGGCTCGCATCCGAAGTAGCGGCGCCCCATGACCCGGAACACGCGTTGGAGCGGCGGGACGACCGAGGAGACGGCGATGGCGGTGACGCGCGCCGCGTCGATGCGGGCATGGGTCAGGAGCTGGCCGACGAGGATGCCGTGCTCGTCCGAGGTGCGCCGCGTCGTCGTCTCGATGCGCCAGTGTTCCACGAGCCGCTGGCCGTCGAACACGCCCAACACGGTGTTGGTGTTCCCCACGTCGATCGTCAAAAGCATGCTTTCGAATGTCCTTTCATCGGGTCGGGCGCGCGCTCCCTCGGCGTCAAAGGCGGCGCCTCAAACCGGAAATCTCCAGTGAAATCAACCGGTTGGAAGCACTGGGTCAGGGTGCCTCTGCCCGTTTTTGGGAAAGCGCGCGGACGAGCGCAGGGGCGTGACGCGCAACGCCCGTCGTGCATTTGCCATTTGCGTCGGTCGTCGTTCGCTGGACGACGCACGCGCCCCGAAAGGATGAGGGAGAACGCTCCTTCACATTGGCGGGTTGACTCCTCGGACGTGCCACAGCAGAAGGCGCGCTCCCTTGAAGAGGACAACAGCTCAGGAGAGTGACTGATGGGTCGATTTTTCAATCGAGAGGCAGCGGTCGTCGCGCTGATTTTGTTGGTGGCCGGTGTCGCGGTCGCGCTGCTCGTGGATGTCCAGCTCTGGATAAAGCTGCTCATCCCGCTCGCGACCTTGGCCATCCTCCACTGGCCAATGACCATCCTGAGTCAGGAAAAGTTCCTCTCCTTCTACATCGATCACGGTCGCTACGCGCGCGCCCTGGACCTGGCGCTCGCCATCCGCGAGTCGTCACCGGATCGACGCTCGCGCCAGAGGGCCTCGCTCAGCGTGGCCTTCGTCCAGATGGCGAGCGGCGATTACGAGAACGCGCTCAAGAACTTGAGGACCATCGTGGCGACGAAGGAGCAGGTCGCCCTCAAGAGCGTCGTCGGGGGAACGACGGGCTACTGCCTCGCGCAGCTGGGGCGCGACCTGCCAGAGGCCGAGCGGCTCATCAAGGCGAGCCTCGCGACGCAGCCAGAGGAGGGCATCTTCGTCACCTTCCTCGCGCTCGTCCGCCTGCAGCAGGGCAGGTTCGTGGAGGCGGGTGAGCTGCTCGACAAGTCCCTGGCCCTCGAGCCCGATCCCAAGCTCCCGCATCTGGGCGAGCGGAGCTACATGAAGGCACTCGTCTTCGAAGGCCTGGGGGATCTCGCCAAGCGTGATGAGCAGCTCCGGCTCGCTCCGAACGAAAGGTTCCTGTTCGGTCGCAAGGCGCGGGAGAAGCTCAACGGCGTGCGGACCGAGACGTCGCCTGCCGAAGCCATTGGCTCTCTTGAATCGACGCAGGGCGCCCTCGCCGAACCACCGCCTGCCCTCGCCCTCCCGGCCGAAGTCGCTGACACTGCTGAACCTGGGGCCCCCGAGAGCGAGAGATCGAACGCATCAGGCGCGAACGACTGCCTCGCCCTGCCAGCTGGCGCAGCTGAAACCGCGGAACCCGAAGCGGCGCCACCAGCTGCGTCGGACAAAGGCGATGCTTCTGATTCGCGACAAGCCGCTTCCTGACGACCCCACGCCTCGGCTGCTGCCTCCTCTGCCGAGCGTCTGTGACCATCGACCATCGTGACCATGACGAAGAGCCAGTCGAGCGTGGATTCGAGTCAAGGCGCGCCAGTGGAAGAGCCGGAGCCAGCGGCGCCTTCGAGCGCTTCTAGTGGTCGCACGCGCAGCATCGCCCTGCGCGTCGGCCTGCTGCTCGCCATGTCGTGCGCCTTGATCTCGCTCGGCGCGCTGCTCCAGTGGCTGAGCCCTGGCTTTGGCGCCTTCGCGCTCACCGGATTGCTCTTTGGCGCACTGCCTGTGCTGGTCTTTGGCAAGGGCGTCTGGAAGCAGGCCTGGCTCAACCGGTCGCGCCCGCGCCTCATCTTGCTCGGCGCGCTCGTCGGGCTCCTCAACTACGTCCTGACGCTCATGCTCCACGCTGTCCCGCTCGCGCTCTTCGACCTCAGCGCGCAGGACCAAGCGGCGGTATTCGAGGGGCTGCCTCTGGTCGAGCGCATCGGCCTGGTGCTGGCCATCTGTCTGGCCGCGCCGCTGTTCGAGGAGTTTGCGTTCCGGGGCGTGTTGCAGCCGCGCCTGGCCGCGCACCTCACGCCGCGCTGGGCAATCCTGGCTGCGGCCCTGTGCTTCGCGGCGATCCACTTCAACCTGGCGGGGCTGGGCGCGATCGTCGAATTGGGCCTCGTCTTGGGGCTGCTGGCCTATTGGTCGGGATCGCTGTGGCCCGCCATCGCGGCGCACGCGATCCACAACATCGTGACGCTGATCATCTTCGCCATCGGCTCCGAGGCGAGCGAGACCGCGAGCATCTCGGATCTCGGGAACCTCTCCCCCTGGGCACTCGGCTCCTTCCTGCTCACCGCGAATGCCCTGCGCGCCTTCCGCGCGATGGCGCGCTGCGCCAACGACTAGACGGCTATCGATGCAGACGGGCAGCCGCGCCCGCGTGCCTCGTCAGACCCAGACGCCACCTTCGCCGATCCCGTGCAGGCGCCAGACTTTCCGGCCCCGGTGCTCGGTCTCGTAGACTTGGCGATCCTCCATCATCTCCTTGAGGACGAATTCGATCTGCCCTTCGGTGAGCTTCAGCGCTTGCGCGAATTCCTGGATCGTGACGCCAGCGATCTGCTTGCGCATGAGCACCATGATCTCTCCCTTGCACTCGGTCTTGGCCGCGCCCTGGAGTTCCTCGGAGCGCGTGGCCGAGAAGATCGCGTAGCAGACGATGCCCACGATCGCGACGATCAGCAGGGGCGCGAGCACGCCGATGTATTCGTTCAAGGTCTCCGCGATCGACTGCGTCTGAACCTGGGTTTGAACGAATCGATCCAGCGGCGGAAACGAGGGGGCGGAGAGGGGTGTGAGGAGGGAGGCGAAGAAGAGGGACGTTTTCATGGGGCGGGGATGCTAGAGATGCGCGCCTTTTGCGCAACCCCCAAACAGCGGCCCGACATCCGCCAGGCATCCAGCCAATCCCCACTCTGCGCGAGCCCAAGCATTCCCGGACGGGCGGCGCCAATCCACCGGACCTTCCCAACACATGGAAACCAAGCGCGTCCCTCTGCTGAAGCGCTCCAGGCGCTTCCTGCGCTACTGCCTCTTGCGTTCGCTCTACGCGGCCGCGAGCTCGTTGCCCCTACCCGTTGCCAGGGTGCTCGGTCGGGCGCTGGCCAGGCTGGGACTCCTGATCCCTGGCCTGCGCCGTAAGACGCTCGCTGGCATCGCGACGGCCTACCCAGAGATGAGCGCCGCGGAACGGCTTCAACTCGCGCGCGCGACCTTCGCGCACTTCGGCAACTTCCTCGGCGAGGTCTGCTGCATCGACGCGATCACGCGCGAGCTCGATCGTCACGTCGAGATGCCGGACGAAGACCGCGCGCGTTACCTGGCCGCGATCGCCGAGGGCAGGGGCGTGCTGATGGCCACGGGGCATGTCGGCAATTTCGAGCTGATGGCGCGGCGCATCGGGCTCCTCGGCCCGCCATCGAGCGCCGTGGCCAAGGTGTCGAGCGACCCGCACATGACCGCGTTCATCGACAAATTGCGAAGCAAAGGCGGCTACCACGTCATCTGGCGCGGCAAGGACAAGGCGCAAGGCTCGGCCTTCGACGGCATCCGCCAGGCGCTCGCCGAGGGTCATGCCGTTGGCCTGCTCATCGATCAGGACACGAAGGGCCGCGGCCTGTTCGTCGATTTCTTTGGCAAGCGCGCCTTCACGCCGCGCGGCATCGCCGACCTTGCGCTCCTGACCGGCTGCCCGGTCATCACAGGCTTCATCCACCGCAAACCAGACGGCGGACACCGCGTCTCAATCGAGCGCATTCCCGTCGAGCGGACGGGTGACGACGAGCGCGATGCCCAGGTCTTGCTCCAGACCCTGACGACCTGCGTCGAACGGGCGATTCGCCTCGATCCTGGCGCGTGGCCCTGGTTTCACGAGCGCTGGAGGCATCGACCGCCCGACGAGGCACTCTCCAAGGACGAGCCCTCGAAACGTGCGCTCGCATGAAGTCTTCCAGGCAGCTCATGTTCATCCTCTGGCGTTCAGCGCGAGCTCGGGCCCAAGACCGTCGCCTATCCGCCCGCCAAGCTCGTCTTGAGCGGCCTCGTGGAGGACAATCTCCTCGAGTTCATAATGACCGCCGCATTGGAAGGCAGGCGCCTGATAACCTAGGCAACGGCCACTCTTTGCAGCGCAGCGCCGCCCACCGAGAGATGACGCCGCCTTTCTGCGGCGGTTTGCGTCGCTCCGCGATGGATGAATGAAGAGGCATCGAAGGCCTCTCTCGAAGCTCACCCGCGCCAGATCACAGGCGCCGCGACGACGTCACCCGCAGGAGCGGCTCAGAGGTGATGGCGATGGACGGGCCACCGTCGGCCAAGAGCTCGCCCTCGATCTCGACGCGCAGCCCCTCTTCGCGCAGGGCCTTGGTCGCGCCGCCGAGCAGGTAGCGTCGGCCATCTGGCTCGGCGACGAGCACCATGTAGCCACCTGAGAGATCCTCGCGTCGGATCGTCCCCTGGAGCGTGATCGTCCTGTTCGCCGTCGCGGTCATCGACGACCTCCTTCGGGCGTGAGCATCAGGGCGCGGGCGAGGAGGAAGGCGAGCGCGGCGTTGACGAGGAACCACAGCGCGCTGAGCGGTGCCCAGGGCAGGAGTGCGAGTTTGGCCCCGCTGAAGAACTCGATGAGGAGCGCGCCGCTGAAGCCGAGGGCGAGCCCGATCACGCCTTTCCGCAGGGAGGGGCAGTTGCCCGCGTGCGTCAGGAAGCCGAGGATGAACGGGACGAGGGCGCTGGCGAACAGGGCGCTCATCCCGACGCTGCCCATCAGCGGGGAGGGCCAGCGCACCATGGGCAGCGCCAGGCGGGAGAGGCTGCCGGAGGCGCCGATCCACGGCAGGAAGAAGAGGCCCAGCGAGGCGATGAGCACGCCCGTGAGGCACGTGAGGCCGATCGGGTGCGCCTCGCGCGCAGCCTTGGAGATCGTCAGGCGCGCGAACACGAGCAGCGCGAGGGCGAGGAGCAGAGCCGCCACGCGGGCTGGCAGGGAGCGGCTGAGCGGCACGCCCAGAGCTTCCAGCGCGCCGACCGCGTCGAGGATACCGTGACCATAGCGGATGTCCCGGCCAGCGCTGAGTGTGGACGCGGAAGATGCCTCGATCGGCTCGTTCGAGGACGACGACTGGGCGCTCGCGAGCAGGGGCGTCGTCATCTGTCGATCGACGAGGCGTTCAGGCGATTGCGCGCCCTGGAGGAGCGCTTGCCGGACCGCCCGTGCGTCGGACGCACCCGCAGCAAAGAGCAGCGCGGCAACGCCGGCGACGTGCGGCGCAGCCATCGAAGTGCCCTGGAAATAGGCGTAGTGGCTCTCGCCCACGGCCTCGGGCTTGATGGTGTTCTGGAGGATGCCGTGCTCGACCACGCCGCTCGCGCGGATGTCGCCGCCGGGCGCGGCCAGCGCGACCTCTGGTCCAAAGCTGGAGTAGCCCGCCAGCTTGCCGGATGGTCCGACCGCCGAGACGGCCAGCGCGCCAGGGTAGGCGGCGGGGTATTCGACCTTGGGGCGGCCCGCGTTGCCTGCGGCACAGACGACGAGCGCGCCCTTGCCTGCGGCGTAGGCGACCGCGTCGGACATGATCTGCGAGTAGGCGCCACCACCGAGCGAGAGATTGAGCACCCGTGCGCCGTGATCGGTGGCCCAGCGGATGGCTTCGGCGATGTCGACCGAGTTGCCCATGCCGTTCGCATCGAGGACCTTGAGAGGCATGAGCGTGGCCTCGAACGCGATCCCCGCCACCCCCTCACCGTTGTCCGTGCGCTGCGCGATGGTGCCCGCGACGTGGGAGCCGTGGCCGTGGTCGTCGTTCGCGTGCTCGTCGTCGTTCACGAAGTCGTAGCCGGGCGCGAAGCGGGCGCCCTTCAGGTCGGGAAGCGCACGGAACTCGCCGCGATCTTCGAACGCGATCCCCGTGTCGATGACGGCCACGGTGACGCCCTTGCCCCGGCTCACGTCCCAGGCCTGCCGAAGTCCAACCATCTCGAAGTTCCACTGCCTGTCGAACAGCGGATCGTTCGGGGCGAAATTCGCCGCGTAGCGAAAGAGCGGCTCGGCGTGTTCGACCTCCGGGTGCGCGCGGATCTCGGCGAGGAGCGCGTCGAGCGCTTCGGGGGTTTGCGCGCCGACCTTGCCAATCGTCAGGGAGATCACGTGGCTCGCGACGGAGTTGAACTCGACGTCGATGCCCCACGTCTTCTCGAGTTCGTCGAAGCGCGCCTTGCTCGTCCCATCGACGAAATCGACGGCGATCCATCCCTCGATGAGATCCTCTTGGGCAAAGGCACGGGCGAGCGAGGCCTTGGCTGGCTCGATCACGGCCTCTGGATTCGAATGTGACGCGGGCGCGTCTCCGCCGAAGAAAAGGCCGATGGCGATGAGCAGGGACAGGCCGATGAGACTCACGAAGAAGAGGAGCGTCATGAGGCGACCGACAGACGATGAGGCGTGAAGCGACATGGAGACCTCCTGTGGGTCCTGCACGATGAGTCATGAAAGACGCGGCACGTTGTCACGTTTTCGAGAGAGAGGGAAATCGACGCGCGCGCACCTCGAGGACGGTCGAGCTCTATTTCTTGATGCGGATCGTCGGTGTGGTCCGCCTCGCTCTGCTCCTCACAATGACGACATGTTTTCTGAGGGGCCTCTGAAGAAAGGCTTTAGGCTTTAATTATTTTTCAACGACGAACGATTTGTAATCGCCCCGTGGTGGATTGTTCCTGATTTTACACACACCTCATCATGAATCACTTTTCTCTAAATGGCTGACACCGTCATGTGTCGCTGGTCATGCTTGCATTCGCCATATTTGTGGCCATTCATCGATGAATAACCGAATGACCCGAAACTAAGACGAGTGAACCAAAAAAAAAATTGAACGGACCAAAGCAAAAATCCCGAGCTCATTCGGCGGTCAATTCAAGAAATCCAACGAATCATTCGATGCCTTGCCCAGCCCCAAATCGAGCCCGCATTCATTATCGCCTGATTCTATTGGCGACGCGCTCACCAGGCTGCCGCGAGAGAGGCTCACTCGAAGTCTAGAATACGACTGTAGTGCTGGTTCTTCTCTCTGAGGGAGCCTCTTCCGACCAACGACCTCGCCGGTGAGTGAAGGCGATCGAGAAGGAGACAAGTCGCCTTGATTGATTGGCATCGAGGCACGCCGCAGCGCTCTTACGGACACTCTGCCCACAGCCCGATGCCGCTCTCCTTCGCCTCTCGTTCGAGCTGTTTGTATTGCTGGTAGCGGGAGCCGCCGTTGGGCGAGACATACATCAGTCGAACGGCGCCGCGTTCGAGCAGGTGGGCGTTGATATCCAAGCCATCGAGAGAGACCCAGGCGAGCAGGCGATCGAACCGATCTCGGCATTCGATGTCGTATTCGAGATCGATCGTCTGGTTGAGCAGGAGCGAGCGTGTCAGGTCGCGCGCCGTGTCGCCGTAGCACTCGGCTGGCGCGCCCGTGTAGGCATTGGCGACCTCAGGCGCATTCACGAGCAGGAAGCGAATCCGTTCGCCGTCCTCCAAGACGAGCGTGTCACCGTCATAGATGTAATTGACGCGAGCTCGAGCAGGGCCGCAGCGCAGGCATTCGCCTTCGAGACACACGTCATCGATGCCAAAGCAGTCCGCAGCGGTCTGACACTCGGGGTCCGTCGTCGAGGCATCCGCTCCATTCACATTCGGAGAGGGGTCTTCGTTCGAGGAGGCATCGTCGTCATCCTGCGCCTCTTCTTCTTCGGCGAGCGGCGCGGGTTCGGAGGTGCTGCAGCGCAGGCCACCGATGGTGAGGAGCAGGGCAAGGCAAAGTGGGGCGCGGCGCGAAATACCAAGATCCATTTGGAAGCTCCCTCCCGATGTGGCGGATAAAGGCTCGTCGCCATCTCTCCAATGCCCTCGGTTTGAAAGGAAATTCCATGACCCGCGCCGAGCTCGAATCGCAGCTCAAGACCCTGTCAGATCCAACATATCAAAAGTTTTCAGCGAGCCTCATCCCAGGCGTGCGGAATCTCTTGGGCATCCGCCTGCCCGCGCTCAGGAATCTCGCTCGCGCTCTAGTGAAGGAGAACGGCGCCGACGCTGCCGCCGACATCCTCACGGACACGACGTTCGAAGAGCTCATGCTTCAAGGGATACTCATCGGCCAGCTCGACCTCGACGTCCCCATTGAGGAGCGGCTCTGCAGGATCGCCACCTTCGTCCCCAAGATCGACAACTGGTCCGTCTGCGACAGCTTTTGCTGCGGACTGCGTTGGAGGGCCAGGGAGGCCGACCGGGTCTTCGATTTCCTGCGCCCCTACTTGGCACACGAGCATGCTTTCTTCGTCCGGTTCGGTGTCGTGATGCTCCTCGCTCACTTCATCGACGAGGCTCACATCGGCGAGACGCTCGAACGTCTCAGCGCCGTCGCGCACGAGTCCTATTACGTGAAGATGGCCGTGGCCTGGGCCGTCTCGGTCTGCTTCGTCAAATACCCCGACCTCACCCTACCGCTCCTCCTCGATGGCGCGCTGGACGACGTGACGCACAAGAAGGCCATTCAGAAGATCATCGAATCGCGCCGCGTGGATGCGGCGAGCAAGGCGCGGCTGCGGACGCTGAAGAGGCACTCTTGATGGCCGAGATCGACGGGTGTCAGAGCAATCGAGTTCTGGGCGCGCAGTCCCTCAAAATAATGGTGTGTCCAATTCAAACCCGAGGAAGGAAGAATCATGGGAGATCTATGGCGTGGTTATATTGCAGGTGTTTCAATAAAGAATGACATATAATCCTAGAATGTCAGAGGGCCATTGGGCGATCAAAAGGCGGCTCGACGACAAAAACTCACGCGATTATGGCCTCTATAAGCGTTCTTCTAATGTTTTCCCTCTCACCAGGGAATTCCCATGGTGCTCCAGAAGGGAGAAAACTGATTTCAAAGTTTGAGCAAGAGGATAATCGATTTTTTTTTTGAACATGGATAAAGCATGCTCTGACACAGAAACTCGAAACCAGGTCGAAAAGGCAGGGCTGATTCCAAATGTTCCACCCAGGAAAAATGCCCGTGAACCTCAAGAGTATAATTCAGAGATCTATAAGCTGCACAATGAGGTTGAAAAGTTCTTCCGGCGTCTCAAAGCATATCGTCGAGTATTTGCTCATCATGAGAAACTGGACGTTATGTATCATGGAATGATTTCATTCATTATGGTTTTCGAGGCCCTGCGAGGGGACGATGTATAGTATGAACAGGCGCTAGTTGATAGGATTCAAGAATAGTCACAGGCATCTAAGGTCTTCCTATGGCTTATTCAGCGGCACATGACTAACCGTGTTCTGAACATCCAGGCCAGTGACCCTGCTGCCAGAATCTATCGATGTCATCGAGCGCCTCCGTGAGCGAGAAACGATGGCTGCGGTAGATGTGTCCTTTGCCCACTGAGGTTTTATCGGTGACAATGCGCGACATGTTCACGAATGGAAAAATCGATGTGGCGGCCATCGCCGCGCGACTGCGGGAGGCGACCATCCCTGATGCCGATACTCTTGCCGCGCTTGCTGAGAGGTCATGGCGCATCACAGCTACCCGCACACAGATGAGTGCCATCGAGCTCGGCCAATCGAGGTTTGGAGGAAGGCCGGACGTGCCAGCCGACTTCCTCTGGCCAACACGCGATGGCCGGCCGCTCTCATTCCTTGCGCAGCTCGACTTGGTTGAGATCGCCGCTCCAGCGCTGCCATCTCGTGGCTGGCTCTTGTTCTTTTACGATGTGGAAGAGCAGCCTTGGGGCTCCAAACCAGAGGATGCCGCTGGCTCGCGGGTTGTTTATGTGGACGTTGCCCGTGAAGCTCTGGTTCGTCGAAGCCATCCGACGGATGAAATCGACGCTGAGTTCCAGCCGTGCAGCCTCGCGTTCGCTGAAGCGATCGACTTGCCTGATCCTTATGACAGCGTCGTCGAGCGCGCAGGAGTCGATATCGCCTACGAACAGACTGAATACTATGGAGCCGTCCTCGATGAGCTCGCAGGCAATGAGACATCCTCCGTCGATGATTACGGAGTTCATCATCACCTACTCGGAAACCCGCAGCTCATTCAGAACGACATGCGCGCCGAATGTGAGCAGATGGCAATGGCATCTAATCCGACGACTCGCTCGCTTCCCAAAGCGCGCGTGAAGGAGTCGATGAAGCGCGCTCCAGACGAGTGGCAGCTCCTTCTTCAGCTCGACTCGGATGATGACGGCCCGGAATGGATGTGGGGCGACTCGGGACGCATCTACTTCTGGATTCGGCGTACTGACCTCGCGGCGAGGGCTTTCGATAAAACGTGGCTCATTCTCCAGTGTTATTGATCGACCGTTGGAAGATTGATTGTCCCCCGAACTCCTCCCCGCCCGGCTTTGCCTCTTTAGGAGGCATCACGCCGTGGCCCTGCTGCCAGAATCCCCAGAATTCATTGATTACACGGATCGCGACTTTGACTCGCTGCGGGCGCGTTCAAGGATGCCGGTAAAGCTTTCGATCGCCGCACGGGCAGAGTGGTGGCCTGGCTCCTTGGTCAGCGAGACTCGAAAACCTTTCGAAAACTTTATGAAAAAAAATAGAGCATCTGAAAAATTGTCAAATTTTTACAAATGCATTGGATGCTTTTGCGGAGGCATTGTCTTCTGAAAGACATACCATTGAGAAAGCCCATGCGATTGTCATTGAATAGAATAATAGAGACACACGGCATTTTCTTGGAAGGTTTATTCGGAGAACAAGAGTTGTCTCAAAGAAAGTCGAAATGGTGTCATTGTCACTCAGGCTCTGTATAATCGATTCAATTTGTTTGACGACCGACGGGCGTTGCACGCAACGCCCCTACTTCATTTTCGATATTTTGAAATATGTCGTTGTGATTAAAATCAAATCGACGGGCACGGCACGCCGTGCCCCTACGCAATTTGTTTGGATGCCAAAGAAAATTGCTTTCGCGTTTTATTGATTCGATTCATTTTTCTTTTTGGATGGCAATTCCCAGGGGGCTTGTGTGCGCACCTCGAAGGTTCCGAGCTCCTGGATGTCCTCTGGGACGCCGCCCTCGACGATGCTGAATTGATTTCCGAAGAGGCGGTCGTAGGCCAATAGGAAATAATCATCGCGCGCCGCACGCACCTCTTTGGGTAAGCGCGGATCGTTGACGCCCGCGAACCATTCGCCGGGTTGGGCCTGGAGGCGATCTTGGCCCAGGGCGAGAACGCTTTTTTCGAGCGATTCGATGCGCGCGAAATAGCCATCCGGTCGAATACCCGCTGCCCCGAGAATTCTCGGCGCGAATGAATTCATTCCCAGATCTTTGGGCAGGTCGATGTCTGAAAGCGGGCGGTTCGACCAAATGAAACAGGGGACCGTGTATTTCGTTTGTTCATATGTGCCCCATTTCATTCCGGCCGCCTTCCAGGTGTCGGCGGTCAGGGAGGGCAGGTGATCGCCAAAGAAGGCGACGATGGTGGGACGCGCACGCGATTTGAGCGTGTCGATGAGAAAGCCCAGCGCGCGGTCGGCTCGGAACAATGTGTTTGCGTAATTCTCGATTTGATGGCGGGCCGATTCGGGAAGGTCTGTGTCGAGCACCTGGACGTCGGGCGAGGGAAAGCCCTCCCCCTGATACCGGCCGTGACTCACGACGCTGATGGCAAAGATGAATTGCGGTGCGTCCGTCCGCTTGGGGTGATCGAGCCGATTCAAGACATCGAGGACGAGGGGTTCATCCGAGGGAAACGGGCCATCGAAGAGCACCGCGTGGTCTCCTGGGTCGATGGGCTCGAGGCCCCGCGCATTCGATTTTTCTGTGGGCAACACGCCATCGATGCTGGCTGGAGCGAGTTCTTCGAGTGAAATGAATTCTTGAAAACCGAGATAGGGATAGACGGAGAAACGCTGATAATAATATCGATAATAATTGTGAATGGCTCTTGTCTCGTAACCATGCCGCTGGAGAATCGATGGCAATGCTTCGATGGGCCGAATCAAATAATTTGAATACGGAACTGCATAATGGGGGAGCACGGCCAATGGAATTCCCGTGAGGATTTCGAATTCCGTGTTTCCGGTGCTGCCCGCAAACGAAGGCGAGAGCAGCGTGCCGTGGACGAAGCCTGGCTCGGTCTCGAAGCGGTGGAAATGGGGGAGGGGATCGCGGCTGAAGCGCACGTTGGGCAGATCGGTGACGTCCCAGAAGGATTCGCCCAGATAGAGGATGATGTCTGGGCGCTCGTCGGTGGCGTCGTCGATGGAGGCGACAGGCGTGCTGCCTTTCGCGAGCACGATGCGGTTCGTCGATTCATCGGCACCAGCGATAAATTTATCGGCACGAATCAAAGAATCCGTTCGAGTTCGTTTAACGAAGGGGCGTGAATTCAAATGATCGCCCGAATTCAACTTTGGATTCGAATTCGAAATTGGAATTCCGGCGAGGGCGCGCGTGACCTCTTCTCGTGAATAGACCGCAGGCCGGTAGACGACCTGTCGGGCGTCGAGCAGCAGGCTCAGGAGCAGGCCGTTGCGTCGGAGGTTGCGCTCGAAGTTCCAGCCCACGGTGGAAACATTTTGAAACTCGAACACATGCTTGAGCCACGGCGTCTGGAGCTCGAGGACCACGGCCAGGACGAAGAGCGCGCAGTAGGCGATGCGAAAGCGCGTCGGCAGACCGGGCCAGACCGGGGGGCGTCTGAGGACGTGAATGAGCAGCGCGAGCAGGAAGAGGATGGCGCCGAGGATGAGGGCGATCTGGGTCCACGCGCCATCGAAGACGGCGCCGAGGATCCCCACCGCTTCGCGCAGCTGGAAGAAGTCGCTGGAGACGAGCGGCTTCTCGAGGACCTCCATCTTCTTGAGGTGTGCCCCGAGGAGGGCGAACGCGCCGAGCGCGGTGAGGAGGGCGGCGGCGCGCAGTCGGTTGGTGAGGCCCCAGACGAAGATCAGGGCGAAGGTGAGGAGCGGGGTGATGGTGAAGAACGAGCGGCCCTTCAGGTCGGAGACGTATTCGGCGAACGGGGCGCCCTCGACGAAGACGCGCGTCAGCTCCATGGCGACGACGATGAGGCAGGTAAGGCCGTAGGCCAGGACGAACTTCAGACTCAGCGGGAAGAGGAGCCGCGCAGGGTGGCCTGGCGTTCGGAAGATCTGGGTGAGGCGGTGGGTGAGTCTTTGGATAAGGGCCATGTCGTTTTCCGAATCGGCTTCGAACGAAGCGATTCTGGCTCAGTCATTCAGTTCTTTTTGTGAACCTTAGAGATTTCTTGATCCCCACTGTCCGCTTGTAACTTTATTCTTTCCAGAATACGCGCTTCAATGGTGTCTTTGTATAACTTGAAATCATACATTTTTCCACAATCTTCCGCAATGCAAATAGTTTCCTCCATGTATTTGTTGACGACGACTTTATTTTTTATGGGGTGCTTTTTAATTTTTTTTCT
Organism: Myxococcales bacterium; assembly: GCA_031262165.1. Taxonomy (GTDB): domain Bacteria; phylum Myxococcota; class Myxococcia; order Myxococcales; family UBA5297; genus UBA1203. The sequence goes on along the minus strand of JAISIF010000051.1, from coordinate 1,665 downwards.
GAATACCATTGCCGCTGATTTTAAGGTCGTTCTATCGGACATTCCGTCACATCGACAAGTATTATTTCTATACTTTCGTCCTCGAGCAATTCTTTCTTGCCGGTCCGTTTGAATTTCTCAGACCTAACGCGTGTATGTTCAATCCAAACAATCGTGTCGTGAGTCGTTGCTTCCCCAACCTCAAATTCAATTGACGCAGATATTTTAAGGTCATCAACAATAGCTCTTCAACTGTAAGTCTTGGTTTGCATCCCCTTTTCCGTGTTTCTCGAGCTATTCGGCGTTTAATAGACCTCCTCGGAAACTAAATTCGAGCATCTGCATTGATAATCCCGCAGATAAGGTTAGCGCGTAAATTATGACGTTTTCTGCGGTTTCGGTATTTACACGACATAATTTTGAAAACTTTGATTTTTGAATTGGCATTCTCAATCAGGATTCGCTCGCGAGAAATTCGTCTGTTGCCCGCCTTTTCTTCCTCAGTGAGTTCGCCGCCTTTTGGTTTCTTTTTCGGTGTTTCGCTGTTTTTGTGAATCTCAGAAATTCCTTGATACCCACTGTCCGCTTGTAACTTTATACTTTCCAGAATATGCGCTTCAATGATGTCTTTGTACAACTTGAAATCATGCGTTTTCCCACAATCTTCCGCAACGCAAATAATTTCTTCCGTGTGTTTGTTGACGACGACTTGGGTTTTTATGGTATGTTTTTTCTTTTTTCCTGAATACTATCGCCGCTGTTTTTTTAGGTCGTTCTATCGGACATTCCGTCACATCAACAAGGATTATTTCTATACTTTCGTTCTCAAGCAATTCTTTCTTTCCGGGCAGTTTGAATTTCTCAGACCTAACGAGTGTATTTTCAACCCAAACAATCGTGTCGTGAATCGTTGCTTCCCCAACCTCAAATTCATACGCCAGTTCCTTTTGTGTGACATATTGACGCAGATATTTTAAGGTCATCAGCAATTGCTCTTCAAGCGTAAGTTTGTGTTTGCGTCCACCCTTTTTGTGTTTCTTGAGATATTCGGCGTTTAATACCTTGCCCATTTCGGCAAAGGTTTTTCTTTTTACACCGATGAGCTGCTTGAAATCCGCGTCCTTCAATAGTGATTCATTTTCTCAGCATATTGAGGACGAAATTCGAATCCGCGGTAGCCTTACTACTATACATGATTTCCAATCATGCTCCTTCGGCCAGTTCGGACACCTCTCCTGGTATTCGTTGAGTTTATATTTATTTTGAAATGCACATAATGATTCTACAGCGGTTTCAAAAAAGAATGACGCATTCCTCAAAGAGAGACAGAAGGCTCAAGTTGGTGTCAAACTTTCCTGAAACCGCTGTAAATTTCAAATCAATTGTTTTGTTTTGAATTCTTTAAAATAGAAAAAAAATAATAGTGAATTTAAATGATAGAGTCCCTCTGAGGGTTTCCTCGAAGCAGCATCGAGTATTGCTAAAAAATTGGAGCCATCCCATTGGAGGCGCTTGTCGACGGGCAATGGTGTTAAAGGGCCACTTTTATATGACTGGTATTACATGAAATTAGCGGATCTAAACGCCGACGAATTCAACGACAGTCTTCGCGGTTTATGGACGCGCGGTCTTTTGATTCGACGAAATATCGCTGACGGTGAATTGGCATATTTCACGACTTGGTGT
>JAISIF010000196.1 GCA_031262165.1 Myxococcales bacterium | reverse complement strand
TTTCAGAAAAAGATTGGCATTCACGGCCGTTCGCTTTTGCGCGAACAAAGGCTGTATCCTTTTCTCGATTTCACATAACGACAATTCCCACGATTTGAGCATTTGAGCGGTTGTGGCTTCTCCCATAGCGTCCTTCCTAAAATGTGCCTTTAAAGATGTGTCGAACACCCGAATCAATGGCGCTGAACGACTTCTCATTCTATGACGAAAACAGCAACTGTAGTGCTAGCAAATGGGATTATTTTTTGGTCGAGCACAATCTAAACCACACAGCAAAGATCGCTCACTTCAGAACCTTAAGGATCTAAAGACGCTCTGTTTTGACGAGGCTGCAGGCGGTCAGGCAACGCTAGAAAGCATCTTCCAACAAGGACTAAAAACACCAGAGACTAGCAGATATGTATCCGAATATGGAGTGACCATAACTCGAACCGTTAGGATTGATGAAATAGGTGCTATTGATGTGAAATACTTCTACCCAGAAGGCAACTTGAATGCGACCCCAGAGGTTTCTACAATTATCCCGAAGATATTCACGAAATAAGGTGACAACATGAACAAGCTGCTATTAATTACAAACGAAGAATTCGAAAACTACCAACCAGCCCTCAAAGTCATTTCTCATGAATGCGCTAGAAAGTTTGCTTCTTTAAGAATTTCTCAAAAAATTAAGATAGCGTTATCTTGGCGAAGTGATCTGGTAGTACCTGTTATTTTAGAAGACAGCTTCTCTAATGTTTGGGTTGGAGTTGACCAGCGTGTCGCATCCATCAGCAGACAGGGAATCATTCTTTTTTCTATGGGGCTAGGCAGCGCATTGCTTGATATCAAGCAATTGTCCAAGATTATAGTAGTGCTTTGTGAGACAGAGCTTTTTACTATAAATCAAGATTTTTCAATTCGTAGGCTGCACTACCTACGAGACTTACCTGACTCGATAGCCTCAAAGGGGGATGATTTGATAGTGACTTTCATAGATGCTTCCGACGAAAGAATTCCATTGCAATTTCGTTGTAATGTTGTAATGTCAAAGCTCGAATGAAGCTCCGTGAAAAGGGTCGGCGAGCTTCAAAAAAATCGAATTCATTTTTTTTCATAATTCGCTGAGCACACCGCCTCGGGACATCTGCGATGTTCGCCAACTATCCGGATCTAAGTATAATCAAGGGTTACGAAGTCTTCTTCAGTACTATAAACAGAATTTCCCGGAGCTAATGGAACGATGAGCGATTCAATTAGAGCTGACGTGGCAGCATTCATGGCGCTTGCACCACTTCCTGCCTCGGAAGAGGCGAACCAAGAACACCTTGAGCGCCTTACCGAGGCGTTGATGAAAATCTCATTTCCCGTATCGAGAAATGAGGCGATATTTTTGGCAACGGCATTCGGACCGGATGACTGCTTTGGTTTAGCATGGACATTGGTTCATCTTATTGAATCTGCTCCTGGCGGTGCGCCTCTGGATGTTATACCGGAGAGCGAGAATGAATGGATCAGGCTGCTCCGGGAGCGACAAACTCGTGTGTAATGTTGTACTGTCAAAGCATGAGTGAAAGTCCGTCTAAAGGGCCGTTTTTCATCAAAGAAATCAAAACCATTTGGTTTTGACAAATCGAAAAAATACACGGCCCCCTTGGTCGAACCATTCTATTTGTCGGTTTCAAAGAACTATTCCCTCGGTAAAGCATCGGGCCGGGGGAAGTGAATTCAGGAGCCGAAGCGATACCATTTCAATCGGCCTTCAAAGAATGTGGTCGGAGTGGCGTGCCTGGAACGAGGTTGATGGAAATAGACTTCGTCTGGTGTGCGGTCGTTCCAAGCACTGTGTGGACGGGGGTAATATCAAAGCGGGAATGAAGCTCCGCGAAGGAAGATCGGCGCGCTTCAAGAAAGCGAATTCATTTATTTTTAATAATTCATTGGATAGACGTAATGACAGATCACGAATAAAATGTAGTTATAGACAGTCCATTGAGAAATATCAGTCTCTTTGAAAATTGAATAAAAACAAGAAAAAGCGCTGGGTCATCGCCGACGCGGCAGGCAATCCAATTCGTGCATGGGACAGCCGAGGCTTTAGACCTCCTCGGAAACTAAATTCGAGCATCTGCATTGATAATCCCGCAGATAAGGTTAACGCGTAAGTTATGACGTTTTCTACGGTTTCGGTATTTACACGACATGATTTTGAAAACTTTGATTTTTGAATTGATATTCTCAATCAGGATTCGCTCGCGGGAAATTCGTCTGTTGCCCGCCTTTTCTTCCTCAGTGAGTTCGCCGCCTTTTGGTTTCCTTTTCGGTGTTTCGCTGTTTTTGTGAATCTCAGAAATTCCTTGGTACCCACTGTCCGCTTGTAACTTTATACTTTCCAGAATATGCGCTTCAATGGTGTCTTTGTACAACTTGAAATCATGCGTTTTTCCACAATCTTCCGCAACGCAAATAATTTCCTCCGTGTGTTTGTTGACGATGACTTGGGTTTTTATGGTATGTTTTTTCTTTTTTCCTGAATACCATCGCCGCTGTTTTTTTAGGTCGTTCTATCGGACATTCCGTCACATCAACAAGAATTATTTCTATACTTTCGTTCTCAAGTAATTCTTTCTTGCCGGGCAGTTTGAATTTCTCAGACCTAACAAGTGTATTTTCAACCCAAACAATCGTGTCGTGAGTCGTTGCTTCCCCAACCTCAAATGCATACGCCAGTTCTTTTTGTGTGACATATTGACGCAGATATTTTAAGGTCATCAATAATTGCTCTTCAATCGTAAGTTTGGGTTTGCGTCCGCCCTTTTCGTGTTTCTTGAGATATTCGGCGTTTAATACCTTGACCATTTCGGCAAAGGTTTTTCTTTTTACACCGATGAGCTGCTTGAAATCCGCATCCTTCAAACGTTCTGTTTTTTCATAGTGATTCATCTTCTCAGCCTATTACTCTTTTATCACTACTGGAAAGTTTCCGAGGAGGTCTAATTGCTCTGGGGTGAGTTCCATCGATGTTCCTCTCTTTGGAGATGGGGAAATTTGTGCAGCATCTTCACGAAAGTTTGACGTCTATTTTAGACCTCTGGCACTCTAGACCTATGTGTCATTCTTTATTGAAACGCATATAGTATAAACAGGCTCTAATGAGGCGCGTCCACATTCTACTTGGAGCGGCCGCACGCCAGATGAAGTCTATTTTCATTGGCTATGAGCCAAACGCGCCACTACGACTACATTCTTTGAAGGCCGATTGGAGTGTTATGGCTTTGATTTCTGAATTCGATTCCCCCGGAACGATACTCCACCAGGGGATCGAGCTTTGACATCATCGAATAGAATTGTTTGATCAAATGAGCGTCGTGGTCATTGATTTGTAAAAAAACAGATGAATTTATTTTTTGAAGCTCACCGGCCCTCTTCGCGGAGCTTCATTCCCGCTCTGACATTACAGTTGCCTCCCCCAGAAGCGGGTGCTAGGGCGCGCCACTTTTCTGGGGGAGGGGTCAAGGAACGCAACGGATGACGAAGGAACTGGCTTGAGTGAGCGCGCGGATCGTCGCGGCGACAAAGAGCAGCAGGGCAGAGATCGCGAAGCCCTGCGCCAGAACACGCGTGATCTTCAGCGCCTGACACCGTTGCTCACGGCAGCCTGGCAGCTGGTCGCCGCCGTTCTCTTGCCGACGCTCTTGGGCCTTTGGCTCGACCAGAAGCTCGGTACAGGACCTTGGCTTCTATTGGTGGGTATCCTCCTCGGTATCGCGGTCGGCCTCTTCGGCTTCATCCGAACGGCGCTCGCCACAGAGAAATCTCAGGGCAATGGGCGCCCGCCTCAACCACCCTCTCCAGAATCTCCAGCTCGACCTCTGCCACCTTCGCTTCCCCCGCCCTCCTCCACGCCACCGCCCTCCTCTCCAGACTCCCCCTGATGACGGACAGTCCCCACATGGCGGGCCCCACCGCCCCGACGAAGCTTGCCTTCCTGGCGCGCTTGGGCGTGCTCTTCCTGCTGGGGCCCCTCGCGCTCACGCTCGCGTGGCAGTGCGGTCTGGCTCTCCGAGGGCCGACCATCGGCGTAGGCCTGTGCGCGCTGTCCAGCGCGATCGCCGCTGTCCTCACGCTGCGCACGCTCGGCGGCTCACTGCGTGCGGGTTTCACCACCTTTGGGATCAACGCCGTGGTGCGGACGCTGAGCCTGCTCGCGACCGCACTCCTGACCTCCTCGGCGGCGGGGAATGTCTCCCATGCCCTCGCCTTTTTCCTCGGGCTCTACCTGCTGATGCGGGGCAACGAGGTCTGGCTGATCTGGAGGGCCACGCCCTCGAACGCTGTCGCCACGCCCCCGCCGGTCGATCCTCTGATGACCGATCCTCTGCCGGAGCACCAAACATGACGTCCGTCCACTCGCAGACATTGCTCGCGTTCGTCCTCGCGCTCTGCGCGTCGCTCCTCCCGGCGTCGCTCCACGCCGCCAGCGCCGCTGCCGACCCTGATGCCTCGGCCAGCGGCACGCCTGCGACATGTGAGCAGATCCTCGCCCAAAGCGCCGACGCCTCGCATGAGGCGGACGTGAGTGAGGTCATCCTCCACCACGTCATGGACGCACCCACCGTGGGCATCGAGAGCCCGGTGAGTCACGCCGATCTCTCCCTCGACTTCAAGCGGCTCCAGTGCCGCCTCACCGGCTGGAACGGCGTCGTCTCCATCGGCGGCACGCACATCGATCTGACGCCGACGAAGCACACGTTCTGGCTCTGGATCGCGGGCCTCCTCCTCGTCCTCCTCTTCGTGTTCGTCCGACCACCGAAGAAGACGGGCTCGCTCGTGCCGCGCGGCCTCTACAACCTGATCGAGATGCTGGTGCTCTTCGTCCGTGACGAGATCGCGCGCAAAAACATCGCTGACCCCAAGGAGGCGGATCGCTACACGCCCTATCTGCTCACCGCCTTCTTCTTCATCCTGGTGATGAACTTCCTCGGGCTCATGCCTTATGGCGCGAGCGCGACCTCGAACGTCAGCGTCACGCTCGGCCTGGCCCTGTTGACATTCATCCTGACCCAGATCGCGACCATCCGATCGACCGGCTTCGTCGGCTACTTCAAGCACCTGACGGGCGGCGTGCACTGGTTGCTCTGGCCCATCATGATCCCAGTCGAGGTCCTTGGCCTGTTCACCAAGCCGTTTGCCCTGACGATCCGACTCTTCGCCAACCTGGTCGCCGGCCACATCGTCATCTTCTCGCTGCTCGGCCTCATCTTCATTCTGGGATCGGTGTTCGTGGCCCCAGTCTCGGTCCTGTTCGCGGGTGCCATTTACGTGCTCGAGATCTTCGTCGCCTGCCTACAGGCCTACATCTTCACCGTGCTCTCCGCGCTCTTCATCGGCCTCGGCGTCGCCTCCGGGCACCACGACCACGACCACGAAGACGCTCACTGAGCCGCCGCGCGCAACGGCTCCTTCAACCGCCTTCCCTCCAACGCCACTCCACCCCGTTCGACCAACCACAACTCCAACAACCCCCAGGGCCCACCCTGGAAACGAGAGGTAGCAGTCATGGCTGATCCCAACATCGTCTCCCAAGCACTCGATCCCAAACTCCTCGCCTTCCTGGGCGCTGGCCTGGGCGCAGGCCTCGTCGTCATCGGCGCTGCCATCGGCATCGGCAAGATCGGCGGCGCCGCCATGGACGGCATCGCGCGCCAGCCCTCGGCCTCGGGTGACATCCGCTCCACGGCCCTGATCCTCTCCGCCCTGATCGAAGGCGTGGCCTTGTTCGGCGCGGTCATCTGCTTCTTGCTGACGACGAAGTGATCCTCCCTGTCGCCGTCTTGGTTCAGCCCCCGGTCGTCTCGGCCACGCCGCGCGATCGGGGGATCTGTTTCATCCGAATGAAATTCGAAAAAATGGGTGTCCTCCGATGATCTCCGCTCCCGGCCTCGCACTGTTCGGCGCCAGCCTCGTCGAGGTGAATCCCGGCCTCACGTTCTGGACCATCGTCACGTTCCTCGTCGTCGCGCTCCTCCTGCGCTGGAAGGCGTGGGGACCGATCCTGGGCTTCGTCAAGGAGCGCGAGAGGGCGATCGAGGAGGCGATCGAGGCGTCCAAGCGCGAACGCGAAGAGGCCGCAAAGCTCATCGAGGCGCAGAAGGCGCTCGTGATTCAAGCGCAGCAGGAGGCCGCCGAGCAGGCCCGGCGCACCCAGATCGAGATGGAGCGCCTGCGTGAAGAAATGCTGCTCAAGAGCCGTCAGGAGTCGGACGAGCTGTTGGCCAGCGCCCGGCGCACCATCGCGGAGGAAACGGCGCGCGCCCAGGCAGAGCTCAGGGCGGAGGCTGTCGAAATTGCGCTGAACGCTGCCGAGCGCCTGATGAAGAGCAGCCTCGACGATCGCGAGCAGCGCCGCCTCGTCACCGAGTTCATCGCCCAGCTCGATCAGACGCGACCCGCGGCATGAGATGGCCGCGCCGCGGCGGGTTGATTCGATTCGAATGGCTCTCCAGCAGTCATCCTCACAGCTTCAGCAGGATGCCTGCGCCCGCCCCTGCCACGATCATCAGCGCGGGGTGGCACTTCGTCTTCAGGAGCACGGCGAGGATGGCCGCGAAGAGCGCCAGTGGTATCCATTCGACGATTCGGAGAACGTCCCTGAGCTCCTGAAAGCGCGCGATTCGATCGAGCCGGTCGAGCCGCACGATGGTGAGCTTGAAGACCTCGAAAGTCGCGGCCGCGATGAGACCGAGCACCGCTGGCCTGAGGCCATAAAAGGCGAAGGCCACGTTCTGATTCTCGGCGAATCGTCCCATGAAGCGCGCGATGAGGGTGATCACGACGATGGTCGGCGCCACGAGCGCGAGCGTCGCCACGATGCCCCCTGGGATGCCCGCTGCGGCGAACCCAGCGAACGCGGCCATGTTCACCCCGATCGGTCCGGGAACGGCCTGCGCGAGGGCGATCATGTCGGTGAGCCGCGCAGGCGTGAACCAGGGCTGCCTGGCCGCCATGTCGTAGAGGAACGGCAGGGTCGCCATGCCGCCACCGACCGCGAACAGGCCCGTCTTGGAGAACTCGACGCACAGGAGCGCGAGGGTCCTCATGGCGTGCTGCTCCCGTCATCCGCCTTGGGGTGATGTCGCTGTCGCTGGATTCGGCGGACGAGGCCCACGTGGTTCGCCGCGAGCCCCACCCCGAGCGCGATGGCGAGCGTGACGACGGGCGAGAGTGCCGTGAAGGTCGCGACGCAGAAGCCCAGGGCAAAGAGGGCGATCCCCAGGACATCGTGGACGCTCGACTTCCAGAGCTGGACGATGGCCTGGACCATGAGCGCAGCGACGGCCACGCGCACGCCAGCGAAGGCGTGCCTGGCAAATTCGGTCGAGGTCAAGAGCTCCAGAGACGAGGCGACCAAGAGCACGAGCACGCAGGAGGGGGTGATGACGCCGAGCGTCGCGACGAGGCCGCCTAGCACGCCCTTCAGCCGATGGCCAACGAAGGTGGCCGTGTTGACCGAGATGATCCCAGGCGTCACCTGTCCAATCGCGTAATAGTCCAAGAGCTCTTTTTCACTGACCCATTGCCTCTTGTCGATGAGCTCTCTCTGGAGAATGGGGAGCATGGCGTAGCCGCCGCCAAACGTGAACAGACCGATGCGCGCAAAGGTGAGGAAGAGCTCCGAGAGCACGGCCAGCGTAGGGCGAGTCATGAGACCTCTTCCAACCGAAAGCAGCCGCTCACGAACGATTCAATGGATTGCTGCGCTTTGCTCGCAATGACGAATCGTTCGTCGAGTGAAGTGATGACGTGTCTTGGATCGGGACCGTTCAATTCAAGCTCGGATTCGTCTGATTCAATGGGCTCGCGTCGATCCGAGGTCGATCTGCCTGATTCATCTGCCCGATGGCCTCCTCGATGCGGCGCCTCGCCTCGTCGCGGAGCTCCGCGAGCGCCTCGGGGCCCCTTCCTTCGGTCGGGATGGGATCGAGGATTCGGATGCGCGCGTTCATCTGGCCCAGCGTGACGCCGTTCGACGAGACGCTCTGCCGCGTGCCGGTCAAGGCGAGCGGCAGGATGGGCGCGCCCGTCTCCAGAGCGATCTGGAAAGCGCCGTCCTTGAAGGGCCGCAGGCCGTCCTTCGAGCGCGTGCCCTCCGGGAAAATCATGACCGGCAGCCCGTGTTTCAGCGTGGTCCGGCACGCCTCGAACATGCGCAGGACGCTCTGCTTGTTGCCGCGCTTCAAGAGGATGTCGCCCGAGAGCCACAGGAGTTGTCCCATCAGCGGCAGGCGCAGCAGCTCGGCCTTGGCCACCCAGCGCATATCCCAGGGCAGGGTCGACAGCAGGTAGATATCGCCGGTCGAAGAGTGGTTGGCGATGACGACGTAGCCTCGCCGACCGATGTCCTCGGGCACGTTGCCCTCGACACTGAACTTCCAGTCCGGGATGCAGGCGACGATGAACCGGCCATAGGCGCGGAGGAGCCAGCCCGGATAGCGCCGCGTCGGATCTCTCGAGCAGACGATCGCGGTGAGGAGCATCACGGGGAGCAGGAGGACGGCGACGAGGATGAAGAGCGGGTAGAGGAAAATGCTCAGCGCGATCCGCTTCAGGGACTTCATGGGAGAGGGGACTCCGTCGGTGGTCTGATGGTCTGGTGAGGTCAGAGGTGGGCGCGCCCCTTCACGAAAGTCAGGTCATGCGTTGGCCACGGCAGTGAAGATTTTTTCACCCGATCGACCGGCTCGTCGAATGGGCGAGAGGGGATCGATGAATCGAATTGGTTTGAGGCGCTGGATCCTCAGGACTTATCCCTCGATGAGGAACGAGCACCGCGAAGGACGGGGAATGTCAGGCGAAGCGCGGGGCGGGAGCTTCCCGAGGGAAGTGAGCAACGAAGCAATGAAGGCTGGCGTTTCACGGACAAGAGGGGCGACGGGATAATCGAGGGATACGTCCTAAACAAAATCCCCCGATGAAATTCATCGGGGGATTGTCGTCCTCTCTGAATCGAGGCCCGAGGCGGCTCC
>JAISIF010000097.1 GCA_031262165.1 Myxococcales bacterium | reverse complement strand
CTGGTGAGCGGAAGACCTCACCCTCGGGATCTGGATCGGGCGTCTCCTCCAGATCCCAGATGCGCAGCGCGGACTGGAGCATCCGCTCCAACACCTCGATGTCGAGCGCGGCCAGCTTGCGCTCGAAGCGCTCGTCGTCCGCGTCGGTCCCAGCTGCGCGCAGCCAAGTGATCACCTTCTCTACCGAGAGCTCGTCGCGCTTCCACGCGTCGAGGTCGATGAAGCTCACGAACTGCTCGGGCGAACTCAGGTGCACGAGCTCCAGCGCGTCCGACAGGCCAACGCCCTGGACCATGAAGAAGAGCTGCTCGGCGGGCATCGAGGGCACGAGCGTGTCGATGTCTGCCGCGTCGAGCAACAGGTCGAGCCGCTGCTTGGGTGAGTCGAGCGCGGCCGCCTCGCGCATGAGCACGAGCGCCTTGGCCTCCAGGGCTTCGAGCGCTGCCCGCTCTGCCTGTTCTTCAGCCCTCTTGGCCGCCCGATCGGCCTGGGTCAGCAATGCCTGTGTGGGCTCACCTTCCAGTGTCTCGCTGTCTGTCTCGAACGCCATCCATGTCTCCTATCATTTTGAAATCACTGAGGATTTTGAAGCGCGAGCCGCCCCTCGAAGCGCGGTCCCACGCGCTCGACGAAGACCTCGCGCGGCGCTTCGCCGCAGCCGTCGATGTGGACGCGTAGGTATTCTGGCGGCAACGCCTCTGGGATCCGGTCGATCCACTCGACCAGGATCGCCGCGCGCCCATCGTTCACGAGATCATCGAACCCCGTGGCGTAGAGCTCGTCCATATCGCCCAGCCTGTAGAAGTCCGCGTGGTGGATCGCCAGACGGCCGCGATGGCTCACCACGATGACGAAGGTCGGGCTCATGACCTCGCACGGATCGATGCCGCAGCCAGCACAGATCCCTCGGACCAGGACGCTCTTGCCCGCGCCCAGATCGCCGGTCAGGCCGATGAAGTCGCCGGGCAAAAGCTCTGCACCGATGCGCTGCCCGAGCGCGAACATGTCATCGGCGGTCGCGATGGTGAGGCGGTCGGTCGTGGTTGGCGTTGGGCTCGATGTCGAAGTCATGAGGGCGTTCTTTGGCAAAAAAACCGCGCGCCCTTAGCGCTTCCATCGACGCCAAACCAGCCCCAGGCCATCGATCATGCCCATTGTGGTCAGGCCCATCTCTCCGCTGCCAGCGGCGTGGCGTTGAGCTCTTCCCGAATCATCCGCCAGCACGGCAGGTATGCATCCATCAAGGCCTGAAACGCCTCACCGTGTCGCTGTTCGAGCAAGTGCGCGAGCTCATGGACCACGCCGAGCCTCCTCTGCCTCTTCTCGATGAAATCCCAATGGCATGGGATTTATCCAAAAAAATAAATCCTAAGTCATGCTCCCCGACAATTAAAAGATTCAAAGCGCCATGCGTCCGCCATGGACGCAATTTTTCAATAGAGGTGAAGATGGCTCGCATCAAAAGTTGAGAAGTCTCTGATGGATTCTAGGCGTAAGCAGAACTTTTGATTCCAAAATTCAAAATAATAGATGGGAAGACATACCAACGTAAGGTTGGTGGGGGGCGGAAGCCAAAGTATTCGAATAGGATCTATTTTGCTGCGATTGTATATGTTTTGAGGAATGGAATAGTCTGGGACGCATTGCCGAGCGAAAAGTTTGATGGCCTCGGATCATCAGAAACTTCAAGAATGGGCAGAGGCGGGATTTCTCCATGCGCTCTGGGAAAAAGGACTGACGACATACGATGAATTGAGAGGAATAAACTGGGAATGGGAAGCCACCGATGGAACAAATATCGAGGCATACTTGGCAAGAGCACCCGCCGGTCCGAATCCAATGGATCGCGGAAAAAAGAACGAAACGAAATATGCTGACAGATGGAAAAGTAGATGTTTTCAAAAATGGAGTGAGGAAGGTTTTTTGGATATATGGGCACTTGGTTTGATGAAATATGATGAGATGGCAGTGATTGCCTGGGAATGTCAAAGTATTGAAAATATTGATGGTTGCATGATCAAAAAAACCTTGCGCTGGAAGCCGTTGGGCCAAATCCCACCGATAGGAAAAAAAATAGGACGAAGCGAAATGTGCTTGTGGATGAAAAATGGATTCCACGCTCAATTGTTTCCGATGGAGTAAGCAGGCAGGATGTAAAGTTGCTTTCGGAAACACTCGAATCCATTGTGATAAATGCTCCAGAGAAAAAGGATGTGTCACAAAATCTCTGCATGGATGCGGGATATGTTGGACATGCGGATGAAGTTATTGAGAATGGAGATGCGCCGTATATTCGTCCGCGCGGAGAGGAAAAATCGGAAAAAAAGAGAAATCCGAATTTCAAGGTGCGTAGATGGATCGTCGAGGTGGTTCATTCCTGGATCAATCGATTCAGAAAATTGTTGGAAGATCGCGTCCACTCGTAAAGCAACGACTTTATAATGATCGCACAGAAAAATATAAAAATCCCAAATAGGTCTCATTCTTTTTCTCAAACCGAACCAACGTGCGGTCCGTTGGTATGGTGTGATTCCTGTCGCACGCGAGCTGCGGTGTTTCGTGGTCGCGCCAAACTACGTGCAAATGAAATCACGCGTCTGGAGTGGGGACAGTGACCGTTTCCACTAGACGATTCTGGTTCATCCCGGATAGTCCCATTTCATTTCGGGTAGTTTCGGCTCATTAACGGCTGATTCCATCAAGTTTAGCATGCGCCAAGGTATGTGGCGCTCGACGGATGCCGTCATCGAAGCCTCTTTTTTTGTCCGCGCTACAAAGCGGCTACGAGATGAAATGCCTCGAAAAAATGATTCGAAAATAGAACTCGATTGCCCTGCCCTTCAGACGAAGCGAAGCTGCTGAAAATTCTCAGCCCCCCCAAGTTGCTTTTCTCGAATCGAACCCCACTCCCAGATCCGCCGATGTCCAATGCAAGCCCCACCAAATCCTGGCTGCGCGATCCGAATCAGCGCGCCACTCAGCTGCCCATCCTCCACGCGCTTCGTCCCAAGAGAGCGCCCACGCGGCTGCGCGATCGGCTCTGGCGCGTCATTTGGCACACGCTGATCGAGTTCCACGGCGAGAAGATCGCGCTGCGTTCGGCTGCGCTGACCTACATCAGCCTGCTCTCGCTCGTTCCGCTGCTCGCGGTCGCCTTTGCCATCATCAAGGCCATCGGTCAGGAAGACCTGCGCGAGAAGATCCGCGAACTCATCTTCACCAACTTGGTGCCTGGGACAGCCGAGCAGATCGGCACCTATCTCGATAACTTCATTGCCCGCGCGAGCAGCGGTGCCCTGGGCAGCCTCGGCGGTTTCTTCCTCATTGTTTCGGCCCTCACGCTTCTCAACAACATCGAGCTGTCGCTCAACGAGATCTGGGGCGTGCAGCGCCGCCGCTCCTTGCTGCGCCAGGCCATCATGTATTGGTGCGCCATCACGCTGGGCCCGATCCTCGTCAGCATCAGCCTGGTCATGAGCAGCGCCGTGCGCGCACAGATCGAACAGATCATCTACGTGCCGCGCGTGCTCTTCACCCTGGTGCCGCTGGGCGTCACCATCCTGGTCTTCAGCCTGCTCTACATCGTCGTGCCCAACGCTCGGGTCAGGACCTTCCCGGCGCTCATCGCGGCCTTCATCACGGGTGTGGCCTGGGAGATCGCCAAATACGGCTACGCGCTCTACGCACTGCGCAGCATCAGCTACAACGCCATCTACGGCTCGCTCGGCGCCATCCCGCTGTTCCTGCTCTGGATTTACGTGAGCTGGTTCATCTTCCTGACGGGCGCGCGCCTGGGGTTCGCGCTGCAGCACGCGATCACTCGAACGCCGTGCGATCCGCGCGTGAGCGATGGCAGGGCTCGTGAGCTCCTCTACGTCCACGTGTGCCTCAACGTAGCGAGCGCGTTCCTGGCGTCCAAATCACCGCCGACGGCCAAACTCATTGCCCAGGCCCTCGATCTCGACACGGCCTATGTGGCCGAGGCAGCCCGCGCGCTGATCGAGGCAGGCATCCTGGCCCAGGGCGCCCAAGCTGGCCTGGTCCCGCTGCGCCCACCGAGCAAGATCCAGCTGGCAGAGGTCGTCCGCGCTGCTCGAGCTCGGCCCTGTCAGCGTCCAGCAGATTCCTCAGGGGCGATTGACTCGCCGCTCCTCGACCTGTTCGACGATGCCGATCGCCAAGGCATGGCACCGTTCGAACGCATGACACTCGCCAAGCTCGTCAGCGAAGTCGCCTCCTGCGAAGGATGCACGCCAACCCCTTGAAATCGCTGGGCTTTTCAGCTTCTGCTCTCCCGCTGACGATTGACAGAACCGCCGCATCACCAACCACGACGACGCCTCAATGACTTGGAGCACGCCATGCTGAAGAGCGACCTCATCGCCCTCCTCATCCAGAAGCGCGGGATCACCCAGAAGCAGGCAGAGCAGGCGATCGAGGTCATCTTCGGGAGCATGCTGCGCGCGCTGCGTGAGGGCGACAACATCGAGATCCGTGGCCTGGGAGCGTTCCACATCAAGGAATACAAGGGCTACCAGGGCCGCAACCCGAGAAGCGGCTCGGTCATCGAGGTCAGGGCCAAGCGCGGCGTGCTGTTCCGCTGCAGCAAGCAGATGCGCGATCGCCTCAACCGGCTGCCGCTCCCCAAATGAGCGGATGCCCGCGCAGCCCCCATCCAAGGGGAGCCTTTCCCCGAGGGCGGCCTCTGCTCAGATTGCCTGCCCAGAGCAGAGACGACCGATAGGCAGAGCAGGCTAGGGAAGGGGAGGCGAGGGCGATGGCGGAGATCGATCCGGTCTGTGGCAAGAGCGTGGACGCGCTCGACGACGAAGAAGAGCTCAGCTTTCAATACAAAAAGCGCCGCTATTTCTTCTGCTCCGAGCGTTGCCGCCGCGCGTTCGAGCAGAACGTCGAGCGGGAGCGGCTTCAGGAGCTGGCACAGGCGGGCGCGCTGCTCTCGAATGGGCGCGTGCGATGGGGCGTGGCCTGAGCCTGTTCGAAAGACCTCTATTCACTCAGCAAACGCCACTCCCTCTGAGAGAGAGGCCGATGGCAAAGCCGCCTGAGGGGAGGGAAGTGGGGAGCGCCAAAACGAAAAGCCTCCGGTGAGATGACCGGAGGCTTTCGATGTTCAGAAGTCTCTGCGCTCTCGAGGCGTTCACTCGTCGTCTTGGATGTCCGCCGTGTTTTTTTCGATCATCTGGCTGACGCGGGGGATGGCTGCCTCGACGTGCTTTTTCGCCATCGGTCGCAGCTTGTCGTAGGCCTTCTTGACGGCCGTGTTTTTGGCTCGCGTGGCTCGCTCGTCGGTGATGCCGAGCAGGGCATCGGCGGCCTCCGAGGCGCGCGCGGTCATGGAGGCAGCCACGGGCTGAGCGTCGGCGTGCGCCTTCTGAAAAAAGGGATCGAGGCGCTTGGAGAAGTCCTCCAGCATGTCGTCGAAGGCGATGCGGACGAAGCCCGGCTTGACGGCCTTGACGACCGCGTAGGCGCCTTTGATGGCGATGCCGGTGAGGCCGCTCTTGGATTCGACTTCGGCGTTCAGGAGATCGACGCAATCGTCGAGGACTTTGGGGCGCCGTGCGGGATCGGTCAGGATGGCAGGGAGAGGTTTCATGGGCGCGCGCCTCTGCCATCGGCATGGAGTGAAGTCACGCGCTAAAAAGGGGCGAATGAAATGGAATGATTGGCTGAATTCGGAATGACGCTGGATTCAATTCTTCGCCCATACAAAGAAAGAGGCGTGAGAGCCGCGCGCCTCTGTTTCATCGATTCTCAACGATTCACCTTTGGCGTCGTCTCAGGGCCCAGCCCATTCCGAGGAGGGGGAGCAACATCGCCCCGCCACCTGCCGCAGTAGCGCTGCAGCCGAAGAAGCTGCCAGCGGCGATCATCACCGGGACGCATTGACCATCGACGCAGATGCCTTCGGCACACGGGCGATTCTCGTCGCACTCGGTGGTCGGCTGGCAGGTGCCTTCGACGCACGCTTCGCCGTCGTCACAGCCGTCGTTGGTCTGACATTCGGCGAGGCAGGCTTCGGAGATCACGAACTCCGTCGTGCTCTGGGTCGGGTCGCAGATCAGGCAGGGATCTGCGTCGCTCTGCGCGCCAGCGGTCAGGCATTGCCCATCGATCGTGCAGCTTCCGAAGACCGACACGTCGTGCGTGCAAGTGCCTGCTCCGTCGCAAACATCAGCGGTGCAGGAGAAGCCGTCCGATGCGCAGGCAAAGCCAGTCGAATGCGGAGTCCACGAATCGAAGCACACCGTTGGATCGCACGATTCGCACTCATTCGCGGGGTTGTTCACGCCGCCGATCCAGAGCTTGCCGTCGATGATGCACTCGCCGCGCTCGGGATGGGTCCACGTGCCCGCATCGTCGCAGACATCGAGCGTGCTCTCGGCGCCATCCTCGAGTCGCAGATCTCGCACTCGTTCGAGGGGTTCGCCGCATCGTTCGCGTAGAGCACGCCGCCGATCTCGCACTGACCGTTCGGTGGGTGAGTGCAGGTGCCCGAGGCATTGCACACGTCGTCCATGCGATCGGGAGCGCATGGACCCAACGCAACGAAAGTCAGAACCCGGTTGCCCCTTGCTGCCCCACCGACTAACAGGCGCGCCCTTTTTCGAAGGCCCAGCCAGACCGAGACGCGCGAGGGTGAACGCGGGTGAAGCCGAGGCACTCCCTGTTTCGCGAGCTGTCTCGTCTTCTGTTGGCACTGCTGTGAGGAGGCGCGATGTCTGCCTGGATGTATCTGTTCGTGGCCGGTCTGTTGGAGACCGGCTGGACCATCGGGATGAAGTTTTCCGAGGGTTTCACGCGCCCAGTGCCGACCGTGTTCACGGTGATCGCCATCGTCGCGAGCATGTGGCTCCTGGCCCGAGCGACCCAAACGCTCCCCATCGGGACGGCATACGCCGTGTGGGTGGGCATCGGCGCGGCCGGGACTGCGCTCCTCGGCGCGTGGATTTTCCGAGAGGCGCTCTCGCCCGCCCGCCTCTTCTTCCTCGTCCTGCTCGTCGTCTCCATCCTCGGCCTGAAGTTCACGGCGCGGAGTTGAACCACCGATGAAGCGATTGCATACGGTCCCCGACACGGCAGCGCCTGGCGCGCGCGTCGATCGCTATCTGTCCGACGAGCTCCAAATCTCGCGCGCGAAGCTCAAGGCCCTGTTCGAAGCGGGCCTCGTCCGGATCGATGGACGGCGCGTGCCCAAAGGTGCGCTCGTGCCTCCTGGCGCGCGGATCGAGATCGAGC
This sequence comes from Myxococcales bacterium, assembly GCA_031262165.1. GTDB lineage: Bacteria > Myxococcota > Myxococcia > Myxococcales > UBA5297 > UBA1203. Next base: position 1,712 of record JAISIF010000097.1, on the reverse strand, counting down.
TGCCGGACGAGCCGACCCAAGGCGCACTCCAGCCTGAGCCGGAGCAGCCGCTCGCCGTGCTCTACGAAGACACCGCGCTCGTCGTCCTCGACAAGCCAGCCGGTGTGCCCGCGCACGCGCTCGACGCGAGCGATCGCGGTTCTCTGGCGGGCGCGCTCATCGCCCGCTACCCAGAGTGCGCATGGGCCAGCCCCGACGCGCCATTCGAAGGCGGCATTGCCCACAGGCTCGACACCGAGACCTCTGGCGTGATCCTCGCGGCCAGGACGCCCCAGACCTACCAAGCCCTGCGCGAGCGCTTTGCCTGCCGCCGGATCGAGAAGCGCTATGCCGCGCTCGTCGGTGGACTCCCCACGGAGCGCGGCGAGATCGCGCTGCCCATCGCCCACCACCCGACGGATCCGAAGCGCATGGTCGCCTGCGCCGACGAGGCGCTCCAGGCGCGCCTCAAGGCCCGGGAGGCGCTCACCCGCTACACACTCCAGGCCTGGCACGCCGACGACTTCGCGCTGCTCGACGTGGAGATCCCGACAGGCGTGCGCCACCAGATTCGCGTCCACCTGGCGTCCATCGGCGCACCCATCGCGGGCGATCGACTCTACGGTGGCCCAGCCATCGATGGCCTCGAACGCCATTTCCTCCACGCGCGACACATCGCCCTCGATCATCCGAGCACGGGCAAGCGGATCGAGATCGAGGCGCCGCTGCCCAGGGATCTGACGGACGTGCTGGAACGACTGGCGCACGGCGCGACGAGGTGAGGTGCGTCGTATCTGTCGCGATGGGCGAAGCCCTGTGTTCGCGCTTCGACCAAGGACCTATCCCTTCATTATTCCGTCGCCAAAGCTGGTCCGTGAAACGTCAGCCTTCGTTGCTTCGCTCTTCACTTCCGTCTGGAAGCTCCCGCCTCGCGCCTCGTCTGGCATTCCCCGTCCTGCGCGGTGCAAAGGTCCTGATTCAGGGATAAGTCCTAAGGCACGCCGGGCGAGCGCAGGGTGACGCATGCGCCGCCCCTTGAATTTTTCACTCAGGCCTTGGGTTGTCTTCGTGCTGACTTTCGACTAAAAAGCGCCGTTTTTTTTGAGGCTCCTGCCTCATCCTTCCTTCAGAGAGGTTTTTTTCATGGCTCGCGTCACCGTCGAAGATTGTCTCCCCCTCGTGGACAACCGCTTTGCCCTCGTGCTTCTCGCCACCAAGCGCACGCGCCAGCTCATGGCCGGTGCCCGCCCGGTCATGGACGCGAAGAACAAGCCGCCCGTCCTCTCGCTGCGTGAGATCGCCACGGGCAAAGTCCGTTTCGACCGCAGCGTGCGCGAGGCACTCATGGGCAAGTTCGACAAGGCCCCGACCCAGAACGTGGCCCTGCGCCCCATCTCTCAGACAGGCCCGCGTTCGGTGCTCGCCGCGCCGACGTCGAATTCGAACAACGGCGCGTCCTGAGGAAGCACAGCAGCGCCATCTCAGCGTCATGTTCTCGAAAGCCCCGGCATTCCCGGGGCTTTTTTCGTGAGGCATCGAAGCTCCCCTCGAAGCTCCGAAGACCCGGACGAGGTCCCGACGTGAAGATCCTGCACACTTCTGACTGGCACCTGGGCCACCTCTTCCACGGCCAGAGGCGCGCGGCCGAGTTCGAAGCACTGCTCGACTGGATGCTCGAGACGGTCGAGCGCGAGCGGATCGAGGCACTGATCGTCGCGGGCGATCTGTTCGAC
>JAISIF010000057.1 GCA_031262165.1 Myxococcales bacterium | reverse complement strand
GGCCACTTCCCAGCGATACCCATCGGGATCGGCGAAATAGGCATGGTAGCCACCCCAAAAGACCTTTTGGGGCTCTTTGATGATGGTCGCGCCCGCCTTTCGCGCCAGATCGATGACGTCGTGGACCGCCTGCTCCGATTCGACGTTGTAGGCCAGCGTCACCCCACCGAATGTCTTTCCATTCATTGGGGGATTCACTCCATCCCCCATGTCCTCGATCAATAGATCCAATGGATAAAGCTCGAACTTGGTTCCGGCGGTATTAAAAAAGATGACCTCTGGGTTGTCGTCTTTTTCATCTGTCTGGAAACCTAGGCCGTCGCGATAAAATCGAATGGCGGCTGCCATGTCTCGGACGCCGAGGCATATGACGTTGATTCTATTCATTTGGTTGTCCTCGAAGAATACCTGGATTCCAGACGATTCATTTTATACCAATTTGAGTTTGGATTCATAATTCTGTGCAGGGGCGTCCAGCCGGGTGATCACTAATATCAATTCGGACTGTCGTGCCTCCTTGTCTGTAAATATAAATGTAGGGGCGAATCGAAACTCGCCCCTACGAAATCAATCCAGTCAAAGGGATATTAAGGGCTTATCCCTTAATTATCTCGTCGCTCCACTTGTCCGTGAAACGCCAGCCTTCGTTGCTTCGTTGGTCACTTCCATCTGGAAGCTCCCTCCTCGACTGACATTTCCCGTCCTTCGCGATGCTCGGTCCTCATTGAGGGATAAGTCCTAATTGTAGGTGACCGAGAGCATCAGGCCGCCACTGTATGTATTCATTTTAATATCTATATCGTCGTCCAAATTGTTGCGTGAATACAGGAAATAAGCGGAGAGACCCAGCCCCCAATTCGACGACACCCACCACTCTTTTCCAACTTCCAGGCGGAGGCCAAAACCGAAATCAGATTCAAGCGAGTCATCGTCTTCTTCGAGATTGATCGTGGTCAGCATGGGGCTGAGCGTCACGAAGAAATTCCAAGGCATATAGTAGTTGATGAAAGCGCCAAGGGTAAAAACACTATAAGTTATATCATCGAGAGACAGGCTACGACCATTTTCGATGGATAATTCCGGGTTTATGGCGAGATTACCTCCAATGATACCTCCTATGGATAGGTTGGGGATGGGAGAGCCACCGACTGATAGATTCAAACCCGCGCCCCACCCTGAAAATGTCATGTCTCCCCAAATAGGAAGTGGAAGTGTTGTTTGAGCGTAGGTGGGGCCTACCTGCGCCCGAACAAGAAAACCTTCATGGGATTCATAAGAGGTCATGGTCAAAGCGGAAACTATCACCATCGTCTGTAGCAACATCATGAGTCGTCTCCCTCGCGAGCACCTTTTAAAAGGATTGTCTCAGGGCTCCCGTTTTTATGAAAATGAGATTCCGGGATTGATGGGATGAACCCTTTTAGAAGTTGCCATGATTCGAAGCTCTCTCTTCGGCAGAGAGCTTCAGGTGAAGTAAGGGCGACCGGAGAAGTCGCCCTTACGGATAATTCAATCTGTGAATTCGCCGATTACCCCAGCCGCGATTTCAGGCCGTCCAATTCAGCCTTGAGCGCCGCGGGCAGGCGGTCGCCGAATTTGGCGTAGAACTCCTCGACGCCCTGGGCCTCCTTCTTCCAACCCTCGGTGTCCACCTTGGTGATCTCGGCCATGACCTCGGGGGCAATGTCGAGGCCAGTGGTGTCGATGGCGCCAGGTTTGGGCAGGATGCCGACCGCCGTCTTCACGCCCACGTCTCGGCCCTCGATGCGATCCACGACGTATTTGAGCACGCGGCTGTTGTCGCCATAGCCCGGCCAGAGGAACTTGCCGTTCTCGTCCTTGCGGAACCAGTTGACGAAGAAGAGCTTGGGCGCCTTGTCGCGCAGCTTCTGACCCATCTTGAGCCAGTGCGCGAAGTAGTCGGCCATGTTGTAGCCGCAGAACGGCAGCATCGCGAACGGATCGCGCCGCACCACGCCGACCGCACCAATGTTCGCCGCCGTGGTCTCACTGCCCGTCGACGATCCCATGAACACGCCGTGCTCCCAGCTGAGTGACTCGTTCACCAGTGGGATGGTGCTCGGGCGGCGACCGCCGAAGAGGATGGCGCTGATGGGCACGCCCTTGGGGCTCTGCCAGTCGGGATCGATGACCGGGCACTGGCTCGCCGGGGCCGTGAAGCGCGCGTTGGGGTGTGCGCCCGGTGTGCCGCTCGCGGGAGTCCACTCGTTGCCGTGCCAGTCGATGCCCTTTTCGGGTGCGGGCACGCCCATACCCTCCCACCACACGTCGCCGTCGGGCGTGAGCACGCAGTTGGTGAAGATCGAGTTCTTCTCGCAGGTGCGCAACGCGTTGGGGTTCGACTCCATCGAGGTGCCGGGTGCCACGCCAAAGAAGCCTGCCTCGGGGTTCACCGCATAGAGGCGGCCATCCTCACCGATGCGCATCCACGCGATGTCGTCGCCGACGCACGTCACCTTCCAGCCGGGCAGCGTGGGCGTCATCATCGCCAGGTTGGTCTTGCCGCAGGCAGAGGGGAACGCGGCTGCGATGTAGTAGGTCTTATTCTCTGGCGAGGTCAGACCGAGGATGAGCATGTGCTCGGCCATCCAGCCTTCGTCACGCGCCTGGGCCGACGCGATGCGCAGCGCAAAGCATTTTTTGCCGAGCAGCGCATTGCCGCCGTAGCCCGAGCCGTAGGACCAGATGACGCGCTCCTCTGGGAAGTGCGCGATGTATTTCTTGTCGATGGGGGCGCACGGCCAGGTGCCATTGTCGCTCTCACCCTCGGCCAGTGGTTTGCCGACCGAGTGCAGGCATGGAACGAACTCGCCGTTGTCGCCGAGCTTTTCGAGCACTGCTGAACCGATGCGGGTCATGATCCGCATGTTGATGACGACGTAGGGCGAATCGGTGATCTCGACGCCGATCTTGGAGACAGGCGCGCCGATGGGGCCCATCGAATAGGGGATGACGTAGAGCGTGCGGCCTTTCATGCAGCCCTCGTAGAGCCCGCTCATCGTCTTCTTGAGTTCGACTGGGTCGATCCAGTTGTTCGTGGGGCCTGCCGCATCCTTGGTCTTGGCGGCGATGAACGTGCGGTCTTCGACACGCGCCACATCGCTCGGGTCGGAGCGGAAGAGGAGACAGCCAGGCTTCTTGGCCGGGTTCAGAGGGGTGGCCAGGCCGCTGTCCAGCATCTCTTGGCAAAGGCGATCGTATTCAGCCTGCGAGCCGTCGCACCAATAGATGTTGGCGGGTTTGCACAGGGCGGCGATCTCATCGACCCAGGCATTGAGTTTGGCGTTCTTCGAGGGGTTATTCATGCGGTGACTCCTTCTATCCTTATGGATTGGATTGGATTGATGGTTGGTGATGGAAGGGGAGGGGAGGTGAAAGGGCGGCGCCCTCTACTGGGAATCGGGCTTGGCGCAAAGGTCTTTTGAGGGTGGGCAATCTTGGACGAGAGAGCGTTGCCTCGAAGATCTCCGAGATCGCTTCATAGGCTGGGGGCTCGTCCATTTTTTTCTAAGGACTTATCCCTTCATTATTCCGTCGCCCCACTTGTCCATGAAATGCCAGTCTTCGTTGCTTCGTTCTTCACTTCCGTCTGGAAGATCCCGCCTCGCGCCTCGTCTGACATTCCCCGTCCTTCGCGGTGCAAAGGTCCTCATAGAGGGATAAGTCCTAAAGCCCGAACGGTTGCCTGAGCCATGAGCACGTATCTGCAAGGCCAGGCAAATGAGGTTTCTTTTTTTGAAAGAAGATTTCGAATGGATCGGCATATTGAAATCGATGTCTGCAATGCGTGTCTCGATCTCCATGTTCTCGAGTCTGGCGACAATCTCGTGTTTGCGAACAATCCTTCGGAAATCGAAACACTCATCAGAATGGATGAAATTCTTCGAGGCCCAGGAAGCGGTCGAACGGGTCGTTCTGGAGGCAACGGGGCGCCTGGAGCGCGAGGCATTCAACGCATTCAATGCATTCAACACATTGCTCGAAGCGCGTCTTCCGGTGGCAGGAGTCAACCCCAAAATCGAGGTGAATGATTCGTGGTTGGCCAGGGCCAAACGCCTCGATTCGATTCCGGGTATCGGTAAAACTCTGTCGATGACGCTCGTGGCACCGCTGGCTGAGATCGGGCAGCTCGACAATCGCCAGATAGCGGCGCTGGTGGGCCTGGTGCCCTTCAATCGCGAGAGCGGCTCGATGCGACGATTCTCCCATCACGGCGTTCGTCCGGCGCCTGCGCGAAAAGGAAAAATCCCCCATGGTCGCCGGGATGCGGAGGGATGCGGAGGGATGATGGGGGCAACCCAATCGCCTCACGAGCCAGCACCCACCTTGTCCAGTGCGCAGCCCTCCGGTAAGAGCGCGCGCCTTTTTTCACCACTCCCCCCTCTCCCTCTGCCCCTCCCTCTCTTCCCGTTTCCTCAGCGACCAGGCGTCGATTTCCCAAGGAGCAACCAATGACAACGCACAAGGCCACCATCACCGAAGAAGATCGCGCACAGACCGTCCAGCGCCTCGAGACGCTCGCCAAGGGCTTTCGCATCGACATCATCGAGATGCTCGAGAAGGCGGGCAGTGGTCACCCAGGCGGCAGCCTCTCGGCCATCGACCTCGTGACGGCGCTCTACTTCCACGAGATGCGCCACGATCCGAAGAACCCGCAGATGGCCAACCGCGATCGCTTCGTCCTGTCGAAAGGACACGCCGTGCCCGCGCAATATGCCGCGATGGCCGAGGCCGGTTATTTCGACAAGAAGGCGCTCTCGACACTGCGCCATCTCGGTGGACTGCAGGGCCACCCGGTCAACACGATGACGCCCGGCATCGAGGCGTGCACTGGATCGCTCGGCCAGGGGCTGTCGATCGCGCAGGGCATGGCCATGGCCGCCAAGGCAGACGGCAAGGGCTTCCGCGTCTATTGCATCATCGGCGATGGCGAGATGGAGGAAGGCCAGATCTGGGAAGCCGCTCTCTCCGCTTCGAAATACGAGCTCGACAACCTCGTGTGCATTCTCGACTCGAACAAGGGGCAGATCGACGGCTTCGTCGAAGAGGTGATGCCGCTCGAACCCATCGCGAACAAATGGCGCGCGTTCAACTGGAACGTCATCGAGATCGATGGCCATGACTTCGATCAAATTCTGAATGCGCTGGACGAGGCGCGTGCGACCAAGGGCAAGCCCACGTTCATCTTGGCCAACACCATCAAGGGCAAGGGCGTCTCATTCATGGAGGGGAAGATCGGCTGGCATGGCGCTGCGCCGAACAAAGAGCAGGCCGCACAGGCGATCGAGGAGATTCGGAAGGCATAAAGACAATGAAATCTTTCGTCTTTTTATAGACGAATAGAGAAATCATGGAGACTTCGTTCGCAATGGACTTGGGATTCTTTCGAAAATGAATTCCTAATAAGTAATAAGAATTCATCCATCGATGAGACCCTTGCAGTTCAAAGCAACGAATACTGGCGTTTCACGGACAACTGGGGCGACAGGATAATTAGATAATGAATTGATGAATTGATGGATTGATGATTCCTCAATCCTGATTCGTCCCTAGGGCATGTTTGATACCTCGGATGGTTCGGAACGACTTTGAGAGTTTTCAAATAGGACCCAATTCCCTTGAAAGAAGGAAAAACAAATGAGCGCAAAAGCAACACGTCAGGTCTTCGGTGAAACGATTGCCAAACTCGGTGAGACGCACCCTGAGATCGTCGTTCTCGACGCGGACCTCTCCAAATCGACCAAGAGCGACATATTCGCCAAGAAGTTCCCCGACCGCTTCTTCGAGATGGGGATTCAAGAGGCCAACATGATCGGTGTGGCCGCTGGCATGGCCAACGCGGGCAAACTGCCCTTCATCTGCTCATTCTCGTGCTTCGTGACAGGCCGCTATGACCAGATCCGGCTCTCGGTCGCATACAGCAACGCCAATGTCCGCATCATCGGCAGCCACGCGGGTGTGGGCATCGGCGAGGACGGCTTCAGCCAGCAGGGGCTCGAAGACATCGCGCTCATGCGCGCACTCGCGAACATGGTCGTGATCCAGCCCGCCGACGAGGTCGAGTGTATTTCGGCCATGGAGTTCCTCGTGGATTACAAGGGCCCGGCGTTCATCCGCACCACGCGCCAGAACCTGATGGCCGTCCACGCGCCAGACTTCAAATTTCAGCTCGGCAAGTCTGACACGCTCCGCGAGGGGACGGACGTGGCCATCTTTGCCACGGGTGGCACGGTCCAAGGCGCGGTGCTGGCGCATGAGGCGCTCGAGGCGAGTGGCATCAGTGCGCGCGTCGTGAATGTGGCCTCGCTCAAGCCATTCGATGCCGAGGCCGTGGTCAAGGCAGCGCGTGAGTGCAAGGGCGGCATCGTCACGGTCGAAGACCACCAGATTGTCGGTGGGCTCGGATCGAGCGTGGCCGAGGCCATGGCCGAAGCAGGCGTCGGTGCCAAGCTGCACCGCGTGGGCATCGAGGGTTTTGGCGAGTCGGGCACGCCCGAGGAGCTCTACAGCCACTTCCAGCTCGACGCGGCAGGCATCGAGGCGCGCGTCCGCAAGTTCCTTGGCAAGTGATGACAGTCGCTTCACTGAACATCGTGCTCAGCCAGCTTCAGGAAGCGCTCGCTCGGATGCATCCATCTCAGACGGATCGATCTGGGCGGGCGCTTTTGGCTCCCTTCGCACTGCCAGAAGGCGCCGTGATTCGAGGCGCATTCGAGGTGCGCAATGCGCGCGGTGAAGTCCGGCGACTCCAGGATGTCGTGTTGCCCCTGCCAAATCCGCTCTTCCGCTCGTTCTGCCTGGCCGCACCCATCGACTTCGTGCGCATCGAGACGCCGCTGGGGCGCGTGACATTGTGGCCCCCCTCTGAGCTCATCGAGCTCCAGGTCGGCTATCGCTGGCACGGCTTCAATGGAAAGCCTCTGCGCGAGTGGGACGATCGATTTGTCGTGTTTGCCGAAGAGGATGGCGATCCGATTGCGCTCAGGCTCGATGAGGACAACGGCCCTGTGTGGAGTGCGCCGCGTGGCGAGGGTCGTTATGAATTCATCGAGCGAGCGTCGTCGTTGGCCGCATTTTATGAGGAATTGATGGATAAATAGAAATCAAATCCAATCATCATTATCCCCGCGAAATTGGGGAATGTTTATCAAGCGAGCTGTTCCAAAATCGAAGCCACAAAAGGTCTTTCATTGCGTAGGGGCGCGATTTATCGCGCCCTTTGTTCTGAATATAACCTCATTAATTTGTCCTTGCCTCGCCCTCGATCGGCGAGACGATGAACTCGAACGAGACAGACCTCGGACGCTCGCCCGGGAGCTCCGCGTCCAGGATGTCGAAATAGACGAGCGCGGTGAGCTCGGGATCCTGGAGCGTGTTGTTCGTGATCTCGACCGCGGTGATCTTGCCCTGCGGTCCGATGGTCGCTCGGACGCCGAGCGTGCCTCCGAGCCAGGGCTGCGCCTTGTGGCGCTCGTTCAGGGCGCGTCTGAGGCGTAGGTGGACGAGGTTGTAGATGCGCCCGACGTTGCCCCGGAGAGGCTCTGGCGAGAGGCCGACGCGGGCTTCGAGCGTCTTGAGGCCCGACCGAAGCGAGGTGACGCCCAGGGCCACGCCCTCGCGGTAGGCCAGGATGGCGGGGATGAGGAGGTCGCGCGCGCGCAGGTTTTGGGCGAGGCTCTCGCGCAGGTCGAGATCCTGGGGCGCACGGGCGATGGCCTGCCGCAGCGCCGTCTCGGCGCCATCCAGATCGCCCTCTCGCTCCCTGAGAGCGAACAGGCGCCGATAGACATCGACAGAGACGCCCTCGTCGAACTGGACGAGTATCTCCAGCGCGCGCTGCTCGTCCTCAGAGCGGTCGAGGCGCACGTAGAGGTCTAAGAGCTCGCGGGTCAGCTCGACCGTGGGTTCGTCCTCCTGCAGGCGCTCCAGATCCTGGACCGCGCCCTCGAGGTCGCCGAGCGATTTGCGCAGATCGCCGAGTTGGCGCCGCGTCACCCTGTCCTGTGGATCGAGGGCGAGGAGTTTTTCGTAGAGCGGGAGCAGGGCCGACGTGTCGCCCTGCCTGGACAGGAGGTTCGCCAGTCGGCGTAGGAGCTGCTCGGGGTGGCTCGGATCGAGGTCGAGGGCAGCTTCGAGCGCGGCGCGCGCGCCTGGCAGATCGCCCATCTCTTCCAACACCACCGAGAGGCCGAAGTGGGCCTCGAAGCAGAGCGGATCGCGGAGGACGAGCGCGCGGAAAGCGGTGAGCGCCTCGGCACGCCTGCCCTGGACGCGTTCGAGTTCCGCGCGCGCGACCAGCGCGGGGACGAAGTCCGGGTGCTGGGCCAGGACTCCGTCGAGCTCGATGCCTGCCTGCGCGGCAAAGCCCTTCCACGTCATGTAGACGCGGGCGAGTGCGGTGCGCAGCCAGGGCTGCTCTGGGTTCATCTTGGCCAGGGCGTTCAGCTGGGTCCCGGCGCTCTCGGAGGGCGCGTCGATCCAGGCGAGGAAGAGCCGGGCGATGAGGTCGTTCGGGTGGCGGTTGAGGCGCTCGGTGAACTCCTGCCGCATCTGAGCGCTCTCGCCTTTGCGGACACGCGCCTCGATGGTGCGCAGGGTCGCGGCCACCTGGCGCTCTTCCGCGCGCCTCTGCTCTGCGGGCAGCGCGTTCGTCTGCTTCGAGCCCTTCGGCGGCAGGAGCGTCGTGGTGGTGTTGGCTGCGGTGGGAGGTGGCTGGGAGCTGGTGGTGGCGCAAGCGCTCAGAGCGAGGGTGACTGCACAGGTCAACGCGAGTCGTTTCATTCGGACCTTCTCCAGAGAGAGCGCCGTCGGGCGCGCCCATTCCAAAAAAGAAAAGACCGCCCGGAACGCCGATTGGCCTTTTCCCGTTCCTGCCCGCCCGCGCTTGGGGCGGGCGAGGTCGTGTCAACCTCCGTCACGCGTCATCGTCGTCGTCGCTGTCGAGGTCGTCGTCCCCACTGTCGTCATCGAAGTCGTCATCCTCATCTTCGGAATCATCTTCATCTTCAGAATCATCCTCGTCTTCATCTTCGGAATCATCCTCATCCTCATCTTCGGAATCATCCTCGTCAGCGTCAGCGTTGCCGTCGTCATCCTCATCGTCATCTTCGAGATAGGTCTTGAGCTTGGCAGCGCTGGAGACCTGCCAGAAGCCATCGTCCGACACGCTGTCGGGCTTGGTCGCGTAGGTCATCACGTTCAGACGGATGAGCGCCTCTTGTGCGATCGCGTCCACGGCAGCCTCCTTGCCGACGAGCCTCTGCTGCGCCGCCGTGAGCCCCGTCAGGTGGCGCTCTGTCTGTGCCCAACCCGATTTGATGCTGCGGTTCTTCATGAACGTGACGAGCATCGAGAGAAGGACGGGCAGGGCGACGATGGTGCCAGCTCCCTTCATCCCATTGGCCAAGAGCTGAAACGCTTGGACCTCGGTCATGTCTCCATAGATGGCGTCTAGCAGCAGTCCGAGACCAACGAGGAAGAGGCCGCTCAAACAGCTCAGAGAACAGATGCCTGCGGGAATGGCGAGCAGAAGGGTGTCGAGCCAGCCCAGGCAGAGCTTGCTCGTCCCGATGAGCAGCGCGAGCAGCAACAGAGCCAAGGGAATGAAGATGGTCGCATAGCTCTCTGCCTGGTGGGGCGCGGAGATCATGCTCGGCGTCAACTTGAGCCCCTCGTGACTCTTCGAGGCTGCTTGCTTCTTGGACTTGGCGTCTTCGGCTTTTGCGTCCTTCGCGCTTTTGGCATCCTTGGCGTCTTTGGCCGAAGCGGATTTGGAGGAAGCGTCCTTGGCCTTCTTGGGAGCGTCCTTCTTGGCGCTGCCCTTGGCGGTCGTGACCTTCTTCGAAGCGTCTTTGTCCTTGTCCGTCGGCTTGGAGTCTTTGGAGGCCTTGGCCATCTGCTCGGTCGTGTCCTTCTCGCCGAAGTCGATGAAGCCATTGTCGATGAAGCGGCCGATCTGGAAGCCGGGCAGCGCCAGGCAGACGAGCGCCACGAAGAGCCACATCCAGCGCATGAAGCCGATGCTGTGCAGACCGACGTTCTGCTTCGCCTCGTAGAAGGACGACTGCTCTTGGATTCGAGCGACTTCGGCGCGGCAGCGCGCGCGCTCATCGAGAGCAGGCTGCGCGTCCAAGCCCTTCAGGGCCTCATCGACATCCTGGCGAATCGCGGCCTTCGTCGTCTCGTCTTGGTCGCTGAGGAACGTCTCTTCGAATTCTGGCAACTCGTAGAAGCGCCCCTTCAGCACACCGGCGCGGGATGAGTAGCCGTTGAAGAACTCGAAGTTCCGCTTCTTCTCCGCGACCTGTTTTTCGAACTCGGCGAGGAAGGCCTCGCACGCCGCGCGCGTCTTATCCGTGCCGTATTCGATCGCGTTCTTGAGGTCGTGCGCCGCGTCCGAATCGAGCTCGTCGTTGTCCTCGGCAAAGACAAAGTCGGCAAAGTCGAAGTCTTCGAAACCGGTGATCGCGTATTCGGCAAAGAAGCGGCCCTGGTAAGCCTCTCCGCAGCGGACATCTGTCTCGATCGCCTTGGTGAAGTATTCGGTGGCCTTGTCGTAGTTGCTCTTTTCGAGCTCCTGCGTGCCGAGTGCGCTGAGGTTTTTGGCCTGCTTGGCGGCCAACGCGTCGGCGGCGGCCTCGGCGGAGATCGCCTCGGCAGGGGCGGGCTTGCTGCCGATCTTCTCCTGTCCGATGAAGCCGTCGATGTTCGCGCACAGCTTGTCGAGCGCGCCGAACTCGCTCAGGTCCACGGCCTGGAGCCCGGCGAGTTCACTCGGCAGCTGCTCCGGCCTCATGCCGCACAGCGCCGCGACCATGCGCTTGCGCTTCCCGGCCTTCTGGGCGTCCTGGATCATCCGCAGGTAGCGGCTCCACTCGTTCTTCACCCAGGTGGCGTTCACGTATTCGGACTTGCCCGCCACGAGGACCATGACCTTGGAGCTCGTGAGTGCCGCGAAGATGATCGGCTCGTATTCCTCGCCGAGCTTGTCCTTGAGCGTGACGTTGCTGAAGAACACCTTCAGGCCGAGCTGCTTGGTCAAATAGTAATAGAGCTCTTGGGCCTTGAGGCTGTCGGCAGTGGGAGAGCCGTTGTCCGTCGCCTTGAAGCTGATGAAGACGTCGTAGGGATCTTCCTGAGCGGCCTTCTGCTTGATGTCCCGCTGGTAGGCGTCGATCAGCTTGGCCTGCGCCTCGTAGTAGGCGCGCGCCTCGCCCGACGAGTGTTCGAGTGCCGAGCCGTAGTCGGCGTCGTCGAGGATCGAGGTCGCAATCGTCCGGTGGCAGGTCGGCAGGAAAGTGCCGTCCGTGTCCTTCACGTATTCGATGCCAAAGCGGCACAGGAGCAGGCCCCAGTAGGCCTCGGACTCCTGGGGCCACTCGCGGACGATCTCCTCGTAGAGCTTGCCAGCGGCGTCGAAGTCCTTGTTTTCGAAGCGCAGCTTGTTGGCGCGGTTGAAGAGGTTGGCGTTCTCTTTGGGGACAGGTTGCTTTTTGCGGCAGTAGAGGCAGCGGCCAATGCCATCGGAGATGAGCTCGATCTCGCCCGCGCAGCCTTTGCATTGGAAGGGGTTGGAAGCCATGGGTGTGTGGGTCCGTGTTCTTTCTGGATGGAGAGGGGGGGGGGGGACAGAAGTCAGGCGATGACGGATTGTTCTGAACGCCTACCGCAGCGACTTGCAGAGGTTGTCGCGCGTCACGAAGAGCTGCCGCGTCTCGACGATCTCCTTCTCGGCCGAGGGCCAGTCCGCAGCCAGGACGCAGCTCTTGAGCGAGGCCACGCTCTGGCGGATCTGACGCTCGACGTCGTCGAGCCCCGCGTGCGTCATCGGCCGCCCGTAGGAGGCCTCCTCGGCCAGGGCGGAGATCTTCTTCTGGACGTCGCGCTGCGCCGAGGCGCTGCCAGCGATCGTCTGGAGCTGGACGCTCATCTCCTTGAGCAGCTCGTTCTTGGCCTCGACCCGCTCGGTCGCGGCCTGCGCGAGGTTACGGCCCAAGAGGCCCGAGAAGATGAGGACGAGGAAGGTGGCGAGCAGGACGATCTGGAGGGCGAGCAGGATCGTGAAGCCAGGCGAGGGCAGGAAGAGCAGTGCGAGCGCGAGGAGCGCCGTCACCACGAAATACACGCCGCCGATGTAATAGAGCGGCACGTGGAAGAAGAGGTCGGTGCGCTTCTGAACCGGACCGTTCAGCATCACGTAGAGGGTGACCTGGGCGATGAACGCCACGGCAAAGCCCACGCAGTTGACCCAGAAGCCGGGATCGAGGGGCGAGCCGAGCAGAAAGAGCAGGATGCTGACGGCGATGAAGATCGTGTCGAGGATGGCGAACAGCAGGGTCTGGTTGGAGCGGGTGATGTCCATGACGGGGAAGGCCTTTCAGCGCTGGAGGGTCAGTGCGCGAAACGGCAGATCCAAAGCCATGGGCCCGCCGTTCTGTGATTGCAGGGTTCAGGCTCAGGAGGCGGGCCTGGTCTGGCCGCACTCTGGGCAGAACTTGCCCTCGTTCTCGAACGTGTAGCCGCAGGCGCACGTCACCTTGGGCGGGACGAAGCTGTGGCCACACTCCAGGCAGAACTTGCCCTGCGCCACGACTTTGGCGCAGCCGGGGCAGACCACGTGGCCGGGCGGTATGACCTTCTCCCCGCATTCGAGGCAGAACTTGGCGTTCGGCGGCAGCGCGTTGCCGCACTTGGCGCAGGCCGTCCCAGGCTTGGGCGCGACCTTCTCGCCGCACTCCAGGCAGAACTTGGCGCCCTCCTTGAGCATCGCGCCGCACTTCACGCAGGGCGCGCCAGCCTTCTCTCCAGCGGGTGCGGCGACGGGCGGCGGCGGCTGGTTGCCGAAGAAGCCACCCACGCCACCCAGGTTCTCGCGCACCATGCCGCCGATCGCGCCCGCAGCGCCCAGGCCCACGCCGAGCTGCATGACCTGCCCACCGAGGCCACCGCCGCCAAAGCCACCACCACCGCTGCTGCTGCTCTGCGCGGTCGACTCCAGCACGTCGAAGCGCCGCTCGTCCTGATACGTGTAGCCCTCGCGCTGGCGCTGACGGGCTGCGGCGCCCGAGAGGATGTCGCGCTTTTGGGCCTCAATCTGGGCGTTGGCGAGCTCCTCATTGGCCTTCAGGTTGAGCTCTTCCTGCTGAAATCCCTTGTCCGCGTCGAGCTTCTCTAGCCTCTGGTATTGGGGATCGTCCCTGGGAACGGCGATGCGCTCGATGATGAACTGCGTGATCGAGACGCCATATCGGTCGAAGTAGGCCTCGATCTCGGGAAGCAGGCTCTGGGTGATCGTCCTCTTGTGACGCGCCGCAGCGGTGATGGAGATCTTGTTGTCGTAGAAGGCTTGGACGAGCGCGTTCTCCACGATTTCGGCGACGAACTCGCAGCAGCGATCTTCGAGCTCGTCGCGGTCGAACCAGGCGTCCTGGCCGTTGATCTGCTCGACGAACTTGCGCGGGTTGCTGATGCGGATGTTGTAGAGGCCGCTCGCGCCAATATCGAAGTGAGGGCCCCTGGGGTCTTCGTATTTGATGGGCCCCACGCCCCAGCGCAGCTTGGGCAGCTCCACGCGGTTCACATAGTAGAGCTCCGCTTTGAAGGACGTCTTGCCGCCCGTGACCTTCTGGAAGATGCGCTTGATGAACGGGATCTCGCACGTCTCCAAGGGGTGCATCCCGGCCTCGAGCACCTCGGAGCACTGGCCGTTCATGTAGAAGACGGCGACCTGCGAGGCATCGACGATGACGGTCGAACCGCTGGTGAAGTCCGTGATGGGGCTGCGCCAGACGATCTGCTCGTTCGTTCCTCCCCAGCGAATCTCCTGTCTCAAGTCAGCCATGACTGCGTTTCTCCTGAATGGAAAAGGGGAGAGGACGTCGCTGGTTCCTGCCCCAACGAAGCGTCTCTCCCTGAATGGATTTTCCCACCGTGTCCGCGACCGCCCTGTCGAGTCGAGCCGAGGTCACTGGTCGCGGCCCGATAGAGAATCTGCTTTTCGAAAGGAAGCGTTCTTTTGCGAACGAAAGGGTTCCTCCGAAGGGCTGCCAGAGGAGCGGGCGAGCCTTGGAGCACGCCCAACGCGGCCATCCCCATCCCTCAAAGGCAGCACGGCTCAGCTGAGGATGATGGCGCGCTGCTGGCCCTGTCGGCGCACGGGCAGGTAGCCCACCCTTTGGCAGAGGCTCGCGGCGATCGCGTCGTCCTCGTTGGTCCGCACCACGAGCAAGGGCATCGAGCCGAGCATGTGTCGCGTGATCTGGCCGAGCGCGAGCGTGGCCACGCCGCGCCGTCGAAAATCGGGGCGCGTGTAGATGCCCTCGATCTCGAGGCCGAACCGGCTGCGCGCCGTCAC
Source organism: Myxococcales bacterium (assembly GCA_031262165.1). GTDB lineage: Bacteria > Myxococcota > Myxococcia > Myxococcales > UBA5297 > UBA1203. The sequence continues at coordinate 6,474 of JAISIF010000057.1, read as the reverse complement.
GTCGAGCTTGAAGACGAGCTGGCCGTCCTTGGCGAGGACGTAGGTGCGGCCCATCAGCGCGCGGGTGGCGACACGCCGCTCGAAGGCCTCGCGCGCACACGCCAATGGGTTTTCGCCGAGCGTCTCCTCGATGGCCGCGGCGGCGAGCGGGATGAGCTGGGGCAGATCGTCGGTCGTGGCCTTGTGCAGCTCGGGGCAGACGAACGGGCCCAGGTCGTCTGCGGATGCGGCAAAGAAGCGCAGTGGCTTGATGAGCAGGACGCGATTCTCGGCGTCGATGCCTCTCAGGAAGGCGTCGAGGATCAGGCGTGGACCCATGAGTGTGCGGACGGGCAGGCGTCCGGCCAGGGCGCGGCCCAGGGCTTCGGCGGCCTCGGGGTGAGGCGCGCAGGGCAGGAGCATCCCGCCACCACCGCCGCTGACCAGCACCGACTGGAAGGCGCCCGCGCCATCTTCCAGCGCAAAGGCCTGGAGCGGCGCGCCCTCTTCGGGTGCCAAGCCGTGATCCTCCAGGAGCCCGAGGGCGAAGAGGTTGAAGTGGGCGTCTTTGGCAAGGAAGGCCTTGAGCTCTTCGCGACGGGCGTTCGGGATTCGCAGGCAGGTCGTCATGACGGCGGCGGAACCTAGGCGGGCAGCCCTGGAGGGGCAAGGCGCGATTTGGCGCTGCGCAAGATTCGGGAGATCGAGCGCGCGCCACGACAGAGGGCGCTATCGCCGCCGCTTCATCAGGAAGGGCAGGTGGAGCATGTCCGACTTGTAGTCGAGGCAAGTGGCATACATGGCCAGGTTGACCGCGACGCGCACGGCCAGCTCGCGTTGGGTCGGGCCGCCCGGCGAGACCTCGTAGGCCCACTCTCCGAGTTCATCGCGCTGGAAGGCACCGGCCAGATCGTTCTGCGAATAGACGATGAGCGCGCGCCCATTGTCGTCGAGCAGGGCTTCGAGAAAGGGGCGGGTGTTGAGGCGGCCCGCCTGGCGATCGAGCAGATAAAAGCTCTTGAAGGCGACGTGGTCGCTGGGCAGGCGCGCGAGGGGGCGATCAGGGAACAGGCGCGTGGCCTCCCGCCGAAACGCGCGATCGAAGCCACTCCCCGAAGACCCGTCGTTGGCGTCGGCGAGCAGGAAGCCACCAAAGGTGAGGAAGCGCCGCAGGTTCGCGAGCTCACTCTCGCGCAGAGGTGGAAATTCACCGCTGCCGCCCATGTAGAGGAACGGGAAACCGAAGAGCTCTTTCGAGGCGAGCGCGACGGGGCGCGGCTCGGGAAAGGCACGGATGTTCGTGCGCGAGGCGATCTCCCAGCACAGCGATCGGAGCGCGCCGATGCGGGCATCCCAGTCACCGCCGTGGCGTGCCACGGCTGGGATGAACTGCGAGGCCTGGCCAAAGGCGTGGCTGCGCCCTGGCAGGCTGAGTCCTAGGGCCGTCAGGGCAAGGGATTTGAGGAAGGCGCGGCGATCCATTCGATCCTTTGGATTGAACCCGAAAACCTCAGTCCACCAACGATCCAAGACCGTGCGCTGTCCGGATCATTCGGATTCAGCGCGCGAGGTTTCGGATCGTAGATACAAGGGGCGTTGCGAAAAGTGTCCGGCGTGCGTGTTTCGTGAAGGCGATCGATGGGGCCGTAGCACCACGATGCCATGCCCGCTCTCCCCACCCCTCTCCCGCTCGTGGGAGAGGGAGAGTTCGATTGCCCTGTGTCGAAGGGAGGGCACCCGAGGCCCTGAAAAATCAGGGAATCAGGGAATCAGGGCTGAGACGTGTCGCGCGCCGGTCGAGGATCGATGATGTAACGGCTCTTCCAAGGTCCGGTGATCGCGTCAGGCATGGCGGCGGGCGTGGACCTCACGTCGGCGTTCGTATCGCGCTCGATGAGGGGCTGGCCGTCGGAAGACTCTGGCGCGAAGTAGGTCTCCAAAAATCGCATCGAGGCGTTGATGGCCTCGGGGCGGTTGTAGACGGTGAAGTGGCCCGACCAGCTATTCGAAGCGGTGCCCGTCCCCTTGTCCCACTGGATGAAGGCGTTCGTCGAATCGGGGTTGTTGCCGCTCACGGGTGCAGAGAGGGTCGAGATGCCTGCCCAGTCGAGCTCCGGCAGGGGCTGGATGAGCGGCGCGATGGGGCTCAGGCGGGCCGCGGTCGCGAGCCCGATGGCCGAGCGCCACGGCGTCATCGTGTCGTCCATGCCGCTCGTCAAAAGCTGGCTCGTGGGCGCGCCGATCTTGTTCTCGCGGAACCAGAACGGCGCGTAGTTGATGGGATCCGTCGCGTCGACGACCGTCTGGATGATCGTCATGAGCACGTGGAGCTCGGTCAGCGTCTCGTTGGGCGTCTTGAGACCGAACAGCAGCCCCAGGATGGTCGGAAAATCGCCGAAGTCCTTGCGGTCGAGGATGGTGATGCCGAGGCCACCACCGCCCGCCGACAGGAGCCAGGCACCGATGCGGGATTCGACGCCGGCCGCGATGGAGCCGCTGAGCGCGCCCTGCGAGTGGCCGAAGAATCCGATCTCGTCCTTACAGAAGGTGATCTTCTGTCCGGTCGGGCTGAAGTTGGCTGGCACGTCGAGGCCGCCGATCTCGATGAGGTGCGTGAGCGCCATCGTGTCGATCGCCGACTGTCGGATGCTCGTCCGCGCCGAGTCGACGTTCAGGAAGTTGAAGTTGAGCAGGTTCAGGAGCGTGTCCGGGTCGAGAATGTCCACGGCTGCGATGCTCAGCAGGGTCAAGAGGAGAGAGCCTGATGGGATCGAGTAGTTGGCGATGTCGAAGCGATCGCCGTGAAGCGGCTGATCCATGCCAACCGAGGCGATGCCGCGCGCGGCGAGCCGCGCGGCGGTCCAGTCATCGAGGCCGGAGTAGGCGTCGCCGCCCGTGCCGTGGGCGATCTCGACGATGGGGACGCACCCGCTGGCTGTCGGCATCGGCGTCTCGGGGATCGTCACGGCGAGCGTGAGGTTCTCCTCCTTGAAGCCGGTCGGCGTGCCCGAGGCGTTGAATCGGAAGTTACCGCCCGAGAGCAGGTAGGGGAGCGTGCCCTGCTGGTAGTTGCGGCCGTTGAAGGTCGCGGCGAGATGGAAGAGGTTCGTCCTTTCAGTGGAGCTCGTGCTGTAAGCGCCGCACTTGTGCCACGTGTTCCCCGTGCTCGTGCACCAGCCGTTGGCGGTATGCGTCGCCGCCTTCCACGTCGCCTTCGGTTCCCACGCGCCGGTGCGCAGGTCGTTGGTGAGGTGGCTGGCGATGCGCCACAGCGCCTTGGTCACGTTCTGGGTCGTGAAGACCGTGGCCACCGCGACCTCGTCGATGGCGATACCGTTGTGATGCAGGGTGGCGCGCAGTGGGGCGTAGGCCGCGCGCAGCTCTTGGTAGAGCGTGTCGGTGACGTTGGTCAGGCCAGTGGGCTTGCTCGTCCGGTTGGCGAGGAGCGCCGAGAGCAGGAGCGGTTGGCGCAGCGGGGTGCCGTCCGTGCCGCTCAGTCCGCTCTTGGTGATGACGAGCGCGTATGTCGTGCCCTCGCGCAGCGGGAAGCCCCAGGCAGGCGCGATGGCCAGGCTGTGCTTCGCGGCGTAGTTGCCCTCGGCCTGCGTGTAGGCCCAGCGCAGGGGGCGCACCGTGCCGCGCTCGGGCGAGAGGGGATCGATATCGAGGAGCTTGAATGGAGCGCTGGCGGCGAGGAAGGCATCGGCCTCCGTCGGGATCGAGCTGGTGTTCAGGTCCATGTCGAACGCCACGTGGACAGCGGCGTTGAGCGAGAAGCCATCGACCCCACCCGCGGGCGCCAGGTAGCGATCGAGGAGTTTGTCGCCGAGTGTCTGGGCGACCGACGTCGGACGCGGGAAGTCGTCGAGGCGCACCGTCTTGTCGGCGTTGCGGCGGTGATCGGCTGGGAACGGGAAGGCGAGAAACTGCGCTGGCGAGCCCGGGCTGCTCGCCGAGGCCTGGATCAGGCGAGGATCGAAGTGGGCGCGCGGACCGGTGTAGGCGCTCTCATCGTTCAGCGGCTGCTCTGAGTCGTCGAACTCGCCTTCGTCGGGGAGGGGCTCGTCGGCATCCGGTAGCTCGTTGGCGTCCAGCGGTTCGTCGGCATCCGGCGGCTCGATGATGTCCGCGTCGCTCTCGTCATGGGGATCATTGGCGTCGTCACCGCCCGTGCTCGGGACATCCGCGGGATCGCTGTGGCTGGCATCCGGTGACATGGCCACGATGTGGGTCTCCCCACCGCAGGCGGTGGCGAGGCAGAGCATCAGGGCGGCAAGGGGCAGGGAGCGGAGAAGTCTCAGGAGAGGCGCAGGCGTCATGGCGGAACCTCGAAGGCGTTGGGAAATCCGGCAGATCGATCCGGGAACGTCAGGTCAGAGGCGGGCGGTGCCTCAAAGCGCCCGGCGCATTGGCCGAATCCAGAGGGATTGTCCAGCACTCGGGTGGAGGCTCCAGACAGGTCGTCTCCTCTCGATTCCAAGTGCGACTCCCCCTGTTGGCGTCGGCGAACGGCCCTCTCGGTGTGGGGTCGTTTGGGGGACATCGACAGGGGCGTGCCGGGGCATCGCGGGTTCAGAATGAAAAACGGGACAGGGCCTCATCGAGGCCTGCCCCGCGTTTCAAACATTTCAATCGAGTCGATTCGAGAAGTCAGATCGAAACCTGGAACGCGCGCATCACTTCTTGGCGAGTTCCTGATCGACGATCGTCTGGAAGTCCTCGAGTGGACGCGCGCCCGACACGAAGCGGCCATTGATGAAGAACGCCGGGGTGCCCTCGACGCCAGCCTGCTGGCCGATCTTCATGTCCTCCTCGATCTGCGCGCCGAACTTGCCGGAGTCGAGGCAGGTGTCGAACGCCGCCATGTCGAGCCCGAGCGCGCTGGCGAGCTTGCCGAACTCCTCGCGCGTGAGCGGGGTCTTCGCCTCGGTGCTCTCGAAGAGCTTGTCGTGCATCTCCCAGAACTTGCCCTGCTCGTTGGCGCACAGCGCGGCCTCGGAGGCCTTCTTCGCGTTCTTGTGGAAGGGCAGCGGGTAGGAGCGGAACACGAGGCGGATCTTGCCCGCGTTGTTGTTGACGAGCTTGTGCATCGTCTGCGCAGCCCGCGCGCAATAGGGGCACTCGAAGTCGGAGAAGGTGATGATGGTGACGGGCGCGTCCACAGGTCCCATGGCCGGCCCATCGGCCTTGACCTCGACCTTGGGCTCTTCCAGGAGAATCTTCACGTTCGCCTTCTTCTTGAGGCCCTCGATGTAATCCATCACCGCCTTCTTCTGGCCCTCCTGCTTGAGCATCTGCTCGAGCATCGGCTTGGTCTCTTCGAAGCTCTTGTCGCCGAGGCGGGGCTTGAGCTGCTCATACATGGCCTTGAGCTGGTCCTCGGGGATGGGCGCCGCCTCCGCGCTCTCGGCAATGCCGCGCAGGAAGTCCTCGGGCTCTTTGCCAGCCGCCTTGGCCTCCTTCTCGATGAGCCGGGTCAGCACCGTGGCCTCGATGGCCTGCTGGCGCATCGCGAAGACATCCTTGGCAATGAGCTTGTCCACCTCCCCCATCGTCAACTTCTCATCGCCAAAGGTGGCGACGACCTGGTCGGGGTTACTCGCGCCGACCGCATCGGTCCCGCCCGCTGGACAGGCGGCCGCGGACGATGCGCTCGATTTGTTGTTGCAGCAGGCGCCGAGGGAAAGGGCGCAGGCCATCGCCAGGGCAGTGACAAGGGACGATTTCATCGGTGTGACTCCTCAAAAGAAAAAGAGAGCGCGAGGCTCTCGAAATCAGACGGTCACGCCGCCCTCATCAGGAGTGTGAAGACGGCTTCCCGCGCCAAAAAAGCGGGCGCTCCTTCCATCATTCCCCAAGGCTGTCAAGGCGCCCTGCTGGTAGGCGAGGAAGCGGTCTTTGGTTCTGTTTTTTGGTGTCGAATCGGGACGTGTTGGGGCGTTGCACGCCCTACACAAAACACATCGATCCCGAGCGAAATCGTCAGAACGGAGCCCGCCCTGACGTTGACACCGCGTGGGCTTCGATGGCCGGTTCGGTTATTGGCTGGCGCTCTTTGGGCTTGGCCAGGGTGTCCGTGGCGGGCAATCGAGTTCTGGATTTGCTTGACACGCCCACTAGCTCCGGCCCTCCGGGGCACCTCCCTCTGAGAGAGAGAAGTTTTTGTCGGCAGAACTCGATGGCCTGCAGGGGAGATGTGGGTCGAAATTTTTTTCGTGCCCCTCGGAGACAATTCGTAGGGGCGATTATCAATCGCCCGTGCGCAAAGACCCTCGACGAGCGACTCACCTTCGACGACGGGCGATTGGTAATCGCCCCTACGCCCCCATCATCCGTGACATCCGAAAACCGAGAACTCGATTGCCCAGCAACCACTCTCAGGGCAATCGAGTTCTAACCAAGCAGGCCTTGAAGGGCAGCATTTTGGGGTTGGCGCCCTTGGTTCGATTTTTCTTTTTCAGGGTGAAACAGAGTTCTCGAACACCTGCTTGGAGT
>JAISIF010000049.1 GCA_031262165.1 Myxococcales bacterium | reverse complement strand
ACTCCAAGCAGGTGTTCGAGAACTCTGTTTCACCCTGAAAAAGAAAAATCGAACCATGGGCGCCAACCCCAAAATGCTGCCCTTCAAGGCCTGCTTGGTTAGAACTCGATTGCCCTGGGAAGGAGGAGAGGGCGGTCGAGTTCTGTTTTTCGACGCAAGATCGAGGCGTGTCTTCGTAGGGGCGTTGCGTGCAACGCCCGGCGGTCGGCATTCGTCAAAAACACGACGGGCGTTGCACGCAACGCCCCGACACATCCCGATTCGAGATCAAAAAATAGAACTCGACGCGCCCGCCCCCTCCGGTGCTCCGCGTCACCCCCATCATCCCTCAAAAGAGGGAGGCTGTTCTTGGGAGACCCCTTCACCGCCCTGGCGCTCCGATCACGCACCACACCCGACTACGACGACTACTGATCGTAGGGCTCGAACGCCTCGCCATCTTCGTCCTCACCACCAGGATCCCTGAACTCGGGATCCTCGGTATCTGGCCATTCGGTCTCGCGGGCCGTCACAGCCTCCTCCTGTTCGTCCCAGATGGCTGCCTCGTGCCGATCCCTGACGATGACGCGGTCAGGCAGAAGATCCCGCGCCTCGCCCGGGTCCTGCTCCAGTGGGTCTGGGAAACCACCCGTGAAGTCGGCACCCAAGAGAGAAGCGCCGTTCCCCTCGGTGCCCAGCTCTGCCTCGTCCATCGTGGCGTTCGCCCCCGTGACGGGCGCCGCCCTGTCCGAATCGCGAGAAGAATGAGGTGTGCGCTTGCCGTGTTTGGCCATGTCTCTCAGGCGATCCCGGGCGATCGCGCTCCTTGAGATTCAAAGTTGGGGCGTGCGGCTCTGGTCGGCAAAGGGAGCCTGCATCGCTGTTTTTGAATCAAAAGAGGTTGACTTTAGACATGTTAGGCTCTAAAAGGCGCGCCGTTTTTTCGGGCCCTATTAGGCCTGAAAAACAGTGTCGGGCGCATAGCTCAATTGGCAGAGCAATGGACTCTTAATCCATAGGTTGAAGGTTCGATTCCTTCTGCGCTCATCCTGAAAATCCCCGGAAGGCCTTCTCGAGGCAGTCCGGGGATTTTTTGTTTTCAAAGCCATTTCGAATGAATCATCGATTGAGTTCGGTGGAGTGAGTATTCACGAACCCCGAATCAATCCCCGCGATAGGTGACGGAATACGCCGGTGTTTCCCAAAGGCGGATTTCTCTCAAACCGGGCAGGCTTTCTTTCAGGCGGTTCCAGAAGAGGACGATCATGTTCTCGGCGGTCGGGTTTTCCAGGCCAGGGATCTCATTGAGATAGCGGTGATCGACCAGATCGAGGACGCGCTCGGTGACGATCTGCCGGAGGTCTTCGAAGTCCATGATCATCCCGGTGTGCGCGTCTGGGCGCCCCGTGATCGAGATGAGCATGCGGTAATGGTGTCCGTGCAGGCGGCGGCAGATGCCCTCGTAGTTGGGCAGGTCGTGGGCGCAGCAGAAGTCGAACTCGACGTCGAGATCCATTGGGGCGTCTCCTATGAGAGGGGGGGGGGCGAAAAAAGTCGGGCCTTCTAGTGTCGGCCCGTCCTGGAGGCAACCCGTCAACGCCGCTCTCGAAAGGCGCTCGAATGCTCCCAAAGGAGCGCTGATCGATGCGTTTCGCAGAGGCGTTGCGTGCGACGCGCCCAAGGACTCATCCCTTGATTAGGGCCGATCGACGCGAAGGACGGGGAACGCCAGACGAGGCGCGAGGTGGGAGCTTCCAGATGGAAGTGACGCTCGAAGCAACGAAGACGGGCGTTTCGCGGACGCGTGGGGCGACGGGATGATCGAGGGATAAGTCCTAAGTGCATGGGCCCTCTCGACATCCGAAAAACAAAACGCGCTGGCGTCACGCAAGGCCGCTTCGGCGGTGCGTGCGCATTCTCTTGTCGGCTGGCGGGTTCAGGAGCCGCTGGTGCGCACTTTTCGACTCGTGAGGAGATTGCCGTGAGCAAGAGACAGGAGGGCGAGACCACGACGACCAGCCCGACCAAGGTGCCCGGCGCGTGTAGATGGCGTGGTGGGGTGACGGCCAACGGTCGACTGCTCCGCGCGATAGAGCGCCGCCTCTTCGCGGTCGATAAACTCAAACATCTGCGAGAGGTGGTTCAGGGGCACGAACGGGCGCTCATCGTCATGCACGACAACCCCGATCCAGATGCCCTGGGCTCTGCCCTGGCGCTGCGCCTCCTCTTCGAGTGCATGGGCGTGCGGGAAGCGGTCGTGGCCTATGGCGGCAGCGTGGGGCGAGCGGAAAACCGGACGCTCATCAGCCTGCTCAAGCTCTCGCTCCAACCCATCGCGACGGTGCAGCCAGAGACGTTCGATCTGTTCGCGCTCGTGGACACGCAACCCACGGCAGGCAACCACAGCCTGCCCGAGGCGCGCTTCTGGCCCCAGGTCGTCATCGATCATCACCCCTGGCGCGAGGCGAGCCACCGCGTGGCGCACGCCGACGTCGATCCGAGCTGCGGGGCTGCCTCCACCTTGCTCGTCGAGGCGCTGTCCGCCGCCGAGCTCGAGCCATCGCGCAAGCTGGCCACGGCCCTCTACTACGGCATCAAGTCGGACACGGACGACCTGGCCGATCGGGCCTCGCAGGCCGATCTGTCGGCCTACATGCAGCTCTTTCCACTCGCGGACCGCGCGCTCCTGCACCGCATCGAGCACCCGGCGCTGCCAGCCCGCTACTTTCAGCTCGTCGGGCAGGCCTACCAACGGGCGCGAATCCACCGCGACCTCGTCGAGTCGAATCTGGGGGAGCTCTATTCGCCCGAGCTCACGGCGGAGATCGCCGAGCAGCTCCTGATGCTCGAAGGGATGCATTGGTCGCTGACGTATGGGACGTTTCGACGGCAGCTCTTCGTCTCTGTCCGCAGCCAGGGACCGCGCCGCAGCGCTGGCCGAACCCTGAGCGATCTGTGCAACGGCCTGGAGGGTTCGTCGGGCGGCCATGTGACCATGGCAGGCGCGCGCCTGACGCTGCCCACGGGCGAAGAGGCCGCCTGGCGCTTCAAGCAGGTCTTCCTCGCGCGCTTCCTCAAACGGCTGGGCATCCATGACCTGCTCGGGGTCTCGCTGTCATCTGTCGGCCTCATCCGAGGGGCGGACGATTCGGGGTGAAGGGGCGGGCAGGGCTCGATGCCAGTCGGGCACCTCGTCGAAACGAGCAAGGGCGCCCCGAAAGGCGCCCTTCTCTTTTTCTCCTCTCCTTGGCTCACCTTTTCGACTTCGACGGTGTCTCTTCACGGAGCGCCGCTCGCTGTCACCACCTCGGGCAGCGCGCCCTGGAGCACGCGGTAGCGGTAGCCCGCCGCGAGCGTCAGGCGCTGCACGCTCAGCGCGCGGTCGGGCCAGCGGATCTCCACCTCGGCAGAGCAGGCAGAGCCAAGGCCAAAGTGGACGAGCAGATCGTCCTGAAGACCATAGTGGCCGTGGCCGCCGCCGATCTCGCGCGTCTGCTGTCCACCGTCGGGCGTCCGCACCGTCACGCGCGCGCCGATGGCCGCCCGGTTCGTGCCCTCGCCGCCTTCGAGCTGAAGCTGGAGCCAGTTGCCATCCTGGCCCAGGACGTTCTCGAAGTAGCGGACGTTCGGCGTGGCGTAGCACTGGTCCTCGCAGCGGGCGCGCGAGTGGCCGACCACCACGTCGAGATCGCCGTCACCGTCGAAGTCGGCCACCGTGATGCCGTGGCTCGCCTTCATGTCGATGCCGTCCGCGATGGGCACGGCCTCGAACGCCCGATCCGGGCGCTGCCAGTAGAGCCAGCCGCGCGTGCCCGGGTAGTCAGACGAGCCGATGTAGATGTCGAGGCGGCCATCGTTGTCGAAGTCGAAGACGGCCGCGGTCATGTCGCCGTCGTTCCAATCGATGCGGTCGCGCGGCGTCTTGACGAGCCCGGTCACCTCGTTGCCAGGCCTGTCGAAGAGGGGTGTGCCGTCGCTCGCATTGCCCTGATTGTAGAGCGCCTCGCTCGGATCGCTCGACGCGCCCACGTCCCAGTGGACGATCTCGGTCGTCACGAGGTCGAGGCGACCATCGCCGTCGAGGTCGGCGCAGACCGTGGTGCCCGAGTTGCCGCCGAGCCGGTAGGTGTTTCGGTCGGTCGAGTGCGTCCAGCGAAAGGCGTCCGAGTCGCTCTGACACTGGATGTATTGCGGTTCAGGCACGCCAGCGCACCCCTCGGCCTCCGGGTGGCGCGCGCACCAGCAGCGGGCCGACTCGTTGTCGCTCCAGTCCGCGCGATTGTCGAAGGCGTAGTCCGAGGCGATTGAGCGATTCTCGAACGCCACGCTCCCCGAGTCGGGGTCCAACGTGCCGAGCCACATGTGATTCGGCGCTCGGCCATAGGACGCGGCGAGCAGCTCGGGGATGCCATCGCCGCTCAGATCGCATGCCGTCACACCCCAGGTGTTCGTGTGGGCCTCGGCCGCGTCGAGCACCGCGATGCTGCTCCATGCCCTGGTCGTCAACCCAGCCTCGCGCGTGATCTCGACGAAGTTCGATTCGACGTCCCCTCGGAAGAGCTGGTTCTGGCGCGGCGATCCGTTGACCGCACCGTTGCCGATCCACAGGTCGATCACGCCATCGCGATCCACGTCGGTGAAGGCCGCCGAGGCGCGGGTCACGCGCTCACCCGCCGCGCGCAGCGACGTGGTGGCAGAGCCAAAGACGAACCTCCCATCGCCGCGGTTGAACATCAGCTCGGCGCTGTCCGTCTCGCCGAGGTTGGCCTGGGTAAAGGCCGTGAAGGCATCGAGATCGCCGTCGTTGTCGATGTCAGCGAAGACGACCAGCTCGGCAGGTCGGCCGCGACGCGCTTCGGTCGTGTCACGCCGCCGGAGTAGGCCCGAGTCCTCGGTGATGTCGGTGAAGCGCTCGCCGCGCTCGTTTTTCAGGAGCCAGGTGTGGCGGACGCCGCCCTCGGCAAAGTCGTCGGGGTTGGCGCCGCCGCGTCGGACCACGAGCTCGGGAAAGCCGTCGGCGTCCAGGTCGGCCGAGGAGAGGCGCACGCCCTCGATGCCCGTGAGGCCTTTCGCGTCAGTGGCCTCCTGGAACGCCTGGAGGCCAGGCTGCCAGCTCGTGCCAGCGACACAGCGCTCCGGCAGATCGAGACGGCAGGCGATCGCCTCTGCGTCGCAACGCCAGCCGACCGCACAGCGCTCGGCGCCACACAGACACGCGGCCGTCGCCTCGTCGCATGTCTCGTGTGGGGCGCAGGCGGCGCACGGATCGTTCGCTTTCGACGAAGAGGCCGAGGAACAGGCGCTCGATGCGGTGGCGAGGCAGAGCGCGAGACAGGCGAGGAGGGGCAGGCGCACGGCATTGAAATTCATGAGGAGACCTCTGCGGTTGAGTCGGTCGCTGAATGGCGCGGCCTGAAAGCAGAAGTCTCTGGGAACAGTCGAGCGCGCAGTTCGAGTTTTTGGTGTGACGTGGCACGCCGTTTCCCCTCCCCCGCGAGACACGCACCCCTTTTCACTCTTCCTCTCGTGGGAAAGGGCCGACGCGAAGTGCCGTGAGCGGGGTGAAAGGCCACACTCGATCATCCGGTGACGCCGCGTTCAGACCTCGACTAAAGAGCGGCGCTTTCACCACTCTCGACAACCAAGGACTCCCATGAGTCAGAGACACTTTCTCCAAGACGGCGCCAAGGCCCGAACCAAGGAGGTTATCGAGGCGATCGAGCTTCAGACCTCCGCCGAGATCGTCGTCTCGGTCCGCGTCCGCGCGGACGACTACCGCGTGGCGGCCTACCGCTTTGCCTTCTTCGCGATGGCCCTCGCCATCCTGATCCTGCTGCTCATTCCACAGACGTTCGCGCCCGAGGTCATCGCGCTCGAAGCGATGGGAGCGCTCTTCGCCGCGCTCGCCCTGGCCACCTTTGCCTCGCCGCTGCTGCGCCTGCTCGTGCGTCCCGAACAACTCGCGCGCAAGAGCCGCACCCTGGCCCACGCGCTCTTTCACGAGCTGGGCATCTCGCGGACGAGTGGCCGCAACGGCATCCTCGTCTTCGTCTCGTTGTTCGAACGCCAGTGCCTCGTGATCCCGGACATCGGCGTGGACGAGTCGCTGCTCGGCGAGCCGTGGAAGGAGGTCCAGGCCGAGCTATCGGCAGCAGTCCAGAGACTCGACTTCGAGGCCTTCAGTGCGGCGCTCCAGCGCATGGGGCCGATCCTCGGCGCTGTCATGCCGCGCGCCGAGGACGACATAAACGAGCTGGCCGACGAGGTGTGCTGATGGCGATCCATCCCCCCTTCCCTAAATCCGCGCTCGACCGCCTGAAGGCCATCGTCCACTCGCGCCTGTTTCAGCGCTCGATCATCGCCTCGATCGCAGGCCTTGCCCTCCTCTTGGGCGCGGCCGACGCGCTGGCGCGGGTCGGCGGTGGCCACAGCTACTCCGGCAGCAGCAGTAGTGGAGGCGGTGGTGGTGACGGCGATGGCGCGGGTGCCCTCGCTAGCCTGCTCATCCGGCTCCTCCTCTGGCTGTGCATCGAACATCCTCTGTTCGGCATCCCGATCACGATCGTCGTGGTCTTGGGCTTCGTGAAGATGAACCACTCCACGAAGGTGCAACAGCAGCAGGGTTGGGCCACGGGTGCAGTGCGCGCTCAGAACACGCACCAAGACCGAGCCGCGATGCTGCGCGCCAAGTTCAAGCGCCTGCGCGCGATCGACCCTGCCTTCTCGCGCGTGCTCTTCGAGGACTTCGTCTATTTCCTCTACGCTCAGATGCAGCGCACCCGCGCCAAGCCCGCCGCGTCGATGGCGGCCTACGTCGCGCCCGGCCTGCTCGCGAGCCGCCATGAACCATCCATCAAAGACGTCACGGGGATCGTCATCGGCGCGATGCGGATCCAGGACATCCACGGCTTGGGTGGCCAGCGCATCGCCATCGACCTGCGCATCGAATCGAACGTCGTCGAGGTGTTGGCCGAGAGCGGCGCCGAGCAGCGCTTCTACCTCGTGGAGCGCCTGCGCCTGATGCGCGACGCCTCGGCCAAGTCGCGGCCCGCTGCGCGCGCCCAGGTGCTCGACTGCCCGAACTGCGGCGCGCCGTTCGACGCCATCCGCGGGACCACGTGCAGCTACTGCCAGCAGGATCTCGGGCACGGCCGCTTCGACTGGCAGGTGACCCAGTGGATGACCGATCGCCGCGAGCGGCGTGGGCCGCTGCTCACCGAGACCGTTGCCGAGACAGGGACCGAGCTGGCCACCCTGCGCGCGCCCGATGCCCAGCGGGGTTTTGCCGCGCTGATCGAGCGCGATCCCGCGCTGAACTGGGACACGTTCGCGCGGCGCATCCGCGACATCTGGGGCAATCTCCAGAGCGGCTGGTCCGAGCGCGACCTGGCCAAGATCCGCCCGTTCGTCTCGGACAACCTGTTCCAGTCGATGGTCTATTGGATCGACCTCTACGTCGCGCAGAAGTGCCGAAACGTGACCGAGTCTGGCCAAATCCAGAAGCTCGTCCTCGCCGACGTCTCCTCGGACGAGACCTACGACGCGGTGACGGTGCGCCTGTTCGCGACCGGGCTCGACTACACGATCTCGGACGACGGCAAGCTGCTGAGCGGCAGCAAGAGCAGGCCTCGCCCCTACTCGGAATACTGGACGCTGATCCGGGGGCACGCCTGCCAGGGCAAGTCCAAGGACTGGACGAAGTGCCCGAACTGCGGCGCGGAGCTGAGCGTATCGATGACCGGCAACTGCGATTACTGCCAGGCCAAGGTGACATCGGGCGACTTCGACTGGGTGCTCTCGCGGATCGAGCAGGATGAGAGCTACGGCGGGTGACGCCTGCGTCGCCCCAGCACATCCACGGCATCGCGCCCCGTCTCCAAACGTCATTGCGAGGCGCGAAGCGACGAAGCGATCCATTGAGGCGCACCCTCGGCAATCACCTCTGTGACGTCAGCAACGGAACGCGTGCCCCTGGAGATGCGATGGTGAAGAGAAAGAGACTCTCTTCATCGCGGGCGGCAGCCTCTTCGGCTGGTAGCGCTTCGGGCAGCACGGCGGCCTGTTCTGGATCGCGCTCGGCTGCGCCATCGCCTTCCGGCGCAAGGAGACGGAGATCCGCCGCGGATAGCGATGCGCTCAGACACATCGTTGAAACGAGTAAGGACTTATCCCTTGATTATCCCGTCGCCTCGCTCGTCCGTGAAACGCCAGCCTTCGCGTTGCTCGGTCCTCATCGAGGGATAATTCCCAAGAGCGCCCTTCTCTTTTTCTCCTCATCAAAAACCGAAGAGGCGCTCCATTCATTTTATTCATTCTTTTCTCAACCACCCCAAGATGCGTTTATTATCTATTCTCCATTTCCCATTCGAGTTCTCCAACAAAAACCGTTCCCTCGACTTCCCGAATGGCCCCGGGTTTTGTTGGATGATTTCAACCTCATTTTCCATGACGTCTGAAATGATGGCGACGTGCCCATATTTATTGGCAACCGTTCCCGACAAAACGACGAGGTCGTCGACCTTTGGTTTCGTCTGGCTCGGGTTCGCGTATTGGGTCAGGGCACGCCTCTTGTTCTTCTGTCCATCGGCCAAGGATTTATCGAAAAAATCTATGGCATGCCCATAGCTGTCGGGCATCTCGTGCTTCAAATGCTCGTAATAATAACGTTTTACGAACTCGACGCATTGATATTTCAACCCAAGGTTATAGCCATTGGCCGTCAAGTTTCGGCCCGACACATTGTCCACTCCGCCGTTATAAAAGACGACGACACCATTCAGGCTGTCTATCTCCTGGCCGACCGTATGGGTTGAATTAAAACTGAAATGATTGAAACTCCACATTCCAGTAAACGCGAAAACAAATAGACCACTCAATGAATATGCCCAGCGATTGCTTTTCATTTTTTCTACCTATGACTGGTGGAGCGCGGCACGTCTTCAAAACCGCTTGTTGCTGTCGAGCATGATCGTGACAGGGCCGTCGTTCACGAGTTCGACCTTCATGTCGGCGCGGAAGACCCCCTTCTGGACCTCGACGCCGAGCGCGCGGCAGGCGTCGCAGAACGTCTCGTAGAGGCGGCGTGCGCCCTCGGGTTCCATCGCCTCGATGAAGCTGGGGCGACGCCCGCGCCGGGCATCGCCGTAGAGCGTGAACTGGCTGACGGCGAGCAGCGCGCCGCCCACGTCGAGGAGCGAGCGATTCATGCGCCCGGCCTCGTCCTCGAAGATGCGCAGATGCACGCAGCGCTCGGCGAGCTGTTGCGCGTCCGACTCGCCATCGCCCTGGCCAACGCCGATCAGGACCAACAGGCCCGTGCCGATGGAGGAGATCTGCTCGCCAGCCACGCGGACACCTGCACTCGAAACTCTCTGAAGGATGGCTCGCATGGGCGCGGGCTTGTGGGCCAGGCGGCGGGAGGATGGAAGGGCAATCGCTCTCCTCATTTGTCGGCCACCGCCTCAACCCGCTCCTCAACCCGCTCCTCAACCCGCTCCTCAACCCGCTCCTCAACCCGCTCCTCAACCCGCTCCTCCACCCGCTCCTCAACCC
>JAISIF010000035.1 GCA_031262165.1 Myxococcales bacterium | reverse complement strand
TGCATGACGCGACCGAAGCGCCCGCACTTATTGAAAAAGCTCAGGGCGAAAATTTTATTGCCGACAAAGGCTACGACTCGGACAAAATCATTGTGGCCATTGCAGCAAAAGGAATGAATGCCGTTATTCCATCGAAGAGAAACCGTATTCACAAGCGCGAAATAGACAAACACCGTTATAAGGAGCGGAATTTGGTCGAGAATTTCTTCTGTAAAATCAAAGAATTCCGGCGAGTCGCTACGCGCTACGAAAAAAATGCCGTCAATTTTCTGGGGTTTGTCCTCTATGCTGCCATCAAAGTCTGGCTCGCATGATTTTCAAACAGGCCCTAATGAATTAGAAGAATCAACCAATCGTCATCACACGCTCTGTCGCGCGGCCTCCCAGTCGTCCTGGAGCTCGCGCACGATGGCGTCCGCGTCGGCGCGCGCCCGATCGACCTCGGCGCAGGGGTAGGACACGGCGCCGACCACGGGGTGACCACCGCCACCGAAGCGCTCGCAGATGCGCGCCAGATCGTGGGTGCGGCGCTCGGGGAACCAGGGATTGGAGCCGACCGAGATCTTGGCGCGGCTCGGCCCACGGCTGACGGCCACGGTGTAGCGGGCCTCCGGAAACATCTCGTAGGGGATGAACTTATTGATGCTGCTCAGGTTGCGATCGGCCACGTCGTAGAAGACGACGCCTCGGTCGATCTGGAGGCGGCTGCGGACGAGCTCGACGATCTCCAGATGGCACTCGTAGATCGGGCCGAGCCGCTCGGCGACGTAGGGCAGCTCGACGAGCTCAGCGAATGGGCAGGACTGGAGATCGCCGATGAGGCGCGGGATGAACCCCGGTCCTGGGCTCGCCTCGATCACGAGCATCAACTTGAGCGCGGGCGGGCCGAGGCGGACCGCGGTCGATGGATCGGGGAAGAGCGCGCCGTCGATGATCTCGGCCCAGTGGATCAGCTCCTCGACGGGGGAGGTGTCGAAACCGAAGCGCTCGTGAAGCGTCCGCGCCATGAAACGCGTGCAGCTCTTGGCCGCTGGGTCGTGGAACTTCTGACCGCTCGTGTCCGCGCGGAAGTAGGCCTCTTCGCCGGGGTTGGGGAAGCTCGACGCGTGGTGATCGAACCACCAGGTCAAGCGATCGGAAGTCGCGTAGCGGAAGTCGAGCATCGCATTCACGTCGCCATCGAAGAGCTCTGGCGCGAGCGGCTTCGATCCAGCGTGCGACAGTCCGAGGTAGTCGATGGTGTCCTTCGCGGAGAGCCCGCGATGTTCCCGGTAGAAGCGCGTGAAGATCGCTGCGCTCGAGGCGCCGTCGAAACAGCCGTCGTGATAGAGAATTTTGAGTTTCATGAGGGGGACTCCGGCAAGGGAGGAGTGAAGGAGAGAGAGAGGGGGGAGGGATGGAGGATCTATCAGGGGACGAGCGCGTTCGAGA
Organism: Myxococcales bacterium; assembly: GCA_031262165.1. Taxonomy (GTDB): domain Bacteria; phylum Myxococcota; class Myxococcia; order Myxococcales; family UBA5297; genus UBA1203. Next base: position 18,125 of record JAISIF010000035.1, on the reverse strand, counting down.
GCGCGACGAACGCCTCGATCGAGAGCTGTTCGGCGCGGGCCGTGGCGTCGACGCCCGCCCTCTCGAGCGCGGCCTCGATGGGAAGCGCTTGGAACAGAGCGAGGTCGGATTTGAGCGCGCCGCGCAGCATCTTGCGGCGCTGGGAAAAGGCCGCCTTCACCAATCGCGTGAAGATGCTCCAGTCGTGGACGACGAAGCGCGGTGGCTCGAACGGCTCGATTCGGACCACGGCGGAATCGACTCTTGGGCTGGGCGTGAAGTGGCGCGCGGGCACCTCGAACAAGAGCTCGACCGTGGCAAAGGCCGCGAGCAGCACCGAGAGCACGCCGCAGGCGCGTGTGCCCGGCGGCGAGGCCAGGCGCTCGGCCACCTCTTTCTGGAGGAGGAATACGGCGCGGCAGACGCTGGCCTGCTGCGCGATGAGCTCGAACAGGATGGGGCTCGTCAGTTGGTAGGGCAGGTTTCCGGCGACCACGGGGCGAGGCACGCCAGCGACCTGCGCAAAGTCGAGCTTGGCCGCGTTGGCCGCGACGAGGCGGACGTTGGGCAGGCGAAGATCGCGCTCGAGGATCTCGAGGAGGTCGCGATCGCGCTCGATGGCCACGACGTTCGCGCCCGTGGCCGCCAGTGCGCGCGTGAAGTGGCCTAGGCCAGCCCCGAGCTCGACGACCGTGTCCTCGGGCGAGAGGCGGCAGCCTGCGGCGATGCGCTCGAGGATGAGGGGATCGCCCAGGAAGCACTGGCCCCAGCTCTTCTTGGCGCGCAGCTGGTTCTGCCGGAGCAGCTCGGATGGCGGCGGCGCTTGAGTCATGTCAGCGGCCCCAGCTCGTCTTCGTCCGAATCGGATGAATCGGACGGATCGAGCTCCAGCTCTTGCGCCATCTCAGGCGTCTGGCCGCGCAGATCGAACTCCAGCTTCCAGGCCTGGCCCGCCTTTCCAACGCACGCGAGCTCGAGCGTCCCTATCTCGGTGACGTGCGCGCGCAGGTGGATCGGGACGATATCGCCCTGCCCCAGACCATCCGTGGCAGGCAGTGTGGCCTCGACCGGCGGCAGCTCGTCGAGCGCATCGACATCGGCGTCCTCGACGACGGTGCCGACCACGTCGTCGCGCCGGACCGTGCTGCCGAAGAGCCGGAATTGCGCTGGCTCGCCGACCACGAGCCCGAGGTTCTCGTCGGGCAGCTCGGCGCTCGTGCCCTCCTCCATGCCCATGGGCGCCAGGCACAGCGCCTTGAGTGGGGGCGGCATCCCGGGCACGGCGGGCATGGCCGTCTCGATCCCGACGTAATAGGCGCGCGCGGTGCCACCTCGGATGCGGATGCCCTGCCCTTGCCGCACCCGACCGAACACGGCCGCGCCCTGCGCCACGGCCAGATCGAGCTCACAGCCTGGCAGCTCACGCGGCAGGGCGCCCCCCTCGCCGCGCACCCACGACTGGAGCACGGACATCACGCGATCCTTGAGCTCGGTCGCCTTCATCACGCCGCCGTTGAAGAGCACGGCCGTCGGGTGGAGGAAGCGCTTGCCCTCGCCGCGCACGGGCTGGTCGAGCTTGGTCTCGGCTGCGCTCAGCGCGCGCACGTGGCGCATCAGGAACGCGGCCAGGTGGCGCGTCACGGCCGCGTCGGCGGCGTAGGGCAGGCCGAGCGTAGTCAGGCCCAGGCGCTTGGGCGTATTCGGAACGGAATCGACCTCGACCTCGGGGAAGAAGCCCTCGACGAGGAGTTGGGTGAGCGTGGCGCGCGTCAGATCCACCGAGAGCGAGCGACCGATGAGGCTCGACCCGCGCGAGGGCACGGTGATCGGCACCGCGTCGAGCTCGGGATTGGCGAACAGCTTTTCCTTGGCCACGCGCGCGCCGTGCGTGAGCGCGGTGAGTTGCCAGCGGTCGAGCTTCTTGCCCTGAGCGAGGAGCGTCTGCTGGAGCGCCAGCGCCAGCGCGAGGTCCATGTTGTCGCCGCCGAGCAGGATGTGATCGCCGACGGCCACGCGCGACAGGGCGAGCTCGCCGTCCTGCTCCACGACCGCGATGAGGCTGAAGTCGGTCGTGCCGCCGCCCACGTCGCAGACGAGGATGAGATCGCCGACCGAGACCTCATCACGCCACCTGTCGCCGAGCGCCTCGACCCAGGCGTAGAGCGCGGCCTGCGGCTCCTCCAGCAGCGTGACGTCTTTGAGCCCGGCCTGCGCCGCGGCCTCGACCGTGAGCGCGCGAGCGACGGCGTCGAACGAGGCAGGGACCGTGAGCGTGAGCACCTGCGCTTCGAGGGCGCGCGCTGGATCGCCCTTGGCGATCTCGTGGTTCCAGGCCAGGCGCAGATGTTCGAGGTAGCGGGCAGAGGCATCGAGTGGCGAGATCTTGGCCACGTCGTCGGGCGCGCCCAAGGGCAGGAACGCCGATCGGCGATCGAGCGTGGGGTGCGACAGCCAACTCTTGGCCGAGCTGACGAGGCGGGCCGGGAGCTGAGCGCCGTGTGCGCGCGCCCACTCGCCGATGGCCAGCCGATTGGCGGCGTCCCAAGGCAGGGCCAGAGCGCCGGGCGTCTGCTCGCTCGCGTGCGGGAAGTAGAGGAACGAGGGGAGCAACTCGCGGGCAGCGACCTCCCCGCTCTGGACGAGCTGCGGGATGGCGAACGGCCGGGGCGCGTGATGGTTGGGGCGCGTGTCGCGCGGATCCGCTGACAGTTCGAGGCAGGAGAGCGCGGTGTGCGTGGTCCCCAGATCGATGCCCACGCTGAAGCGCTTTGAGGAAGAGGTCATGGTTCGTTCACTCGAGATGGCAGGACTCAGGACTTATCCCTCGATGAGGCCCTTTGGACCGCGAAGGACGGGGAATGTCCGTCGAGGCGGGAGCTTCCAGGACGGAAGGTGACCAACGAAGCAACGAAAGACTGGCGTTTCACGGACGAGTGGGGCGACGGGATGATTGAGGGATACGTCCTTAAGGCAGCTCCACTTCAGCAGGCGCGACGATCGAGAGATCCTTGCCCGTGGTCACCTCGGGCAGGCGCGTCTGAGTTACCTGCCAACCGCGATGGCAGAGCTGACCACGGAAGGGCGCCACGCCCGTGAGGTTGCCAGTCAGCGTGACGCGATCGCGCGGGCAATCGGCGCCAATCACGACCTCGCTGCCCTCGGCCTCGACCATGACCGGCGCGAGCGGCAGGTAGGTGTCGAGGGCCTTCTTGCAGCCCGCGTGGACAGCGCGCGCGGCCACGCCAATCTCGGCGTCGGCAAAGCCGCCGATATCCTCCTGGAGGAAGTCGATCAGGCGGCCCTCGCGCTGGAAGATCGCGAGGAGGTGGAGCGCGTCGCGGTGCGGCGTGGTGGCGACAGACGAGGCGGGTTGCTCATTCGATGATCGCTCGGCCTCAGCCCCGGCTTCGGGCGCTGGGAGCTCGGGCGATTTGGCGACCGCGCGCAGCGCGCGAAAACGTCCGGCGAGCTCACGGTTGAAGAGGATCGAGAAGAAGGCGACGAAGGCCAGGCAAAAGCGCTGCGCGAAGTTCATGGTGAGAAGAGCGTCCTTTCGGGCAAGGCCCCGCATGAAAAAAGTGCGCGCCTTAGCACCAGAAGAAAGCGCGCGCCACCCGGCGACCAGAGGTCATTCGAGGCGATCGACGTTCTCGATTTCCAGATGTCGAATCGGGATGTGCAGGGGCGCTGCGCGCAACGCCCTGCGAACGACGCATGACGCCAACACGCCATGCCCAGGCGATCGCCGTTCGAGAGCATCGCAGCCGAGAACACCACCTCGAACCCCGATTGCTCAGTCGCGCGTCTCGACGGGATCGAGCGGCGCCATCAGCGCGAGGACGAGCGGCAGCTTACTCTCCAACTCGTGGGCACCGCGCCTGAGCGCGTTCTGAAGGGCGCGCTCATTCGGGAACATGTCGAGTGGGTTGGGCGGTCGCCGAAAGGCGTGCGTGCAGTGCGCAAACCCGACGCTGCGGTTGACCTGCTGGAGCACGAGCGACTGCATGGCCAAGAACGGCGAGGTAAGGCGCGGCGCAAAGCAGTCGAGCGCCAGGATGCAGGCATTCCGCGTCCTGATCTTGCCACTCTGGACAGCCAGAAAGGCGCCCCGCGCCGGGACATTGTCCACGAGCGCGCCGTCGCACAGGCGCAGGAGCTCGCGCGCCTTCACCAGATCGACCATCGCGGCGTGACGCCCCCGGCTCTGGCTCGGGACGTCGTATTGGAGCGCGCCGGGCAGCGCCGCCGAGAAGCCCGCCGCGTCGATCGCGTCCATGTGCTCCGTGCCGCGATCGAGCCCGAAATAGATTGGGTCGATGCGTTCGGAGATCTGGAACAGCTCGATGAAGGCGCCGATTACGCCAGGGATGGCGCGGGCGACGGATGCGGGGTTCGTCGGGTCGATGCCCCTGACCATGCGCGCGTAATCCCTCAGCGGCCGGGGCAGCGCGCCCGCGCGGATGCCCGAGGCGGCGAACACGATCGGCACCGCGAAGGCGGAGAGCGGGATCGATGGCGCGTCTGGATCTGCCGAGAAAAAGGGGGCAACCGACTCGCGCAGGCACAGGCGCACGGCGGCTGGCAAGCCAAAGGTCGGGTCGATGGCGGGCACGCCGAACAGCTGCTGGAAGCTGAACGCCCGCAGGATAGCGAGGCTCTCCTCGGTGCTCCAAACCGTCTGCCGCGCGCGGAACAGGCCGTAGAGCGCACCAACGCTCGTGCCCGAGAGCAGGGCTGGCGTCAGGCCGCGCCGGGCCAGGAGATCCAGCGCGCCCAGGTAGATGTGGCCCGATCCGCCACCGCCACCGAGCGTGAGCACGAACGACTTTTGGTGCACCTCGCGCTGGAGGGCTTGGAGCGGGAGGCGCGCGCCGAGCGCGGCCTTCAGGCGGTTCCAGGCGAGCCGGGCAATGGGGCGGAGGATGGCCGTGATGGTGCGCAGTTTATCGAAGGCCACGTCCAAAAAATCCCGCCGCGTGAGACCAACGACGCTGAAGAGCTTGAGCGTTTCCTCGCGCAGCGGCGCCGTGAGCTCTTGGACGTCGATCTCCTCGCCCTTGGGCGCTGAGATGACGTGGAGCTTGGCGAGGCAGGCCACTTCGCGCAGCGCGCGCACCGTCAGCTCGTCGAGGTGCGCTGGCGCCGTGAGCCGCGCCCGGACGAGCCCGACCTCGCACTGTTCGAGCGTGTGGATGTTGTGGAGCAGCTGTGGCGCGGGCAGTTTCGACATGGTGTGTTCCGATGAAGGTGAATGCGCAGGGGCTGTGGACGCGGCGTGCGCGAGATCCAAAAAACCGAAACAAGTTCAAGTGGTCTCAAAATTCTGGAACACATTGAATTTCCGGCACGCAAGCTGAATCAAATGGACAATATGGGCGTGATGTTCCGAGTGAATTCTCGAGACAGTTGATTACAAATAAAAAAATCCCGACCTCAAATCAATGGGGCCGGGACGTCTGACTTCATTCAAAAAGAATTCAGTCGAATTATTTCATTTCGCTGAATTATCTCTGACGGCGACGCAGTGCAGGGAGGAGCGCGAGGCCGAGCCAACCAGCGAGGAAACCAGCGCCCGTAGCCGAGCAGCCAGTGTCGTCTTTTTTGCCCTCATCCTTGTTACCGCCGTTGCCATCGCCAATTGAAGCGACGCACGTCGCGGTGGAGCCATCCATCTTGCAAGATTTATCGCCAATGCAAGGCGTGGGGACCAACGAACCATTTGCACAGTTGTAGGAGATCTTGCCGTCCGCCGAGCAGTAGTTGGCCTCGGTGCAGGTGGAGGGACCTGGGGTGGGGGGGGCAGTGTCGTCACCAGCAACACAGAGGAGCCAGCCGGCCGCAGGCGTTCCATCCTCCTTGAAACCTGCCTGACAAATCTCACCGGCTTTGCTGCAATTCCAATCAATGAAAGCGCCATCCTTACAGCGATGCCCGAGCTTGGGATCGGTCGCATCACAATAGCTATCTGCATTCGTGCAGCCACCCGTGCTGCCGCCGCCATCATCGCCCGCGATGCAAGAGAGCCAGCCGGGCGAAGGCGTTCCATCCTCCTTGATACCTACCTGACAAATCTCACCGGCTTTGCTGCAATTCCAATCAATGAAGACCCCATCCTTACAGCGATGCCCGAGCTTCGGATCGTTCTCATCACAATAGCTATCCGCATTCGTGCAGCCACCCGTGCTACCACCGCCATCATCACCCGCGATGCAAGAGAGCCAGCCGGGCGAAGGCGTTCCATCCTCCTTGATACCTACCTGACAAACCTCACCGGCTCTGCTGCAATTCCAATCAATGAAGGCGCCATCCTTACAGCGATGCCCGAGCTTCGGATCGTTCTCATCACAATAGCTTTCGGCGGAAACACAACCTTCTCCGACACGACAATCAATGGAACCATCTGTGTTTGTGCAAGTCTCATTGGCTCCACAGGTCAATGTCCAGACCGTCGTGGCCCCTTCTGCAGCACCCTCGACTTTGGATGTCGAGCAGAATTTACCCACATTATTATTGCAACTAGGCGTATATGTTTCCTTAGAGCATGACTCGGTTGTTTCTTCTTTAACGCCCGCGAACGCTGCGCCACTCATACAGAGGGCAAGAGCAGCCACGATTACGTTCAGCTTATTCATGTCAGACCTCGGGGTTGTGGGAAAGCCAGAGCCCTCGATTCGGTCGCGCGCCAATGCGTCAGAGAACCGAGGGCTTCGATACAGCGGCGGCGAACGCTAGAGGCAGTCAAAAGAAAGTCAAGTGCGCGGCCATCGCCCTTTTGTGTGACCTGATTTCGCCCCTCATCTCAGTGGATGAACGACCTCTTCCCCTCGGAAGAGTCGCAGAATCAACTGAACCCAAGATCAGTCAAAGTCGGCAGGAAAATCTGGATTCCGATAGTGCTCGAAGAGGCGTTGGAGCTGACTTGGGGTGGTGCGCGGCAGCGAGAGCGTCAGCGAGGGAATCTCACTCTCTTCGAAGAAGCGCGCGTCCGATGTCTCGATGCTGTCCTGGGGCGCGCCGCCGATGAGCTCGCAGCGGATGAAGAGCTTGTAGATGTGGAACCGCGCCTCGGGCGGGTGACCGTGGAGTCGACGATCCCAAACGGCGAGCACCTTGGTCGCGCGCGTCAGATAGCCGCTCTCCTCGCGCACCTCACGTTCGGCTGCCTCACTTGGCAGATCCCCAACATCGACCCAGCCACCCGGTAGCGTGAAACCACCGTCGCGCAGCTCTCGGACGAGCAAGAGACGTCCCGCTTTGTCGAACACCACGCCCCGAACGTCGAGCTTGGGCGTGGCATAGCCGCGCTCTTCCTTTTGAAGCTCGAAGATCGCCTCGATGTCACTCGCAGGTGTCATGGCCGCCGCCTTCATCTCAGCGGCGATGCGGGCGATTTCTTCGTAGCGCTCCCGCTCGAAGGGACTCTGCGTAAAGGTCAATCCATTTTGTGCCTGCGCGGCGAGCCGCTGCGACCAATCGAGCCATTTGGGGTTCATGAAAACCTCTTTGAGAACTTACTATTGTCTCGGATCAAAAAAACAAACCCATCATTCCATCCAATGAATCATCGGAAGCAATGGTGTGTAATCGTCGGTCCAAACGAGACGCTCTCCCTTTGAGTCCGTCGAAGACGCTTTTTGAAGTTTCTCAAAACCTGGAATTCGTGAAAGTTGATTGGAGGACGATAGAAAAAACCATGTCGAAGGAAATGCTTTTTCATCAAGCGTATCCTCACTTATGCTAATATCAAAAAAATCCATCTCTTCTGCGATTGAACGAAAAAGCGGTTCCAAATCAATAAATCGATTGGATATATGCGCAGCGATGACCCCATCTGGAATCAAATGTTTAGCATAAAGAGTAAAGGCCTCACGGGTCAAAAGATGTGCTGGTATGGAATCAGAGTTGAATGCATCGAGAACCAGCACATCAAATCGATTTGAACCATTTTCTCGAAATTCTCTCTCTAAGGAAATCCGCGCATCACCGGGAACCGTCTCGATGCTCGCCTTCGAATTTTTCACATAAGAAAAGTAATCACCACGACCACGTGCCAACGAGATAATATCTGGATTTAATTCATAGAATCGGAAGAGATCACCCGGCTGTGCATAGGCAGCCAGCGTTCCGACACCGAGCCCGATGACGCCTACTCGAAGGAGGCGCTGATCCGGAAGCAACTCCCGATAGTTTTGGAGCAAGATGCCAATACCCGACTTTGGAGAAAAATAGGTCAGCGGCACATTGCTTTCTGGGGTTCTTTGTTGCGCTCCATGTCGCGTCTTTCCATTCCGAAGCGTATTGAAAACTTCTTTTGAATTGTTTTCAGTTCTATAAACAGAATACTTTCCATAGAAATCCCTACTGCGAAGCATTTCATTCTCGTTAGGCATCATCTCCACGCCAAAAATCAGAATCAAGAAGACAAGAAAAGCTGCCGCGAGCCCCAATGTCATGCGGGCGCGCGTTGTCCTGGGGCAAGGAGGCCGGGTCAACATCACCGCAGCCCAGGCGGCCATCATGGTGAGATTGAGCTCCCAATAGCCGAGGAAAAGTAGGGGCGCTGCCACGCCGACAAAGAAGCCGCCCGCGGCGCCGCCAATGGAGAGCGCCAGATAGAAACTCGTCAAATGGCGAGGCGCCGGACGCCTTCGAGCCATTTCACCATGACAGATCATACAGATGGCGCCGAGCAATCCCAGGAAAGACAACATCTGCAGGCCAATGGGAAAACTGTGACCTAAATAGAGTGAACAAACACATCCAAGTGAGAATAGGCAAAACAATGCAATGAAGATGGGGCGTCGATACCAGCGATCACTCTCAAAAGTGAGAATGAAGCTCCCGAGATAGACGACCATTGGAATGATCCAGAGAAAGGGAATGGCCGCGATTTCCTGGGTCATGTGATTCGTCACGGCGAGCAGCATGGACGAAGGAATGGCCGCCAATGAAATCCAGATGAGCCAGTGAAGGATATTGGGCTTTTCCTCTTCGCCGGATTTCTCTTCGGAAATAGCCTCTTTCTTTTGAGCGCCTAATGGAGATTGAGTGTTTTGCTGCGTTCGGATGCCAAAAGTAATGCACAGAATGCTAAAGATGAAAAATGCAATGGCCCAGAGAACGCCCTGCGTTCGAAGTCGGAAAAAGGGTTCGATGAGAAAGGGATAACTGAGGAGGGCCAAAAGCGAGCCCGCGTTGGAAAGGGCATAGAGGCGGTAGACGGGTTTTCCGGGAAAGGCTCGGGCAAACCACGCTTGGAGCAAGGGGCCTGTCGTCGAGGCGAGCAGATAGGGAAGGCCCGCCGTCAACGCGAGCAATCCCAATAGCTGGAGAATGGGATGATTTCCGGCCTCGGGCGCCCAATCCGTCCCTGGGAGCAGCGGTGCTCCCCAGCGAATGAATTGTGTGGCAAGGACGAGGAGCGTCAGTCCCAAGAGCACGGCATGTATTTTTACTTGGCGTTTGGGCGAAACTTTCTGCGTCATCCAATGCGAGTAGCCATATCCGAGTAAAAGCAGGCATTGAAAGAAGAGCATACACGTCGTCCAAACCGACGATGCGCCACCGAACCAGGGCAAAAAGAGCCGAGCAATCAAGGGTTGAACCTGGAAGAGCAGAAAGGCGCTCAAAAAAATGGCGATGGCGCAAATATAATTCATTCCTAGGCCTTCTTTCGAAAAGAAATCATTTCCAGAACGATTGACACCATTCATCCAAAGTTTCGCTGGGGGCGAGAGCATTCTCGCGCCCGTCTAACAAATAAACTGTATGTTCTCATTCTCTCCTGAAACCGCTGTAAAATAATTATTCATTCAGATTTCCTATAAAATCGATTCAAATTCTGAATGGCGTCGTCGAGCACCTTCGAATTGATCTTGTAATCCTTCAATTCATCGAGATGGCGATCGGTGACCTCCAAGTGCCCATATTTGGCCCGCTTCAAGATGATGCCATCCTCGGCGATGAACCCGCGCTTCAGATTTTCGCCGATCGGAATCCAGCCTCGGTCGCTTGGATCAGTCAACAGGCGCCCCATGCTGTAGTCGGCAGGATCGTTGGTAACGCCGAGAACGGTCGTCAGCAGCGTGGGCGCCACGTCGTAATGCGTGGTTCGGTGGTCATATCTGACACCTCTATCGATGCCGGGGGCATAATAGAGAAATGGCACATGCGTTTGTTCCGGAGAGAAATTTCCCCCGTGGCCCCAATAGTTCTTTTTGTTTTCATTGAATTCCTGCCCGTGGTCACCGACCACCAAGACGATCGTGTCGTCCATCGCGCCCGATGTTTCCAATTCATCGAGGACCTCTCCGACCAGCACATCCACCTCGGCCATGCTGTTCAGGTAGAGATTGAAATAGGGCGTCGGATCCATGGAATTATTCAATTTCGAATAGTCGGCAAACAACCATGAAGGCTGAAAACGGTAGCATTTTTCCGCGGGCAGCGATGGGCTGTGGCCCAAATCGTAAAAAAGGAAGGCGAAGAAGGGCCGCTCTTCTCTTTGGAATTCTTTCAAATCTCTCAGGAAGTCGGCGGTCAGACGCTGGTCGCGCTCATACACGCTGGCGCCAGGCGTCTCGGTCCGCAGATTTGGGATGTCGGCAAAGACGGTCTGCGCAATGGGCGGATTGAGCAGCGAGGCGCTGGGATAGAATTGAATTCGATAATTTTGCTTTAGAAATTCCTCGAAAAAGACGGGGCGGATTCCAGAAAATCTGAAGTTATCCCAATAAAACGCCGAGATGCTGAAGAAGAGGCCGTAGAGGCTCCCCCGCGTCCGGTTGCTGTTGCTCAGATGATTCGCAAAATACGTGCTCTTTTTGAGGAAGGCGTGAATGTTGGGCATGACCTCGGGCGTGAAGGCGCGAATGCTCCACGAATCGATACCGATCATGACGACGTTGAGCTGCCTTTCGGGAGGATTCGATTGGATGGGATGCTTGGGGTAATCGATGTCAGCGCTGCCGCGATTCTTTAGATTTGTGCCCGGGAGTGAATCCAAATCAATCCAGCCGAGCTTGTCGAGGAGATTGTTGGCCATCGGTGGATAATAATAGGGAATGTGCTCGGCGATCTTGATGATCAATGGCTGGTAAATCGCGGCAGCATAGAGGTGATACGCGGTCGCAAAGAGTGTCAGGGTGGCGAGGGCGGTGATGATCTGGACGTGGAAGATACGTTGAGCCCGATTCGACACCCACCCGCAGAGGAATTTGAGAAAGACATTCAAGGCGATGAAAAAGGCGAGGATGAGCGCGGCCTTGAAATAAATTCCCCATCCGAAATTGAATATCTCCGAGGCTCCGTCGCCCGTCAGCATATCCAGAATGACGCCATCGATATGGAATTTATATAAATCGAAAACATAGCTGTTGATGAAAACAAACGTATTCAAAAGAATACTTGCCACCATCTGCGACAGTATTCCCCAGGAAGGCCGTCCGCTCAGCAGCGCTACCGGGAGATAGAGAATGGCGTAGGGCACGAGCGCGATGAGGGCCGCGTGGGAGAGACAGGCCGACACGTAAAAGAGCCAGCCCATCGCATCCAGGTGACGAGGCAATTGCCCGTAAAACAAATAAGGCAAAAATTCGATGGCCAGGACGAGCGTCGAGAAGACATAATAGATGAATCCTGCTTTGACGATTTGACGCCAGGGTATTCTCTGGGAATCCTTAGGAGTTTCTTCGACGGCAATTTGATTCGTCAGTGCAGCATTCGTCATGACAATGCGCTTTCGAGGATGGGAATTGGGGCGGAAAGGGCGCGCACATTGGCTTTCGAAATTGTGTTTTGTCAAGCATAAACCTGTCAAATATAAAATGGAAAGCCGCCCTCCTCTCGTGCAAGCGGGCATAGGTGTCTTTATTACGTCGCCCCTATAATGACTGGATTGCTTCGGTGCTGCGCGCCTCACAATGACGTTTTTATTTGTTGTTCATTTGTTTTTTTCGACGGGCGTTGCACGCAACGCCCCTACGCGATTCATTTCATTTGAAGGCGGGCACGGCACGCCGTGCCCCTACATCCCAATCTGTAAAACAATAAAATGCCTTGAGATGTGGCGCTCACGAGCGCGCGGCTCGTCAACACCGCTCGAACTCTCCGAGTGTTCGAAATCTCCTCTGTGCCTCACGGTCGACATATCTCATAGGCATTGCTTCCCCAGCAGATGACCTGGCCATCCATCTCAAAGCCGCAGGTATGGAAGGCGCCTGCAGTGATTGCCTTGAACGCTTCTTCACGCGGCTCACGCGGCGCTTGGCCATTGTAATTCAGGCCCCAGCAGATGGTCTTGCCGTCCATCCGAATACCGCAGGTATGGAAGGCGCCCGCGGAGATCGCCTTGAAGCTATCTTCACTCGTTCCACTCGGCGCTTGGCCGTGTCCATTCCAGCCCCAACAGACGACCTTGTCGTCCGTCCGAATACCGCAGGTATGCATGGTGCCTGCGGAGATCACCTTGAAGCTATCTTCGCTCGCTCCACTCGGCGCTTGGCCCGCATCATTCAGGCCCCAACAGATGACCTTGTCGTCCGTCCGAATACCGCAGGTGTGGTAGGCGCCCGCGGAGATCGCCTTGAAGCTATCTTCACTCGCTCCACTCGGCGCTTGGCCCTCATCATTCGGGCCCCAACAGACGACCTTGTCGTCGTCCCGCAAAGCGCAAGAATGCTCGCTACCTGAGGAGATGGCCTTGTAGATGTCCTCTCTCAGGTTGGATGGAGGGTAATAGCTATACCCCCAGCAGGAGAGCTTGCCGTCAATCTTGATGCCACAGGACTGCTCGTCTCCTATGGCGATAGATTGGAAGGAATCCGTTGGTGGCGTACTTGACGGCTGGCCTATGGCATTCCAGCCCCAACAGATGACCTTGCCGTTGTCTCGAATGCCGCAAGCGTTGCTAGCGGTCAGGCCAGCGCTAATCTGCACCATGCTGGAAGGGAACGAGATAGATGCCACCGAGGTTGTGTAATCTCCGTCCTGGGTCGTGAAGATGGCTTGATAAGCACTCTCCACATCGAGGGCCGGATCCGGGTCGAACCAGCATTGTCCTGTCAGGCCAGGCAAGTAGTCATAATGAGTGGTCTGATTCTGGGTTTCACGTTCCCAGTGAATTGATGTCACCGCTGACATAGTCGAAGCCCTGCGCCCCTTAGACATATTCGAGGTCGTCGTTGATCCAGTCCCAATTTTTGCTCGGACCCAATATTCAGCCTCATCTGCACGTTTGAGCACAGCTGTCGTTCTGAGTGCGACGCCCCCTCTAAAGAAGTCGACATCGGCCGCCGCGCTCCCGGTCAAGCTCGCCCTGGGTGCATCTCGATCGAAATATTCGGTTTGTTCGCCAACATCGATCCAGCCCCCTGTGCCGCGCATCAATTCATAAGTGATAGGCGGGTCCAAATAGGGCGGGATTGAAGGTGCCGCGCGATATCCCTCAACAACCGCACGCGCGCTGGTTCCATCCAAATAGAACGCATCGACAGCATAGGTCATGGACAGGCCAGGGAGCGAAGCGACGGAAGCGCTCCAACTCAACTCGACGCCTTCTTCGCTGGTTTCATAAGAAGCGTTGAGTGTCACTTCATCGACGATCAGGAGCCCTGCTGGAGCCGTGGTGTCCTCGTATGAAAGAACGCTCGGATTCACATCGACGAGCGCAACGCCATTTCGATGAATCTTGTAGCCGATTGGCTGAAGCGCGCCGTCAGGAGCAGACCAAGAGAGCCTGACCGCCTCTACATCGGCCAAGGCAACCAGGTTCTTGGGAGGGGTGCAGCGCGCATTGTCACATTGAGTGGATTGATTGGTGTTTTTGGAATTGTCGCAACCAGCCAGAGACAGCGCGATCAGAAGGCTCAGAGCAATGCGGCAAATGACAGTGAAATGAAAAGATTTATTCACTATTATTTCCTCTTGGAAGTTTGAATCATTCACTTTCCCCTTTGTATTGAGTGGGAACGATAGACTCAGAATCATCAAGAAAATGATACGCCACTGAGATAGTGGCATATCATCACCAAAGAATTCTATCTTAATTTAAGAAGATGCGTCGACGCTGCTTGGGCTGATAGAATGACTTGATATCCCACATAGACAGAAGGGATATTGTATTCGGCAGGATCCGCGCCTACAGGAATGATTTGTGGTGTACCTATAAGAACTCCGTTATTATTTAGAACATGAATCGTAGTTGCCGTCGTCGCTCGATTGAGGTAATGAATTTTCGGATTAATATGGTCTGAAATAATGTTAAATACTTTATTACATCCAGGGCCCTGACAAGAGGCCACCGATACCCATTCGCGGACGAGTGCAGTCGCCCCTCCCCCAGCCTGGGTGATTAGTCCAGTGAGCATGGGCATAATCGGAGCGTCTTCGTCAAGCAATTCGCCAGTTATCACTACAATTATGAGATAATCGCGTGAACTATATTCTGTCAATTCCAGGCCATCGATGACAGTACTGTTTTCAAAGTTCGGCTCAACATCTAGGACAACGCTTTCATCGTTCAACAGTTCTTGGTCATTCTTCTCGTATGTGTATATGGTCATTTCCATAACATTTTCACTTTCGTCCTTGGCTTTAATAAGGAATCCATGCCTCAAAAAATTGAGAGGATTTCCCGCCGGAACAGAAGCTTCAAACATACGTGGAAGCACTCTATTATCAAAACTAAATTCAACTGGTACTAGAGCATCGGGAACATTAGGATCTGATGTTTTTGGGAACTCCTCTAAGGCGTGCGATCTAACATCAAAAATACGAAATCGCACTTGTCCGCGACTTGATGGCTCTGTGGTGACAAAGCAATAATTGACATTAGCAGAAACCGATATCGTTGGAGCCTCTGGCTCTCCAGGAATGTTCGGATCGCTATAACTTCCAGGAAAACCTATTCGTGGAGTATTGGCTGAATCATATTCATAAATAGGAGTAGAACTACCATTTTGATATATTCTAAGAGTGGTGCCTGCCACAGTGATTTTCGAAACTGCAACCCATAGTTCCTGACCAGGTTTAGCGCTATATCTATATGTCGTAGTAAAGGTACCATTAGAATTTTGAACAATATATGACGACCCATTAGGACCTGATAGCCCCATTTTAATCTCGTTTCCAATCGTCGCATTTCGATCAGAGATTTTATAAGAATTATTGTCATTACAAACAACAGCCCCTGCATGTTTACTAAACATCACCATCGTAATCACCACAGTCAATGCCACGACAGCGTACTTCCACAGATTTGATAACATGTGTGGCTCCTCTAGTTTTTGTAAGTACTTCCGTGGATGAACGCAAGCAAGTGCTCTCCTCAGATTCCTGCTCGCGGCGAATCGCGAGGAATTTCTGATGCAATGGAGGCCCCATTCTTTGAATGCGAGCTGTTTTCGGCTGGCATTCTCATGGCCCCCCTTGCACAGACCTCTTCTTTTCGCGAGAATCGTTCTAAAGATCGCATGATCGTCCCGTCAATAAATAAGATCATTTTTTCGACTAATGTTCCATTCTCAACGATCTCAACGTTCAATCCTCAACAATTAAACCTACGAAACAAATGCGCGGCTCGGCTTCGCGAACAATTCACTGCTCAGAATGATGTAGCCAACATCGATAAATTATTGCCTAAAACCTCCATTCTGTTTTTTCTCTCCTTTCATCCAAAGTTTCTCAAGGACGCAGCGTGCTGCGCCCGTCTAACAAATAAAACGAATCGTCTCATTCATTCTTGAAAATCCTTTAAGGACTTATCCGTCGATTAGGACCGAGCAACGCGAAGGACGGGGAATGCCAGACAAGGCGCGAGGCCGGAGCTTCCCAATGGAAGTGACCAACGAAGCAACGAAGGCTGGCGTTTCACGGACAAGCGGGGCGACGGGATAATTGACGGATAAGTCCTAAATTCATCGCGCGTTGATTTGCGTTAGCCCAAATCTGGTCCTGCATCTTCGCGTCGGGCGCGCTTGGCACTGAAATAAATGTAACCGCAAATCCCCAAAAACATGGCGAGCCCGAGCACATTCGCAAAAGGGCCTTCGGTGAAATCGATTCGCGGGATCAATTCTTTTCCGGCCACATCCTTTTCGATGAATTGCACGAGCGCGGACATGACACCGGCCAGAGCACCGCCAGCGATGAGGCCGCTCGAGACGAGGATGCCTCGGTTTGCGCGGGCATTGGCGAGCGCTTCGTCACCTTTGGCTCCCTTGCGCAGCAGGTGGGCGACGAGAGCGCCGACGAGGAGCGGCGAGTTGTATTCCATCGGGATATACATGCCGAGCGCGACGGCGAGTGAGCTGACGCCGAGCAGCTCGATGATGATGGCGATGGCCACGCCAATCGCGATGAGGAACCACTTGGTCGCGTCGCTCGTCTCCAGGATGAAGCGCAGGATGGCTGCCATGGCATTGGCCTGGGGCGCGGGCAGTGGACTGACATGCTCTGGGCTGGGCGTGAACCCATAGACACGGGCGAGCAGCAGCATCACGCCAGTGACGACCACCGCAGAGATCAGGATGCCCGCGAAGTTGCTCCACTGGATGCGGCGCGGCGTGGCGCCCACCCAGTAGCCGACCTTGAATTCGGTCACGAGCGTCCCGGCGGTCGAGAGACACGAACACACGACGCCACCAATGAGCAGCACGCCGAGCATTCCCTCGCGACCGGTCAGGCCAAGGCCGCGCAGCAGCACGGCGCTCACGATGAGCGTCATCAAGGTCATGCCCGAGATCGGCGTCACGCTGATCATGGCCACGGCCCACGAGCTCACGGCCGAGAAGAGCAGGGCCACGCCCACGGCGATGAGCACGGCGCACGTGGTGACGAGCGCGGGTGAGGCCTGATCGGCGAGCACGGCAAAGCGGAAGTAGACCCAGATGGCGATGGTGAGCAGGACGATGAGCCCGAGCACGATGGGCATCGGGATGTCCTGTTCGGTGCGAGGAAGACTCGCCTGCGTCGCGGTTCGACGGTTCAAGAGACCGCGCACGCCCTGCGAGAGCGCCTGTCCCATCACGGGCAGCATCTTGATGACGCTCATGAGCCCGGCCATGAAGATGGCGCCGATGCCGATGTAGCGCGGGTATTCGGCGAAGAGCGCCTCGTGATCCATCTGGCTGAGCGGTGCCACGCCCACGCCGATGCTGAGGGAAGGCGCGTGGCTGCCGATGAAGGCGAAGAGCGGCACGATGACGAAGTAGGAGAGCATCGAACCGGCGACGATGAAGGCCGCGTAGCGCAGGCCGATGAGGTAGCCCAGACCCGCGATGGCCGCCGTCGTGTTGAGCGAGAAGACGACCTTGAACTTGTCGGTGACGGTCGAGAGGACGCCAAAGGCTGCGGTCGTGAAGTTCTCGCGCCAGGCGAGAAAGAGCGTCGCGAGCGTGTCAAAGGCAAAGCCGACGCCCATGGCCTGCAGGAGCACCCGTGCCTGGCTGCCGCCCTTCTGGCCTGTGACGAGGACCTCGGCGATGGCCGTGCCCTCGGGAAAGGGCAGTTTGCCGTGCATGTCGCGCACGAAATAGCGGCGCAGCGGGATGAGGAAGAGCACGCCGAGCGCAGCACCGAGGAGCGGGACAAAGAAGATCTGAAAGAAGGACGATTGGCCTTCGAGCCCGAGAATGTGGATGGCGGGCATCACGAAGAGGCTGCCGCCGACGATGATGCCGCTCGTCGCACCCAGGGCCAGGATGTTGACGTTTTCTGGGAGGGTCGATCGCCTCTGGAAGAATGCGGAAAAACCGATGGCCAGGATGGCGATGGGGATGGCGGCTTCGAGCCCCTGCCCGAGCTTCAGCGTCAGGTAGGAGATGGCCGCTGACCAAAACACGGCGTTGAGCAAACCGAAGAGCACGCTGCGCAGCGTCACCTCGGGGACGATGGCCGAGGCTGGGACGATGGGCTCGTAGACCTCGCCCTCGCGCAGGACGCGGTAGGCGTTCTCGGGCATCGAGGCATCGTCGGTGACAGTGGCCGTGGCGGCGACGGGCGATGGGGGCGAGGTGGGTTGCGGATCTGTGGAATTGGCGGATTCGGACGAGGCTTCAGCAGGTAAGGACATCGAGGGACTTTCTTCGGTGGAAGTGACGAGAGAAAAGAAAAACGGCGCGCACCGATAGGGCAACGCGCCGATGAAT
>JAISIF010000192.1 GCA_031262165.1 Myxococcales bacterium | reverse complement strand
TTCGAACGACTGGAGAAAGTGCGCCTTGTAGGCGGTGCCACCGACGACACTGCCAAACAAAAACGCACCCAGTGCCAGTGAATAGCCTGCGGCCGCAGCCAGATAGGCAAGCCCAATGAGAAGGCCAGCGGTGAGGATGCTCATCACTTCATTGGGAAACCTGCGCACGCCATTGAGGATCTTGGGCACCAGAAGGAGCGCAAGCAGCATGGCCAGCAGCACGAATCCGGCAAGGTGGCCGAGAAGCGGGGTGAGGTTGGCCTCTTCAGGGCTGGCGACCGAGCTGCCCGAGCTCGTCACACCGAGCGAGCCAAGGATTGCAATCATCGAGACCGCAACCGTGTCTTCGAGCAAGGTGACGCCCATGGCGCTTCTGGCAAAGGGCTCGTGGGTGATGTCGAGCTCGTGAAGGACGCGACTGACGATGACCGAGCTCGAGACCATGATCGTGGCTGCGATGATGAGCAGCTGCACACTGTCGAAGCCCAGGAAACCACCGAAGAGGCGCGTCCCATTGAAGATGAACAGGGCCGTGAGCAGCGTGACGAGGATTGGGGCGACGCCCAATCTCTGAAGCCGTTTCAGGCTCAGCTCCAGCCCAATGAAGAACATCACGAAGATGAGGCCCAGGTTGGCGAGCGTGTGGACGTTCTCGATGTTGTGGACGAGCGTGGGCTGGGTAAACGGACCGACGATGATGCCTGTCGCCAGGTAGCCGAGAATAGAAGAGATCTTGAGCTTCTGGCAGAGCCAAGCGGCGAAGCCTGCCGTGATGAGGACGGCGACGAGATCGGCAATGAGTGAATAGGACGGTTCCAAGCGATCACCTTAAGTGGTTGAAATGTATTCCATGCGTTTTCATCGGTGCCCCTAGGTTTGATTCATTTGTTGTAGGGACAATTATCGATCGTCATTCTCCTGGGATGACCTATTGAATAATTTTATATTCAATCGTTTCGTGTTTGAGAATCGAGTATTGGCAGATCTAAGAAAGCCTTGCCTTTCGAATAATAGGATGAACGATGATATTTCTTTCCGGGGAACGCTACGTGAATGACAATCGAGCTCTAAAACATTTGACTAGAGCAACAGTCAGCCAAGCGCCCTTTTGGTTCACGCGTGCCGGATGCTGCGAAATGAAATAAATCGAAAAAATGATTCGAGAATAAAACTCGATTTTTTGACGATTTTATTGAGACGGCTGAATGGATTGTAGGGACGCGGCTCACCATGCTTCGCGGCGATTGAGTTTATTTCTATTGCTATTTCTCATTTATCGCTTCGAGCTTGGCCTCCAGCTCTGCCACACGCCGTTCGAGCTTCTGGAGCGCCTTGAGCGTGTCAGGCCCCTTCTGAATGGCCACCTGCTGCCGCATGAAATCGCGCGCTTTGACCAGGGGAACGCCCAAGTATTCGCCGGGCTCTGTCACATCGGCCATCACGCCTGACTTGGGGCCGAGCCGTGTGCCGTCGCAGATGTGCAGGTGGTTGCCCAAGCCCACTTGACCACCACAGATCACGCCCTTGCCCAGCGAGCTCGACCCCGCAATGCCGACCTGTCCACAGAGGATTGAGAGCGGGCCGACGGTCACGTTGTGGCCAATCTGGACCAGGTTGTCGATCTTGGTCCCATCGCCAATGCGCGTCACGCCCAGGGTTGCCCGGTCGATGGCACTGCCCGCGCCGATCTCCACCTCACGTCCAATTTCGACGGTGCCTGCCTGTGGAATCTTGAAATGACACGGCACGCTTGCATCGAAGGCAAAGCCAAACCCATCGCCACCAATGGTGACCCCCGGCTGAAGAATGCTTCCCTCGCCGATGACGCAGCGCTCACGCACCACGACACCTGGATAAAGAAGCGCTCGGCTTTGGATGCGCGCATCCTCTCCAACGAACACGAAAGGAAAGAGAACGGCATGCGGCCCAACGATTGCGCCCTTGCCCACATAAGCGCAGGCCATGACCGTGGCCGTGGGGTCGATCTGAGCGCCTGGCTCCACGATGGCGCGTGAATCGATGCCAGGTTCAAAGACAGGGGCCGGATGAAAGAGCGACGACGCCTTGGCAAAGGCCAAATAGGGATCGCCACACACAATCGCGCCCTTGCCCTCCGCCAGAGGAAAATGCTCGAGCGCCTCTTCTTTGAGGATGACGGCTGACGCCTGGGTCGTCGCCAGGTGATCGCGGTAGCGCTGATTCGTGAAGAACGTCAGCTCGCCCCTCTGCGCTTCGGCAAGGCCATTGACGCCTGTCAGTAAGAGGTGGGGATTGCCAACGCACGTGCCTGCCAGGCGCTCGGCCAAGTCGCCCAGCTCGATGGGGCAGGCGAGATTCATCGAATTCAAGAGAAGACCTTTGTTGTCAGTTGAAGAGCGGTGTGAACAATTCAATAGGGGCACAGAAGAGCCCTGTGCCCCTACGAAAACGAAATCGACGATGGGATTTTTGTTTGTCAGATTTGTTTCAAACAATTGCAATCGCGCATCTGAGAAATCCAAAAAACCTTATCGTTTGTCAGATTCAACTAAGGATTTATCCCTTAATTATTTCTTGGCGTCGTTCTTCGCCTTTGACGCCGCTGAGCCTTTGGCCGGGTATTTGGCGTTGTATTTCCGAACGAGCTCGCTGGTGATGTCCTGCGACTCCGGGGCATAGGCCAGCGCCGCGCGCTCGAATACGAAGCTGAAGCCCTCGCTCTGGGCAATGGCCTGGACGATGCCCGACATGCGGATGAAGAGCGACTGCGTGGCCTGCCGCTCGCGTTCGCTCAACGCCTTCTGGGCTTCCTGCCAATACTGCGTGACCTCTTTGACGCGGCGCTCGAGATCCATCTGCTTTTCGCGCAGCTTGTCCGGGGAGACGACGCCCTCGCGGGCCAGCGCGTCGAGGCTCGTGTATTCTTTCTTGAGCTCCTCCTGCTTCTTGTCGAGCTCGGCCTGCTTCTTGTCGAACTCGGCCTTGAGCTCGGCCTTGATGGCCTTGCCCTCATCGATTTGATCGAGCGCTCGCTGCATATCGACATAGGCGAACTTGTTTTGGGTCTGCGCCAAGGCGGCGGTCGAGAGGAGAAGGGCGGCAGAGAGCACGACGAGCGAGGCGATACGGCGTTTCATGTCAAAGACTCCAATCAATCAAAGAAAAAACGAAAGAAATCCCCTTTTGAAGGGACGAGATTCAGGCAGGGGGCAGCCAAAAGGGCTGGCGAGCTAGTCTCGCGAAGGGCACTTGTCAAGGGTGTCGCGAGGAGGATCGAGCCAGCTCAACATCAAATCGCGCCAATGATGAGTTTATTTCCGTGATTTTGTAGACTCATTTATTTTGAGCAATCAAACCTATTCACGTCGACCTTTAAATGTAATTCACAGATTGATTCGGATATCGAGGATTATTGTGCATGGGTGATTGATGATCGCCCATGCACAAGCGTGATTCGCGACATCCCAAAAATAGAATTCGATCATCCAGATCTCGGCATCGGAAGCGGTTGAAATCGCTCCCCCATTCGGCTAGGGGCGCGGCGCTTTTTTTCCATAGGGAGGCACCAGGCGCTCGTGCCGAGGCTTCCCTTTCTCGCATCATCCCCTGACCTCTCTTCCCTCCCTCGCTATCAAGGAGAAACGTGGAATGTCTTCTCTCCAGGAAATGAAAGCCCTCTTTGCCCCCAAGTCGATCGCCGTCATCGGTGCCTCCGTCAAAGACGGCTCCATCGGCAACACCGTCGTCAAGAACCTCATCGAGAGCGGCTTTGCTGGCGCCATCTACCCCATCAACCCCAAGGCGCCCGACATCCTCGGCATCAAGGCATACGCCTCGGTCAAAGACGTGCCTGGTGAGGTCGATATCGCCGTGTTCTGCGTGCCTGCCCACATCGTTCTGGGTGCCGCGCGCGAGTGTGCCGAGAAGAAGGTCAAGGGCTACGTCGTCATCACCTCCGGTTTTTCGGAGGTCGGCCACGAGGGTGCAGAGCTCGAAAAACAGCTCGTCGAGATCGCCAAATCGAGCGGTGGTCGCGTCATTGGCCCGAACATCGTCGGCGTTCTGCTCAACGAGTCCAAGGCCAACGCCTCGTTCGCGCCGAGCCTGCCCTATCCCGGCAAGACAGCGCTCATCTCGCAGTCTGGCGCGCTCCTCATCTCGCTCGACATGGCGACGTTCGTCCGCCAGTTCGGTGCCTCGTCGATGGTCTCGCTCGGCAACATGTCGGACGTGGATTTCGCCGACTGCATCGACTTCTACGCGCACGACGAGAACACCAACTGCGTCAGCCTCTACATCGAGGGTGTGAAGGACGGTCGCCGCTTCATCGAGTCTGGTCGCAAGGCGGGCAAGCCAATCGTCGCGCTCAAATCGGGCGTCTCGGCCCACGGGGCTGCCGCTGCTGCATCGCACACCGGATCGCTGGCTGGTTCGGTCAAGGTCTATGACGCGGCCTTCAAGCAGGCCCATGTCATCCGTGCCCGCGACCTCGACGAGCTGCTCGATCGCTCCCAGGCCCTCGCGCTCCAGCCCCCGATGACGGGTAAAAACATCTGCGTCATCACCAATGGCGGCGGCATCGGTGTGCTCGCCAGCGATTCGGCCGAGGCCTATGGCGTGCCCCTCGCGACAGTGCCCAAAGATCTTCAGGAAGAGTTCAAGAAGTGCATGCCCGACTTTGGTTCGGCCAAAAACCCGGTGGACATCACCGGCGGCGCTGGCCTCAAGGGCTACGAAGACGCCATCGCTGTGGCGCTCAAGAGTGATTGGGTCGATGGCCTTGCAGTCCTCTACTGTGAGACGGCTGTCACGCAGCCCGACGAGATCGCCGAAGGTGTCATGCGCGCCATCGCGGCCACGGGTGTGAAGGACAAGCCGATCGTGGCCTGCTTCGTGGGCGGCGTGAAGTGCATCGCAGCCGGTAAGAAGCTCACCGCTGCGGGCATCCCGTTCTACGAGAACCCGGACAAGGCCATGAGTGCCCTCTCTGCCCTGCGTCAGGCCGCCATCTTCCAGGCCGAGGGTATCCAGGACGACTACGTTCCTGCCAAGGACGTGGACCAGGCCACTGCCCGCGCCGTCATTGCCGAAGCGCGCGCCGATGGTCGCAACGTGCTCACCGAGCCCGAGGCCAAGAAGGTCTTCGCCGCCTATGGCCTGCCCGTGGGCAAGAGCCAGGTCGCCACGAGCGAGGATATGGCCGTCGAGTTCGCCCAAGAGATTGGCTACCCACTCGTGATGAAGATCGTCTCGCCGCAGATCATCCACAAATCGGACGCGGGCGGGGTGAAGGTGAACATCAAGGATGAGGCAGGCGTGCGCGCGGCCTACAAGACCATCCTGGCCAACGCCAAGGCCTACAACGCCGACGCCAACATCCACGGCATCCTGCTTCAGTCCATGGCGCCGATGGGCAAAGAGGTCATCGTGGGCTCGGTCAACGATCCGCAGTTCGGCCCAACCGTCATGTTCGGTCTGGGCGGCATCTTCGTCGAGGTGCTCAAGGACGTGACCTTCCGCGTGGCGCCGTTCTCCTCCAAGACCGCGATGGACATGTTCCCCGAGATCAAGAGCTACCAGATCCTTCAGGGGACGCGCGGCGAGAAGCGGCTCGATCAGGAGGCGCTCAGCGTCATCGTCAGCCGTATCAGCCAGCTCGTCACCGAGCTGTCCGACGAGATCGCCGAGACCGATGCCAACCCGATCATGCTCTACCCCGAAGGACAGGGCCTGGCCGTGGTCGACGCACGAATCATTCTGAAAAAGAAATAATTCAAGCGACTGGATTTGATTGAAATCCTGGGGGCCGATTCAATTCTTTGGGTTGGCCCCCATTTTTATTTTAACCGATAAGAGCAATGTCAAACTTACTCTGCGGGGTAAGGGCATTTCGATTCTTGTGTTGTGAGGGAGGACTGAATATGCAAGTTAGTGATCTGATATCTCTTGGGGCTTTGATGATTTCAATTTTAGCTATTATTAAAAGCTCAAAAAAATATGAATTATCTGTAACACAACGCTCTGACCTAATGTCATGGCATAAAGAAGTAGTAGCTCTTTTGATTAAGGTGCGTGAGTGCCTTTGTGCCAAAGTTGAATTTAATAAAGTTGACTATCTTGCTCAACTGTCAACTTTAATTGAACAAGGAAGATTCTATTTTCCTAATATTGAATCCAAGTCTGGTTATGGAAAAGAAAAGCCGTTAGCATATCGAGGATTTCGAGAAGCTACGTTAGAATTTTTAGTTTTTTCATACGACATCATCAAAAATGAAAAAGCCGAAAATTATACTGATCATTTATGCCGTTTGCAAAGGCTCTTTACTTCAAGCATATTTCATATTCTTCAACCACGAAAGCATAACAAGTTGGTTGAGAAATTTACATCTCTTCGTCTTGATAGGGGCATCAATTCTATAGACTTTATGATGTCAGACCCTGAACTGTATAAGTTCTATAGCGATTCCACAAAAGGTCGGCACTTGCCTTTCTGAATGAAATCCTCTCCAAAACGTCCAACCTCTCGAATTTGAATCATAAGTTTTATCGTCCGTTATCTGATTTGAAATCATTGAAAGCTGTTTCAATCGTTGATGGCGAAATCGATTGGGCGACAGGACAAGATTTTTGTCCTCATGCTCTCTACGAACAAAGCATTCCCATCGAAAGATAATCGAACCTCTTTCTTTGAGGTTTTTCAGAAAAGGTTTTTATCCATGTCCGCTCCAGAAGAAATGCCTACGGAAACGATTGAACCATCTCAGCCACAGGCAACGACGCCCGGCATCGAAGTCCCTGGTTCGCCCGCCCCGTCCGATGCCTCACAAAGCGCGCTGACTGCTGCAGATGCTGCCACCATCGCCGTTGGTCTTGGGGTGGTGGCCCTGTTTGCCTTTGCACTCGCTCGCAAGCGACGCCAGAAGGCGCGCGAGATCGAGGCAGCGCCCGATCGACCAGAGGGGCAGGTTCTTCCAGAGAAGGAGATTCTTCCCAACGAGCTCGAATCCGCAGAGCGCTCGTCGCTGACCCGCATCGAAGAGAAGAGCGAAACGCCAGAAGAAGATCTCTCTCACCTCTCCAAGGAAGAGCTCGAAGCCCATCGCAAGGAGGCTTACCGGGCCAAGAAGCAACGCGATCAGGATGAGAAGGAGGCGCGACGCCAGGCCGCCATCGAGCGTCAACGCGAAGAGGAAGCAGCCCAAGCTGCGGCACGTGAGGCAGCCGAGGCAGAGCGCGCTCGTCTTGAGGCTGAAGAAAAGAGAAAGGTCGCGGCCGAGGCAGGCAAGACCCTGGCAGAGGGCCTCTCGAAGACGCGCGGTGGGTTCGTGGCCGGGCTCAACGCCTTTTGGCGGCGCGACAAGGTCATCGATGAGAGTGTCCTCTCCGAGCTCGAAGAGATCCTCCTCACCGCGGACATCGGCGTCAAAACGGCCATGCGCCTCCTCGAATTCGCGCGCGACAATCTCAAGTCGAAGGATCTCTCCGATCCGAGCAAGCTCAAGGCAGCCATCATGGGTGAGATGCTGCGCATCGTCAGCATCGATGCGCCGCCACTCGACTTTGGCGCAAGCGATCCGCACAAAAAGCCCTTTGTCCTCATGGTCGCAGGCGTCAATGGCGCTGGAAAGACGACGACCATCGGCAAGCTCGCCGCCAAGCTGACCGCCGAGGGCAAAAAGGTGGTCCTCGCCGCTGGCGACACGTTTCGGGCAGCGGCTGCCGAGCAGCTGGAGGTGTGGGGCACTCGCTCGGGCGCCCTGGTGGTGCGCGGCAAAGAGGGTTCGGATCCAGGCGCTGTCGTGTTCGACGCCATCAAGCGGGCCGTGCAGGAGAGTGCAGACGTGGTCATCGCTGACACGGCTGGTCGGCTCCACACCAAGGCCCCGCTCATGGAGGAGCTCGTCCGCGTGCGCCGCGTCATGGACAAGGCCCTGCCCGGCGCCCCGCACCAGACCTTGCTCGTGCTCGATGCGACGAATGGACAGAATGCCATTGCCCAGGCCAATGAGTTCAACGCGGCCATCCAGATCGACGGGCTCGTTTTGACCAAGCTCGACGGCACGGCCAAGGGCGGCGTGGTCATCGGCATCTGCGATGAGCTCAAGCGTCCGATTCGCTACATCGGCATCGGCGAGAGCGTCAGCGATCTGCGCAGCTTCGATGGCGCGGCATTCGTCAACGCGCTGTTCGAGTGACGCGAGAGGCGATGGCGTTTCCGAAGGACGACGCGTCATCGCTCGCGTTCACACATCACTCGGTGCTGACCACCTCTGTCTGGAGCGCCTTGGCCCGGAGCGTCAGCCGCTTCTGGAAGTCCTCTGGCAGGGCGAAGTGCTCGGGCGTCGGCGCTGTCAGCCCGATGCCGCGCGCCTTGGCAAAGGCCTCGGCGCGACCGATGCGGTCGATGACGAGCGGGTGCGTCTTCCACTGGAACTGCATCCAGAGGGGCGGGTGCAGATCAGGCGCGTTGATGAGCGCGAGCTTGATCATCATCGAGCGGAAAGCCTCGGGCTTCTGGAGCAGGTCGAGCGCGTAGTCGTCGGCGCGGTTCTCCCGATAGCGTGATGTGGCCGCCTGGATCGGGCCGAGCACTGCGCCGAGCGCGAAGAGGAAGGCGAAGATGGCCGGAAGCGCGCGAACGTCGCGATCGTCGTCGAAGCCGAAGCGCTGCCGCCTGCCCAACGCGCGCAAGAGCCACGCGGTGAACCAGAGCAGCGGCGTCAGCAGAAGCGAGCCGACGAGGTTCATGACGAGCGAGCGGTCGTGCAGGTGTCCGAGCTCATGGGCCACGACGTTGGCGATCTCGTCGGGCGTCATCGCGGCGATGAGCGTGTCGTAGAGCATGACGCGGCGCGACGGACCCACGCCGAAGATGAAGGCGTTCACGCGCGTCGAGATCTCACGCATCTTCAGGACGCGCACGTCCTCGTATTCGACGCCTGCCTTGGTCAGCGTGGCCACGATGGCCTCGCGCACAGGGCCAGTGGGCAGCGGCTCGTCGTCGCGGAACATCTTGGTGCGCAGCGGATCGAGCACGCCCGCGCCGAGCATCAGGATCGAGCACGGGATACCGAGGAGCAGCCACCACTTGCGATGCCGCCGTGCGAGGCCAAACAGCCCGAACACGAGGGCGCTCATCGAGATCGCGTGGAAGACGAAGCCCTTGGTCCAGTCCCACAGCCAGCTCGGCAGCGACTGCACCGAGAAGCCGAACTGATGCTCGCGCACCCAGCCGAAGTAGAAGCTGCTCGGCAGGAAGAGCAGCTGCTCGATGGCGAGGTAGGCCAGAACGAAGAGGATGGCCGCGGCCCAGGTCGAATCGCCCCAGACCTTGGACAGGACCGCGCCGAGCCTCTGGAGGCGCTCGGAGGTGATGCGGCGCCCCAATGACTCGGTGAAGCACAGGCAGCGCTCCATGAGGGAGGCGTTCAAGGTGAACAGAAGGAGCGCGGCCCAGAAGCAGATCTGGATGGCGTTCTCGACGAACGCCATCGCGTAGGCAGGCCAGATGTAGGCGTCGAAGCGCTGAACCGTCTCGTCGAAGAAATAGGGCCGCAGCTGCTCCATGGTGACGGACGTCAGGGCGAGCGCCTTCGAGGGAAGCAGCAGCGTCAGCGCAAAGGTCATCGCCACGGGCGCGGCGAGAGCGATCGAAGGGATGGAACGTGGCATCCGTGGCGTCATAGATGTCTGCTGCATGGGCGGCGTCCCTGTTTCGATGTCGAATCAAGTCGTCATTCCGTGATTCAATGATTCAATGATTCGAAGGGGCGATTATGAATCGCCCATGTTTAGGACTTATCCCTCGATGAGGACCGAGGATGGGAAAGCCAGACTTTGGCGCGAGGCTTTGAGCTTCCAGACGGAAGTGAAGAGCGAAGCGACGAAGGCTGGCGTTTCACGGACGAGCTTTGGCGACTGGATAATTGAGGAATGAGTCCTTCATCAATTATCGAAAATTGAATGAAATCATCCTTGGGAATGGACGATTGATAATCGCCCCTACTTTCGAATTCTCATTCTTTGTCGCGAATAAAAAAGGCGGGCTCGAACTCGGTCGGACCCGCCTCTTTTTTTCAGTCAAATTCAATCAACCCTCAATCACTCCTGAGCGGCTGGCTCGACAGCGGGCTCGATGGCAGCTGGCGCTTCTTGGGCAGGTGCCGCAGCAGCAGTGCCCTCGCCTTGTGTCGTCGTGCCCTCTTCTTGGGGCTTGGCGGCAGTCTGGAGGACAGGCGCGGCCAATGGCGCGGCACCCTTCGAGGAAATGCCCTGCGAGATGTTCATCGCGTTCAGCTCTTCCAGCGTCGAGGGCACCCGGATTTTGCCGGAGATGATCTGCTGCTCGAAAATGTGGACCTGTTTGATCAGATGTTCGCGCTCAGGGACGGAGAAGGCGCTGTTGCGGATCGGCGCGTAGCCAAGGGCGCCCTGCTCCAGCCCCACCTCGATGTGGCCCGCCGT
>JAISIF010000041.1 GCA_031262165.1 Myxococcales bacterium | reverse complement strand
ACGCACCGGTTTCACAACGCAACGCTCGATGAGCGTGCGCGCGACAGAAAGCCGTCACGAAAAACCAGACGGCGCCTACACGCACCTCAAGGAGCATCCCCGGACACAATTTGGCTGAATATCCATGAGAGACCTCCTTGCCCGCCAACACCAACGGCGAAAACGACACGTGAAAAAGGCGCGGCGCATAGAGCGGTAGGTTGGCGAGCGTCAACGGCGAAATTGGCCAAGGACAGGGCGGCCTTTGTTCTATTTTTTTGATCTCGAATCGGGATCTGTAGGGGCGTTGCGTGCAACGCCCGTCGTGTTTGTGTCGAATGACGACCGCCCAAAAACGAGATGAAATGCCTCGAAAATAGAATTCGATTTCCTTGGAGAGGTGCTCCCTACGATTTCATCGATGTATTCAAATTGAATTGTCGGAGCCGGTGGCCATAAGCCCCGGATGAATGGCATCAATCGTTTTTTGAAAATTCTGTCATTCCAATTCAAATCGCCAGGAATTCATCCTTCCTGTTTCAATTTTTCCACATATCGATCGATCTTTTGCATTTCCTTGGGAATTCGAATGTTTTGCGGACATGTCTTCTGGCAGACGCCGCAGTCCGTGCACCGATTGGCTTGGCGCAGGCGCGGGACACTGCGATCCAATCCAATGAGAAAGGCACGCCGCGCCTTTTTGTAATTCTCCTCCTGCGCCGTTTCCGGGAAATTCCCTTCGTCGAGGCAGCGATTGTAGTGCGCGAAAATCCCCGGAATATCCAAACCATACGGACACGGCATACAATACTGGCAGCCTGTGCAGGGAATTGTCTGGAATTCGAGCATCGACTGCGCGACCTCTTCGAGGAGCGCGCTCTCCTCGCTCGTGATCGGCACGAGTGGGGCGAGCGTCCGAATGTTGTCCCGCAGATCCTCCATGAAGGTCATCCCGCTCAGCAGCGTCAAAACGTTCGGGAGCGAACCTGCGAATCGAAATGCCCATGAGGCAAAGCTCACATTTGGATTGAATTGACGGAACAGGGCCTGGGCTTTGTGATTCGGCCTGGCCAATCGCCCGCCGAGCAATGGCTCCATGATGATTGCCGGGACAGCGAGCTCTGTGAGGACATCATATAGATATTTCGCATCGACATTGGTGTTGCCGAGTGCCGTCTTCCAATCGAAATAATTCAATTGGATTTGAACGAAATCCCATTTCACGCCGGATTCTTTCATCATGTAATCAAAAAAATCCTTTTGGCCGTGAAATGACCAACCCAGGTGGCGGATGCGACCGGCCTCACGCTCCTTGAGCATGAAGTCCATTATCCCATTGTCGAGATAGCGCTTCTTGTAATTCTCGAGTGTCCCGACCGAATGCACGAGGTAATAGTCGAAGTAATCGACCTTTAATTCTTTGAGCGATTGATCATACATCGCAAGCGACGCCTCGCGGCTCCAGGCGGCCTGGTTCGACATCTTGGTGGCGAGGAAATATTTGTCGCGCGGATGACGGCTGAGCGCGATGCCCATCGATCGCTCCGACATGCCTTTGCAATAGCGCGGTGAGGTATCGAAATAATTGACCCCATGCGCGATCGCGTAATCGACCGAAGCGTTCACGGCCTCCTGGTCGATCTCGCTCTGCTCTTCGCGGAGGGCAGACTTGGGCCGCCATGGCAGGCGCATACAGCCATAGCCGAGCAGGGAAACCCGATCGCCTTTCACCGGATCGGTCCGGTAGGTCATCTTGTCGGTCGGCACCTCGCCACGCTCGGGTGTCGGCATCCTGCCTTGGTCTGCCTTGCAGCCATTCAGAGCCAGCAGGGAGGCGCCAGTGCCCAAAAGTTTGAGGAAATCTCTGCGCTCGATCTTTTGATTCTCGTCACTCATGAAATTCCTCCGAAAATAAATCCTCGTCATTCGCGCGAAGGCGAGAATTCCGCGCAAATCATCGTCAAATCATCCGAGCGTCAGCGCGAGGTCGTTGCCAGCGATTATTTTTGAAAAGGCGTTTGAAGAACGTCCCTTCTTCCCTGCTCATTTTGGTTCTCGATATCGATTCATGGGTGCCGCAGCGCAAATCGGATGGGGACGGTCAGGCAGTGTTTGGGGAGTGGTGGGAAGGGCGCCGCGCGATCGATGACGCAGTGGGCCGCCGCGTCGAGCTGGGCAATGCCTGAGGAGTGCACCAGGGCAACGTTGCTGGGCGCTCCCGACTCGTCGATGCAGAAGCGCATCGTGGACACGCCTTCGCGCCCCTGCCTCTGGGCCGAGCGCGGGTAGCACGGCGTGGCAGAGGCGTCGAGACGATGGGCGATGGTGCGCAAGAGCTCGGCGTCGATGCCTCCCGAACTCGAAGAAGACGTCGAGCTCGATGCCGAACTCGAAGTCGAAGCTGGAATCGAAACGGCGCTGCCTGGGCCGACGTCCATCGATGGGGCCAGCGCGCCCTCGAGTTCGAGCGTGTCCGAATCGGTGGGTTCGATCGAGGCAGCCGCAACGCGCGGGCTTGGCGTGGACTCTTGGTCCTGAGGCGCAGCCGTCGAGATCGGCGCCGTCGGTTCAGGCAGAGGCAGCCGTGCTCGCGCTCGCGCTCGACGCGACTTTCGAGCGCGCGGCGTGGCAGACGGCGCGGCCAGCGGCGCGGGGGAGGAGGGTGATTCAGGCACGAGCGCATCATCGAGTCGAAGCGGCATCGCGCTCGAGCCCACACGCGCCACCTCGACCTCGACGAATGTGGCCAGGGGAGTGGTCGTCTGTCTCTCGGCTCGGAGCTCTGCTTCGACGGGCGGCAGTCGCTGGATGAGCGTCAAGGCGAGGGCGTGCAACCCGATCGAGGTGCCCAGCGCGCCCAGCATGAGCATCGGAGCGCGGCGCATCTGGCGGTCCTTCCTCACCCTGGAGGCCAACCCATCTGCCGTCCGCCGAGCAGGTGGACATGCAGGTGGAAGACGGTCTGACCGCCGTGCGTGTTGCAGTTGATGACGGCCCTGTAGCCGTTGTCGGCAAAGCCATGCGCGCGGGCGAGTCGAGCCGCCACGGCGAGGAGATGCCCGACGATCTGCACCTCTTCATCGCCCTTCAGCGCGTCGAGCGAGGCAATGTGCTGTTTGGGGAGGATCAGGAGGTGCGTCGGCGCCTGGGGCGCGATGTCGGCGATGGCAAAGCAGACGTCGTCTTCGAAGAGTTTGGGCGAAGGGATCTGGCCATCGCGGATTCGGCAGAACAGGCAGTCGTTGGTCGTCATGAGTCGTTCCGGTCGCGTGGATGGATGTGTCTTTTGGATGTCTTTGCCTTCGGCTTCGGCTTCAGCCGGGCTTGCGCTTGGGCCACGGCGTCTGCTCGGCAATCGACCGGTGGAAGCGCTCCTGGAATGCCCGCGCCGAGTGGACACCCTGCTGCTTGAGGAGCTGGTTGCGGGCCGCCACCTCGATGATGGTCGTGGTGCTCCGGCCCGGCCGAACGGGCAGGACGAGGAAGGGCACGGCCACGTCGAGCAGGCTGTAGGTGCGCTCCTCGGTGCCGAGGCGGTCGTATTCCTCGGCCGGGTTCCAATCGACGAGCTCGATGACGAGCTCGATCTTCTTGGATTGGCGCACCGATGCCGCGCCGAACAGATCCTTGATGTTGATGATGCCCAGGCCGCGGATCTCCATGTGGTGCTGGATGAGCTCGGAGCACGCGCCATGGACCGAGTCGCCCTTGCGCCAGATCTTGACGACGTCGTCGGCGGTCAGCCGGTGGCCGCGCATCACGAGATCGAGCGCGCACTCGCTCTTCCCGATGCCGCTCTTGCCGAGGATGAAGGTGCCGACACCGAACACGTCGAGCATCTCGCCGTGCATATAGACGTAGGGCTGTAGCTCTCGCTCGAGCCAGCGCTGCGCGCCCTGGATGAACTCATGCGATGGCAGCGCCGTGCGGAAGAGCGGGACACCGCGGCGCTCGGCGGTCGCGGTGAGGCCGTCAGGCAGCGCCAGATCGCGCGTCACCACGAGGCAGGAGATGCGGACGGCGAACAGCGTCTCGAAGATCTCTGCCTGGCGCGAGGCCGACAGCGAGGTCAGGAAGGTGATCTCCGAGTTGCCGAAGATCTGGATGCGATCCGGGTGCAGCTGCTCGACGAATCCGGTCAGCGCCAACCCCGACTTCTGAATCCGCGTCGAACAGATGGAGCGATTGAGGCCTTCACGGCCTGCCACGAGCGTCAATTGCAGCGCCTGCCCCTCGTGCGCCAGCAGGTCTTCGACGGTGAGCGTCTTCATCGGTCGTCTGTCCGTCTGGTGCGCCTCGACATCGACGCGGGTGAGGCAACAACTGGAGGAGGCGCGTCAGGTTCGCGAATCTTCCGCCGAGATGATGTCGTAGATGGCGTGCGCGTCGGACGCGTCGAGGATGGATCGACGAAAAGCGGGGTTCTTGAAGATGCGACTGATGCGGGCGAGCGCCTTGAGGTGGATGCCCGCTGAATTCTCGGGCGCGAGCAGGGCGAAGAACAGCTGGGTCGGCTTCCCATCGATGGAGTTGAAGTCGATCCCTCGCCGCGAGACGCCGAACGCGGCCACCAGCCCCGGCAGTCCAGTGACCTTGCCGTGCGGGATGGCGACGCCTTCGCCGATCCCCGTGGAGGAGAGGAGCTCGCGCTCGAGCAGGATGGCTGGGAGGTTTTGGGCGCTCGCCGCGGGCGCGTGCCTGCAGAGGACCTCACACAGCTCTGCCACGACGGCTGGTTTGTCTGTGGCGGTTAGCGAGCTGACGACGGCATCGGGGGCGAGGAACTCGGTGATCTTCATGGCGGCGGGCGACTAGCCCGGCTGAATGTCAGGGTCAAGGCGCCAAAAAGAGGCTCCAGAGGCCGCCTACCGTGAGGGAAATCCGCGCGAACAGGACGTCGGCGCAGCGCTCCCAAAGCAGGCATCGGGGGCCGCGTCGGGACAGAGACAGGGGCAGGGACAGCCCCACGATCTCCTCCACGTCCTCGGATCGATAACGCGTCGGGGCAGGGGCAGGGCAGTCGCGTTCCAACGATTGCCATCCCGAAAGTTCCCCCTGTCGGCTTCGCAGACAGGCTCCTCGGTGAGGAAAAGCCTCCCTCTCCGGGAGGGGGCCCGGAGGGCCGGAGGGCGTGGTCGTGTCGAATCTAGGGCTTAGGGCTTATCCCTGAATGAGGACCGAGCCTCGCGAAGGCGCTGTCGAGACGAGGCTGAGAGCACGCGCCTCGTGGAAAGAAGGCGCGACCAGCTCATGCCTGGCGCAGCGCCTTTCGCCATCGGGCCAGACGAACCTCGCGATCGGCCGCGGCCATCGACGGCTCGAAGCAGGCGTCGCGCTCCCACGCCTCCCGGATGGCAGCCTTGTCGTTCCACAGCCCCACCGCGAGCCCCGCGAGGAAGGCCGCGCCGAACGCCGTGGTCTCGATCATCTTCGGCCGGATCACGGGGACGTCGATCAGATCGGCCAGGAACTGCATCAGGAGCCCGTTGGCCGACGCGCCGCCATCGACCATGAGCCTGGGCAGCGATGTCTTGGAGTCGGCCTCCATCGCGGCGATGAGGTCATGCACCTGAAAGTCGATGCCCTCGAGGACGGCGCGCGCCAGGTGCCCCTTCGTCGTGTCGCGCGACAGCCCGGCCAGGAGCCCGCGCGCGCTGACCCGCCAGTGCGGCGCGCCCAGGCCCGTGAGCGCTGGGACGAAGATGACCTCGCCCGCGTCCTCGACCGTGCGCGCCAGCGCCTCGCTCTGTGCGGCCGTCTCGATGATGCCGAGGCCGTCGCGCAGCCACTGGACCGCTGCTCCGGCGATGAACGCGCTGCCTTCGAAGGCGTAGGTCACCTCGTCGCCGATCTTCCAGGCCACGGTCGTGAGCAGGCCAAAGGTCGAGGTGAGCGGTTTGGGGCCGATGTTCATCAGGAGGAAGGCGCCCGTTCCGAAGGTGCACTTGGCCTCGCCCTGGTTGAAGCAGGCCTGGCCAAAGAGCGCCGCCTGCTGGTCGCCCGCGATGCCCGCGATGGGTAGGCCATCGGGCAAGAAGCTCAGGCCGCGCGTCTCGCCGTAGATCTCCGAGGAGGCGCGCACCTCGGGGAGCAGGCCGCTGGCCGGGATGCCGAAGAGTTCGAGCAGCGCGCCATCCCAAGCGCAGTGTCGGATGTTGAAGAGCAGGGTGCGCGCGGCGTTCGACGCATCGGTTGCGTGGACAGCGCCGCCCGTCAGGCGCCACAGCAGGAACGTGTCGATGGTGCCAAAGGCCAGCTCGCCGCGCTCGGCGTCGCGCCGCGCGCCCGGGACGTTGTCGAGGAGCCAGGCGAGCTTCGTGGCCGAGAAGTAGGGGTCGAGCACGAGCCCAGTGCGGTTGCGGACGAGGCGCGCCTTGCCCTCGCTGCGCAGGCGCTCACACGCGTCCGAAGTCCGGCGGCACTGCCACACGATGGCGTTGTGCAGGGGCTGGCCGTCCGAGCGTCGCCACAGCGCCGTCGTCTCGCGCTGATTGGTGATGCCGATGGCGGCGAGGTCGTTGGCACGGATGCCGGCCTGGTCCAGCGTGCGCGGCACGAGCTTGGCGACCGTGGCCCATATCTCCTCGAGATCGTGCTCGACCCACCCTGGCTTGGGAAAGATCTGGTGGATCTCCTGCGAACAGCGCGCGCGCACCTGAAGCGCCTTGTCGAGGATTAGGCACGTCGTCCCGGTCGTCCCCTGATCGATCGCGAGAATGAATTTCTCCATGTCGGTCCGCCTCCATCCGAAACCGACGAGCCATCGAATCGATGGAGCTGTGGACGACTCGCCAAATGAAAAAGGGCGGCCTTCTGTCAGAGCGACGAGGGATCCGGTATCGAAAAATCAAAAAGAGAAATCGAAATTCTATTTCCTGAGAAACTTCTCGAAAAACATCTCTCCTCTGAAGAGAGGCGCGCAGCGACGAAGCAATTCATTATTCATGGACGATCAAATTCGACGACCACTCTGAATTACTTCACTCGCAATGACGGCACATTTGCCGAGAAACATTTGCCGAGAAACATTTGAAGACAGACCCCATGAATAGATCTGTTTCAAAACCTCGGTGTGGGGCGCTCGGGCCAGGCTCATTTTCGAATTCCACGATCAATGTTTTCGAATGAGCGTGTTGGCGATGACGAGGGTTTTCCGCATTCCGGCGACGATGGCGAGCAGAGGAGGTGTTCCCTTTTCGCGCAGGCGCCGGACGAACGCCGTGATGGGAGAATCGTTGCATCGCCAGCTCCCCCCAGCTCCCCAGCCA
>JAISIF010000095.1 GCA_031262165.1 Myxococcales bacterium | reverse complement strand
CACACGTTCGCGTCGGTGGGCTTCGACGCCGGTGAGCTCGGCCGACGGCGCTACGAGACGGCGGCGCTCTTCTGGTCCAACCAGCCGCTGCCCAAGATCGAGGCCAAGCCCGCCTTCAGCGTTTTCTACCTCTCGGCCAAGATCCTCCGGGCCGCCAGGCTGCCGCTGCCGAAGCACCTGCGGATCGTCTCCACCTTCGAGTCCAAGATGCCCTCGCTGAACGCCTCGCTGCTCCAGTCGGGCGATGGGCGATGGCTCGCTGGGCCGAGCGCCGTGGACGCCTCATCCACCGAGGGGGCGATCATCGAGGCGCTCTCGCTCCTGGCCTACGACCGACTCATGGGGGAGCGCCTGAGCGAGCGCGAATGACGGTTTCCCGCCGCTGCGCCTCCCCTGTCGGCGTTGCCGACAGCCTCTTGGCTGAGCCAGGGCGTGGCCGCGTCTGAAAACAGACCCCGTTCGCGCCAGAGTCCTCCTCATGACTTCGCCATCGATGAATCAGGCGTCAGACGTGGACCAGCCAGGCATCCCGTTTCCACGTTTCCCGAACGAGCCCCCTGCCCCTGCCCTGGCACGTCGAGCCGCTCGCCTCGTTCGAGGCGGCGCTACCGTCGCTGAACGACGCGCTGCTCCAGATCAGCTCGGCCGAATGGCTCTCGGGCCCGCGCGCCGAGCGCCTGCCTCTGGACGAGGCCAATGCCGAGGCCGAGGTCATCGAGAAGCTCCTGCGCCTCACCTACGAGCGACTCGCTGGTGAGTGGTTGAGCGAGAGATGAACCTGAACCGCGCCCACGCTCGTGACGGCAGCGCTCGATTGTTCTGCGTCAGGAGGCCTCCGCACTGGCCATGAGCGCGTGCTCTGCCAATGCCCTGCGGCAGACCTGCGCGACCGCGCCAATCAGATCGGATGGCGAGAGGATCTGCACGCGGCCACCCAGCGACGCGACGAGGAGGACGAAGTCGGCGCGCGCCTCGGGCCGGACTTCGAGCACGCGCCTGCCCGATTCCGGGCGCCAGTCGAGCGCGCTGGCGCCCAGCTCTTCCAGAAGCCAGGGGATGAGCGCCT
The DNA here is from genome assembly GCA_031262165.1 of Myxococcales bacterium. Lineage (GTDB taxonomy): Bacteria > Myxococcota > Myxococcia > Myxococcales > UBA5297 > UBA1203. Next base: position 8,318 of record JAISIF010000095.1, on the reverse strand, counting down.
CGTCGGCCTCGATGAGAACGGGACGCGCGCCCCGCTGTCGCTCTGGCCCGCGGCCACGCCGCTCGAAGTACCGCCCCGTGAACGAGAGAGCCGAGAGGCGCTCCACCGCAAAGCGGCGCAGCCCTTGGCGCCCGACGCAGAAGCCTTCGAGGTGCCAGTGTCCCCTCTGCTCGCGCAGCGCCCAGGGCTCCACCACGCGCTCGATCCGCTGGCAGCGCTCGGCGTTGAGCTCATCGAACCTGATCTCGCGCCGCTCTCGCATGGCCTGACACAGCGCTTCGAGCAGGCCATCGATCGGCGAGTCAGGCACGCCCAGGCGCTGGCACAGACGCGCGAACTCGCCGCGCTCCGAGGCGAGCAGCGCGGCCTGTAGGTGCGCCCGCGCCCGGCGCAGGGCATCTCCAAAGAGCGGCATCGCGAACTGGGCGTTTGCCCACAGAGCGCACGCCTCTCGCAGCGTGAGCCGAGGCGGGTGCGTGAAATTCTGTGCTTGATGGACTTCGAGGCGGCCATCGACGAGCGCCACGTCGATCAGATCGTCTGGACCAAAGGGCGGCGTGCCGATGAGGCTGAGCCGATCGAGATCGCGCCGCAGCCGCTTGGGCGTGACGCCCAGCTTCCGGGCCAGCACGCCGAGCCGAACGCCCGGGTGGCGCGCGACATAGGGGATGATGAGCAGGAGCCTGCGGATCTCCTCGTGCGCGGCAGATGACATCGCGACGCCTCCTCTCCTCGCTTGGGCTGGGCTGGGTGTCGTTCGCGTTCACGACGACGTGCCCGGTCACGTTCACTTCACGCCCACACGTCACGGGTCGCCACCGTGGGCGCGCAGCGCCTGGCCAGCGATGGCACACAGCCGCTCGATGGCCTCGCTTGGCGCCAGCAGACGCACGCCAGGCCCCTGTCGCAGCGCGTAGGAGATCAGATTATCGAGCGAGGTGACCTCCAGGCAGATCTGTAGCCCGGCGCGGGTCGAGACGAGGCGGACAGCGCCAGGGAAGAGCCGCTCTGCGAATGGAACCAGAGGCTTGGCCAGAGCGAGCTCCACGCGCAGAGGCGCGTGCTCGGGGAAGAGCCAACTCGCACGCCGCGCGCGGACCTCGGGGTCGAAGTCGGTGGGGCTGGGCAATTCGAAGTCGGGTGAATAGGCGCGCGTCGCGTTCACCTCGACGCGGCGAATGCGGCTCAGACAGAAGGTCCGCTCGGCCTGCCTCAGGTGGCAGAAGCCCCTCAGCGCAAAGGCGCCACGCGTCCACGAGAGCCCCCAAGGCTCGACCCATCGACCCAGACCATCGGGCGCATCCGCCGTCACATAGTGGAGCCACAGCCGCTTGCGCTCGACGAGCGCGCGCCAGATCGCGTCGAGGTGGCGCTGGGCATCGGCGGTGGCAGCGGCATCGCCCGTGGCGACGTGGGGCTCCAACCGAACCCAATCCCACGCCTCCTCCGGGGAAAAGGGATCTGGATCGCTCAGCGCCACCTTGCGCAGCGCGCTCTCGAGCTCCGAACGATCGACGCACAGGTTCGACGCGAGGGCCAGGCGGCCAGCAGCGAGCAGCGCGGCGCGTGCCTCGGCGTCCAGAATGGCCGCGCTCCCTCGTCCGCCATCGCGGCACAGGCGATAGCCCTCGTCCTCGGCCTCTGGCTCGTGGCGTGGCGGGAGGTATTCGAGGGCGATCCCGAGCTCGGCGAGCGCGCGCTTGTCACGCTCGAACAGGCGCAGCGCCGAGCGTCGGCTCCCGCTGCCGTAGTCGACGGGGAAGAGCTCCTGGATCTTCTGGAACGAGAGCGGCGCGCGGGCGCTCAGGAACAGCGCGACGAGTCGCAGGATTCGCTCGGGACGGTTCATGCGCCCAAAGGCACTCGGGCAGGCCGTGGGGACAATCGCCTGGACGGGGCCTCCCCCACATTCTGCGCCTCGACCAAATGAAAGAAGAGGGAAGAGCTCGCGGATCGTTCGAGACACCCTTTTCTGTAGGGAGGGCCGCCCAAGAAATGAAAATCCCTGGACATGCCGGGTATTTTCAAAACCGCAGGAGATAAATTCAGAATTCGAATTTCAAAAATTCACATTCAAATGAAGGCCTAATTCCAATTTGAGATCCGTTCCATTCTGCAATTTTGGATTCGCCGTATCGAATGTCTATTCGCCAAACACGAGCAGCTGCGCGTATCGATTCAGCTGAGCGCCGCCCACCAGGCCGAAGACATATTCCGAAGACATATTCGTCGAATCCGTCTTCCCTATTCTTAGGGCTTATTCCTCGATGAGGGCCTTTGCACCGCGAAGGACGGGGAATGCCTGACGGAAGCGACCAACGAAGGCTGGCGTTTCATGGAAAAGCGGGGCGACGGGATAATTGAGGGATAAGCCCTGAGAACAATCACCTCGCCTCATTCGACGTGTCGATACATCGATGCGTGGCGTCCTGACGAAATGAATGACGGACAGACAAATAATAATTGAATTCCGAGCGCCGCTGCCGCCGCTTCTTTCGATGGCCCGCGCCCGTCAGAGCGGCGCGTCCAAGACGAAATTAGACAGCGCGAAACAAGGTCTGTAGGCTGCGCATCTCGCCTCGAGTTCAGACAATCGGACGAACCTGCGTGCGGCGCCCCTTCGATGACCAGAGTGGCGCCGCCCTCCTTTTTACAGACAGACCTTGGAGACCCATGCTCCGGCTCAACGACATCCTCGATCGGGTTCAGTCGTATCACCCCGACGCAGACCTCGACGCCATCAAGAAGGCATACGTCTTCAGCGCCAAGGTCCATCAGGGTCAGGTGCGTAAATCAGGAGAGCCCTACCTCATTCACCCCCTGGAGGTGGCCGGCATCCTGGCGCGGCTCAAGCTCGACGAGGCCTCCATCATCACGGGTCTGCTCCACGACACCATCGAGGACACGCTGACCACGATGGAGGACATCACGGAGCTGTTTGGCGCCGAGGTGGCCCAGCTCGTCGATGGTGTCACCAAGCTCTCGCAGCTGTCGGCCAACGCCTCACAAGAGGAGAAGCAGGCCGAGAACTTCCGCAAGATGATCGTGGCCATGGCGCGCGACATTCGCGTGATCCTGGTCAAGCTCGCCGACCGCTCGCACAACATGCGGACGCTCGAGCACATGCTCCCCGAGAAGCAGAAACGCATCGCGCAGGAGACGCTCGACATCTATGCGCCGCTCGCCAACCGCCTCGGTATCGGCTGGATCAAGCAGGAACTGGAGGACCTCTCCTTCAAGTATCTCAAGCCCGCCGAATTCCAGGATCTCCACGAGCGCATGGAGCGGAAGAAGAAGGCCAGCGAGAAATACATCGAGGACGTCCAGGACATCCTTCGCGCCAAGCTGGCCGAGAACAACCTCTCGGTCCTCCAGGTCCAGGGGCGCTTCAAGAACCTCTACAGCATCGACAAGAAGATGAAGAAGGGCGGCCTGACGTTCGACCAGGTGCATGACCTCATCGCCTTCCGCCTCATCATGCCGTCGATGCCCGCCTGCTACGCGGCGCTCGGCCTCGTTCACACGCTCTGGAAGCCGATCCCAGGCCGCTTCAAGGACTACATCGCCATCCCCAAGCCCAACCTCTACCAGTCGCTCCACACGACGGTGATCGGGCCCTTTGGTGACCACCTCGAAGTCCAGATCCGCACCGAGGAGATGCACCGCATCGCAGAGGAGGGCATCGCGGCGCACTGGGCCTACAAGGAGGGGAAGGCCAAGAGCGCGGGCGACGACGCCACGCGGTTCGGGTGGCTGCGCCAGCTCATGGACTGGGTGCGCGACCTCAAGGATCCCAAGGAGTTCCTCGACGCGTTCAAGGGCGACCTATTCGCGGACGAGGTCTTCGTCTTCACGCCTTCCCACGACGTCAAGACGCTGCCACTCGGCGCCACGCCCGTCGATTTCGCCTATTCCATCCACTCGGACATCGGCGACCGCTGCGTGGGCGCCAAGGTCGATGGGAAAATCGTCCCGCTGCGCTACCAGCTGAAGAACGGTGACACGGTCGAGGTGCTGACCAACCCCAACTCGCACCCGTCCAAGGACTGGCTGAACTTCGTCAAGTCGAGCCGCGCCCTGGCGCGCATCCGCGGCTACATCAAGGAGCAACAGCGCGGGCAGAGCCTGGAGCTGGGCAAGGGCCTCACCGAGCGCGAGCTCAAGCGCTTCAACCTCACGCTGAACAAGCTCATCAAGTCGGGCGAGTTCAAGAAGACGGCAGAGGCGCTCGGCTTCCGCACCGAGGAGGCACTGCTCGTGGCCGTGGGCTACGGCAAGGTCCTGCCCACGCAGATCCTCGCCAAGCACGTCTCCCCAGAGAAGCTCGCCGACAAGGAGGCCGTGGGCGTGCCACGTGGCCCCGAGCTGGTGCCCGAGGAGAGCACGCTCACCCGCATCATCAACAAGGTGACGAACCGCGACACCAAGTCGGGCGTGCGCATCAACGGCATCGACGACGCGCTGGTCATCTTCGGTCGCTGCTGCGGCCCAGTGCCGGGCGATCCCATCATCGGCTTCATCACGCGCGGTCGCGGCATCACGGTCCACACGGCCTCCTGCGACAAGGTCCTCGCCACGGATCCCAACCGCCGCATCGAGGTCACCTGGGACGTGAAGCCCGACTTCACCCGCCCGGTCACGCTGCGGATCATGACGACCGACCGCGCTGGCATGATCGCCGACATCTCCACGGCCTTCAGCAAGAAGGGCGTGAGCATCATTCAGGCGAACTGCCGCGTGACGACCGACGACCGCGCCGTCAACACGTTCGAAGTCAAGATCTCCAACCTCAAGCAGCTCGAAGAGCTGCGCAGCGTGATCGAGCGCATCTCGGGCGTCATCGAGGTGATGCGCTCCTGAGCTCCTGAGCCAGGGCAATCGAGTTCTGGCGATTTCGACCAGGTGTTGCGCGTTTGGCGGAAGGGCGTTTTGCGCAATGGCCTGTGGTCGTCATTCGACACAAGCACGACGGGCGTTGCCCGCAACGCCCCTACACGACGATTAGCCATTCCTCACGCTCTCTGACGCTTACGGGAGAGAGCGGACGCGGAGCGCCGAGAGCAGGCGTTTGGAGACAACGATCATGAAGACTCCCATCGCCACATCGACCGCGCCCGCAGCCATCGGCCCTTACTCGCAGGCCATGGCCGCCCAGGGCAGCAGGCTCCTCTTCTGCTCGGGACAGATCCCGCTCGATCCAACCACAGGCACGCTCGTCTCAGGGGACATCGATCTCGAGACGCGGCAGGTGCTCAAGAACCTCGGGGCAGTCCTCGCCGCGGCAGGTCTCGGGTTCGACCGCGTCGTCCGCACGACCATCTACCTGACCGACCTCGGTGACTTTCAGCGCGTGAACGCCGTGTATGGCGAGGTCTTCGCGAACGAGCCCCCAGCCCGCACGACCATCCAGGTCGTTGCCCTGCCCAAAGGCGCCCGCGTGGAGATCGACGCCATCGCCGTTGGATAGGCGATGGATGAGAGACAAACCGCTGCCGTCATTGCGAGGAGCGGATGCGACGAAGCGATCCATTTTATGCTCTATTGAAATGATAATGGATTGCCGCGCTTCGCTTGCAATGACGCATCGCTCTTCAGGGAATTCATCTCCCCTATCTCCATAGAAAGGTGGCAACCATGTTCCGCTATTTCATTGCTTCACTCACCATCGTGCTTTTCGGCATGGGATGTTGTTTTTCAAGCGATTGTATGTCCACTGCCATGGAGATCTGCGTGACCGACGCGGAGACGAATGAGCCGCTCAATGATTTCACTGTCGAATGGAGCGTCTCCAAGAATGAAAACGGTGAACTCCGAGGCGAGGGATACAATTCAAATTGCCGCACATTGTATGATAATAGAGAGCGAACCTATTTCCTCGTCATTCGCGCCGAGAATTACGCCGATATGAAATTGAAGGTCAAAGTGTCGCAAGACATCTGTGGCAAGGCGGTTGGCGAGCGTCGAGAAGTCGCGCTTTCGAGAGAATCGAATCTGTCGAAGGTCACCAAAGCCGTGGAGATCGAAGGTTGTTGAGCCGTTCTCTCTTCCAGAAAATCCAGCCAGGGGATTTATCCCTTTGTCGTCCAGACAAATAAAACTGAAAAAATTCAATTCATGGATTCACGGGCGAGCGGGGCAAAGGGATATTTGAAAGAGCGTTCGAAAAACGTGTCAACCGAATGGACCGGAAGGCACTAATCGCTTAACAAACTGTCCACCGAAACGGATCAGGGGCAACACCCAGGGCGGAAGACACGCCTCGATCTTGCGTCGAAAAACAAAACTCGATGGCCCTGGTCAACACCCAGCGGAGGAAACTAAAATGACATTCGATGATATTATGAAGATGAATTCCCCCGCCAATGAATTCGCATTTGAAGACTTACTCGAACGAACCAAGAAAAATGAAGTTGTGCCTTTTGTCGGAGCAGGACTATCGGCATCCATATATCCAACTTGGCAAAACTTCTTAAGAAAAGTGAATGGCCAGTTTATTTCAAATCCACCTTATACCAATGAAGAGCTCGAAGAGTGTTTTAGAAAAGGAATGTATGAGGAAGTCGCTTCGGAAATCTGCAAACGCTTAGGTGACCATGCTTTTCATAGCGTTATTAAGAAGGAATTTCATCCGAATCGAATCAATGATTCCGATCTAAAAAAGGCGGCCGTGTATATCCTTCCGCGGCTGTTTCAATCCTTGGTGCTAACTACGAATTTCGACCACGTATTGGAAAGAGCGTATCAGCTTCAAGGGGCTTTTCCGAAAGTGATAGGACCGACGCAACACGGAATTTTGACTCGAGCGCTTCGAAATAATCTGGCAGGTGTTCTTGTCAAAATGCATGGTGATATCGATTCACCAGCCACTGATATGGTATTAACCCTTGAGCAATATGAAAACTTTTATAATGAGAAGAACTTTAACCTGACCAAGGCTCTCAGAAAGAGCTTCGAGCAAAAAGATTTGTTGTTTCTGGGATGTGGCTTGACGGAAGACCGAACCATGGAGGTTTTGAAAAATGTGGATCGTTCTGAAATGCCACACTTTGCGATCACCTGTCCCGATGTCTCAAGAGGCGAGACGATTTCCGATAGATACAGGGCGCTCGACAAGCGCAATATCATGGCCATCGTGTATGATGCGGATAAACACGAGGCGGTTCGAATCGTTCTGGAAGAGTTATTGAGACGAGTTAAAAAGAATGATGATGTAGACGATGTAAAGACGCGCTCTGAACTCGTTCGGCTTGCGGAGGCCCTAGTCAATCAATCAGAGAAAGCGACCAGTCTAGAGGCGCTTCACGCTATTGTTGCTAAGCTTCGCGAACTGCGATCAGCGCATCCGAATAATGAAGAGATTGCCGAGCTATTTGTGATAGCACTGCTCAATCAATCAGTGAAAGAGACCCGTCTAGAGGCGCATCACGCTATTGTTGCTGAGATTCGCGAACTGCGATCAGCGCATCAGAACAATGAAGAGATTGCTAGGCAGCTTGCGAGGGCACTGGTCAATCAATCAGTGAAAGTGACCAGTCTAGAGGCGCATCACGCTATTGTTGCTGAGCTTCGCGAACTGCGAGCGGCGCATCCAAGCAATGAAGAGATTGCCAGGCAGCTTGCGAGGGCACTGTTCAATCAATCAGTGAAAGAGACCCGTCTAGAGGCGCATCACGCTATTGTTGTTGAGATTCGCGAACTGCGATCAGCGCATCAGAACAATGAAGAGATTGCTAGGCAGCTTGCGAGGGCACTGGTCAATCAATCAGAGGAAGAGACCAGTCTAGAGGCGCGTCGTGCTATTGTTGATGAGCTTCGCGAACTGCGAGCAGCCCATCCGAACAATCAAGAGATTCTCATTCGGTTTGCGGAGGCACTGGTCAATCAATCAGTGAAAGTGACCAGTCTAGAGGCGCATCACGCTATTGTTGCTGAGCATCAAGAACTGCGAGCAGCGCATCCAAGCAATGAAGAGATTGCCAGGCAGCTTGCGATGGCACTGGTCAATCAATCAGGGGAAGAGACCAGTGCAGAGGCGCGTCATCCTATTGTTGCTGAGCTTCGCGAACTGCGAGCAGCGCATCAACACAATGAAACGATTGCTGATGCACTTGCGAGGGCACTGGTCAATCAATCAGCGCAAGAGACCAATTTAGAGGCGTGTCGTGCTATTGTTGCTGAGCTTCGCAAACTGCGATCAGCGCATCAACACAATGAAACGAGTGCTGCTGCACTTGCGAGGGCACTGTTCAATCAATCAGTGAAAGAGCCCCGTCTAGAGGTGCTTCACGCTATTGTTGCTGAGCTTCGCGAACTGAGAG